>NZ_JBEXXE010000070.1:0-38645 GCF_040630255.1 Streptomyces sp. NPDC005820
GACTCCCCCACTCTCGGCTGCGCTCGAGCGGGGGGACCCCCATCGCGTCGCCGCCCTCCTCCGCCTTGCAGCCGCACGCACCACACCCCGCTCGGGTCGGCCGAGAGGCCACGTCGGCTCAGCCGACCTGATCCAAACGACAGGCCCTGGGCCCGACGGCGGTTGCCGCCACATGCCGAGTCGGTGCGCATCTCGCACCTGGAATGCGCACCGACTCCGCGGGTCCTGCGGTGAGGTGCTAGACGCTCGTCGCCGGGTACGTCGGGTACTCCACCCCGGAGACGTGCTGGACGACGCGGACGACCTGGCAGGAGTAGCCGAACTCGTTGTCGTACCAGAGGTAGAGGATGGCGTTGTCGCCGTCGACCTTGGTGGCGCCGGCGTCGACGATCGAGGCGTGGCGGGAGCCGATGAAGTCCATGGAGACCGCGTCGGGGGCCGTGGTGAAGTCGATCTGGCGCCGGAGCGGCGAGGTCAGCGAGATCTCGCGGAGGTGGTCCAGGACCTCGTCGCGGGTCGTCTCGCGGCCGAGGCGCAGGCTGAGGATCGCGATCGAGACGTCCGGCACCGGCACGCGGATCGAGCTGCCGGTGATCGGCGCCTTGAGGTCGGGCAGCGCCTTGGCGACGGCCGACGCGGCACCGGTCTCGGTGATCACCATGTTCAGCGGCGCCGAGCGGCCGCGACGGTCGGCCTTGTGGTAGTTGTCCAGCAGGTTCTGGTCGTTGGTGAACGAGTGGACGGTCTCCACGTGGCCGCGCAGCACTCCGTACTCGTCGTGCATCGCCTTCAGCGGCGGCACGATCGCGTTGGTGGTGCAGGAGGCGCAGGACAGGATCTGCTCGTCCGGCTTGATCGTGTCGTGGTTGACGCCGTGCACGATGTTCGGGACGTCGCCCTTGCCGGGGGCGGTCAGCACGACCTTGTCGATGCCGGGGCGCAGATGCTGGGAGAGCCCCTCGCGGTCGCGCCACTTGCCGGTGTTGTCGATCAGGATGGCGTCGCTGATGCCGTACGCCGTGTAGTCGACCTCGGACGGGTCGTTCGCGTAGATGACCTTGATCTCGTTGCCGTTGGCGATGATCGTGCCGTTCGCCTCGTCGACCGTGATCGTGCCCTGGAACTGGCCGTGGACCGAGTCGCGGCGCAGCAGCGAGGCGCGCTTGACCATGTCCTCGGCGGCCCGCTCGCCACCCCCGCGCACCACGATGGCGCGCAGCCGCAGACCGTTGCCGGAGCCGGTCTTCTCGATGAGCAGGCGGGCGACGAGCCGGCCGATGCGGCCGAAGCCGTACAGGACGACGTCGCGGGGCTCCCGGCGGTCGATCTTGTTGGCGCCCGTGGCGCCGGCGACGGCCTCGGCGGTGAACTCCAGGACCGACAGGCCGCGGTCGTCGGCCCGGTGGGTCTCGGCGAGCATGCCGATGTCGATCTGGGACGGGCCGAGGTCGAGCGTGGTGAGCGCCTCGAGGAACGGCAGGGTCTCGGTGACCGAGAGCTCCTCGCCCGCGATCTGGCGGGCGAACCGGTGGGTCTTGAGGATGCTGACCACCGACTTGTTCACCAGGGAGCGGCTGTGCAGCAGGACCGTCACGTCCCGCTCGCGGTGCAGCTTCCCGATCATCGGGATCATCGACTCCGCGATCTCCTCGCGGTTCTTCCAGTTGGTGAACGAAGCGTCGTTGAGCGTCACGGGCCTATCTTTCGAGCTAGGTGGCGCTCAGATGCTAACCCGATGTTCATCTGATCATTCAAGCGGGGGTCTGCTCAGGTGTGCAGGACGGCCGGGACGGACACCTCGGCGGGGGAGTGTGGAGGCGTCCGCCCCGACCGCCGGTCGGGGGAGAAGAGGCCGGTCAGGCCTCTTCGGGGACCTGTTGCCGGCGTGGGATGCCCAGGGCGCAGAGCGCTCCGGCGAACACCACGGCGACGCCGACCCACACCGCGGGGTGCAGACCGTCGACGAACTGCTGGGGGCCCTCGGTGCTGCCGTGCGCCACGAACACCGTGCTCAGGACGGCGATCCCGAGCGCGCCGCCGACCTCGCGGACGGTGGTGTTGGCGCCGGACGCCTTGCCCGCGTGTTCCTTGGCAACCGAGCCGAGCACGACCGCCGCCGTCGGCGCGAACACGAAGCCCATGCCGATACCGGCCACGATCATCGGGCCGACCAGCGAGGAGTAGTCCGTGTCGACGTCCGCGACCAGGTTGATCCAGCCCAGGCCGATGCCCTGCAGGAAGAGGCCGAGGGCCATCAGCCGGCCGCCGCCCACCTTGTCGGTGAGGAGTCCGGCGACGGGGGCCACGAACATCGGCATCAGCGTCCAGGCGAGGGTGCGCACACCGGCCTCCAGCGGGGTGCGCGGCGGCACGATCTGGAGGTACTGGGCGAGCAGGAACAGCGAGCCGAAGACCCCGAAGTACATGGTCGCGGAGACGACGTTGGTGAGGGTGAAGGCCCGTACGCGGTAGAAGGACAGCGGCAGCATCGGTTCCTCGGCCCGGGCCTCCCAGGCGACGAACGCGGCCAGCAGCACCGCGCCCCCGGCGAACGCGCCGAGCACCTTGCCGGAGGTCCAGCCGTCGGGCTCGCCGTGCACGATCGCCCAGACCACGGCGCACAGTCCGGCCGCCGCCAGCACCATGCCGACCAGGTCGAGCCGGATGCCGGGCAGCGAGCTCTCCTTGAGCGCGAACAGCACCAGCGGGATGGCGATCACGCACACCGGCACGTTGATCCAGAAGATCCACCGCCAGTCCAGACCGTCCACGACCGCGCCGCCGACGACCGGGCCCATCGCCACGGCGAGCCCGCTCACCCCCGACCACACGCCGAGCGCCATCCCGCGCAGCCGCTCCGGCACCGCCTGCGACAGCAGAGTCAGCGACAGCGGCATCACGGCGGCGGCGCCGAAGCCCTGGATCGCCCGGAAGGTGATCAGCTGGGCGCTGGTGTCCGACAGGCCGCAGCCGATGGAGGCCAGCGTGAACAGGGCGATGCCGACGACGAAGACCTTCCGGCGCCCGAAGCGGTCACCGAGCGCGGCGCCGGTCATCAGCAGACAGGCGAAGCTCAGCACGTAGGCGTTGACGAACCACTGCAGTTCCTGGGTGTCCGCCTTCAGGTCCACGGCGAGGGTGTGCAGGGCCGTGGAGACGACGAGGTTGTCCAGCGCGACCATGAACATGGGCACGCTCGCCGCGACGATCGCGAGCCAGAGGGGTATCCGGCGGCCCCCGGCCGCCGGGGCGGAGGCGGCCGGGTCGTCGAGGACCGGGCTCTCTTCGGACAGCGTCATGGTGGGGCTCTCTCCTGGGTGAGGGGTTTCAGGCACCGGTGCGTTCCTGCTCGGCGAGGCGGCGCCGGGCGTCCGTCCAGTCGATGGGCAGGTCGGCGGCGGGGACCTGCCAGAACGTGAAGACCGAGTCCTTCATCGTGGGCCGCAGCCCGTTCATGATCGATTTATGCGGCTCGGTCTTCGCGTACGTGTAGAGCGCGGCCTTGTCCTCCCAGGCCGACAGCGTCCAGAAGGTGCGCTTGAGGGGCTCGGCGACGAGGGACGCGCCGTATGCCCCGGGGGCGCCGGAGACCTGCTTCCACGCGGCCAGCGACTTCAGGAAGAAGCGCGGTACGTCCTTGAGCGAGCGGACCTCCAGCCGGGACGCCATCACGAACGCCTCGGTGTCGGGTGCGGGGGTGCTGACTGTCGTCCAGCGCAGGGTGGGCATGGCTGCGGCCTTCTCTCCGGCGGCGCGAAGGAATATTGGATACCTCTACTATCTATGTTAGACAGTAGAGGTATCCAGTTTTCAAGTGTGGAGCCGACCGAATCGGAGCCGAACCGTATGCGCATCTCCGAACTGAGCCGCCGCAGCGGCGTCTCCGTGACGACGATCAAGTACTACCTGCGCGAGGGACTGCTGCCGCCGGGCCGCCAGACGGCCGCCACCCAGGCCGAGTACGACGACCAGCACCTGCGCCGGCTCCGCCTGATCCGCGCCCTGACCGGCGTCCGCGGACTGTCGGTCAGCACCACCCGTGAGGTGCTCGACGCCCTCGCGGAGTACACCGGGGACACCCACCGCCTGCTGGGCCTCGCCCTGGGCGCCATCCGGGTGGGCGAACAGCCCTCCGACGACGCCTCGGAGGCCGCGGAGGTCGAGGCGCTGGTCAAGGAGCTGGACTGGGACGTCCACGCCTCGGCGCCCGCCCGGGCCGCCCTCGCCGAGACCCTCGCCTCCCTGCGCGCCCTGGGCGTCCCGCTCGACTGGCGGACCCTGCTGCCCTACGCCCGGCTCGCCGAGGACACCGCGGTCCTCGACCTCGACCAGCTCGACGGCCTGGACGACCCGCTGGAGGCCGCCGAACGCGCCCTGCTGCTGACCGTCCTCCTGGAACCCGCCCTGATGGCCCTCAGGCGCATGGCCCAGGAGAACGAATCGGCCCGCCGCCACACGCCCTAGCCGGCGCCCCGAAGGGGCGTGGGGAACTGCGCGACCAGCCACGACGGTGCCGCAGCCGCCCGACGGCAGGCCGCGGCACCCCGAACGGCGCTCCTGGCGAAGCCCTCAGCCGTCGAGCTCCTCGAGCAGCTGCGCCGCCGCGTCCGCGCCCGCGGAGAACGCTGCCTCGTGGGAGCCGATCAGGTCCGGCCCCAGCTGCTTGGAGTGGAAGTAGGAACCGGCCAGCTTCACCCGGGTCCCCTCGTTGGCCCCGTAGATCACGGACTGCCGCTCGCGCAGCGCCATGTCGATGACGGGGTGGGTGTAGTCGAACTCGGCGATGACCGTGGCGGGGTCGACCGGACCGGGCGGGTCGAGGGTGACGAAGTAGTCCCGCTCGGCGGTGAGGTCCTGCAGCTTGTTCAGGTAGTACGTGATGAAGCAGCGGGTCTCCCCGTCCACCTTCACCTTGCCGTAGTTCCAGGCCAGCCAGCCCTCCCGGTCGCTCGGCATCAGGGACGGGTCGGTGTGCAGCACCACCTTGGAGCCGCTGTAGCGGATCCCCTCCACGGCCGCCCGCTGGGCGTCGGTCGGGTTCTCCAGCAGGGCGAACGCCTCGTCGGCGTGGGTGGCGAGGACCGCGTAGTCGAACCGCTCGCTGCCGGAGGCGGTGGTCACCGTGACCCCGTCCGCCTCCTGCCGTACGGCCGTGGCGGGCTCGGAGACCCGCAGATCCGGGCCGGTCGCGGCGAGCGCCTTGCGGACGTACGAGATCGAACCGCCGCCCACCGTCCGCCAGTCCACCCGCCGGCCCCCGAGACCGCCCTCGTCGTGGCCGACGAAGAACGCGATCACCGTGGCCGCCGGCATCTCCCAGACCAGCTCCGCCGGCACCGACCAGACGGCCGAGCAGAGCATGATCAGATACGAGTGGCGGAACTCCTCGCTGTATCCGCCCTGGTCGAGATAGGCGCCCAGCGACATGCCCGCCCGGCCGCGCACGAAGTCCCGCCGGCTCTCCTCGTGGAAGCGGCGCACCTCCCGCCAGACGTGCGGGAACTCGGGGTACCGCTCGGCGTAGCGCTCCTCGATCGCGGCCTCGTCCAGTTCCAGTTCGTCCGTGCCGAACTCCAGACCGCTGTCCTGGTCGAAGAAGGTGAAGCCGCCCGGGTGCGCGACGGTCTCGACGCCGAGCTCGTCGAAGAAGCCGCACAACCGCGGGTAGAAGCGGCGGTTGAACACGATGAACGCCGTGTCCAGGCCGATCACCCGGCCGTTCTCCTCGACCTCCACCGAGTTGGCGTGCCCGCCGGGACGGTGCTCGCGCTCGAAGACGGTGATCCGGGCACGGTCGCGCAGATGGTAGGCGGCGGAGATGCCGGCGGGGCCGGAGCCGATCACGGCGATGCTCACAGGGGTGTGCTCAGACATGGGAGGTCCTTACGTGTTCAGAGGGATGGTGTTCGGGTGCGCAAGGGGCCGCCGCCCTCGGTCGCGACGGCCACGAGATGGTGTGGGGAGGCGCGCAGCAGGGTGAGCCGCCAGCGGGGCGTCATGGCGGGCCTGCGGTGGTCGGTGACGGTGAACCGTCCGCCGCCGTGCCGCCGGAGGACGAGCCCCTCGACGCCTTCGGCCAGTCCGACGCCGAGGCCTTTCAGATAGGCCTCCGCCAGCACCCAACGCTCACTCACGGCGGTGTCGGACGGGCCGTCGAGGAAGACACTCAGCCGCCGCGCCTTCTCCTCGTCGAAGGGCACACGCTCCACGTCCACACCGCAGCCGCGCCCCCGGGTCACCACGCAGACGACCATGCCGTCGGTGTGGGACAGGTTGAACCGCAACCCGCCGTGGTCCAGGGCGAGTTCGGGCCGCCCGTACCGGCTGACGACGAACCGCCAGGTGGCCGGCGGCAGCCCGGTGCGGGCGCTGAGCGCCAGCCGGCCGAGCAGCCGCCCGCCGAGGAAGCGGTCCCGGGACCCGGGACGGATCAGCCGGTCGTGGCGGGAGCGCTCGTCGGGGGTGAGCAGGTCCAGGCCGCCCATGCGCACGGCCAGTTCCCGGACCCGGTGTTCGGGCAGGGTCCACAGGTCCACCGCCCGGGAATCGTTCACGACCCGCTCCTCGGTCCCGCTCAGTGCCGGGCGGCGGCGAGGTCGGCCGTACGGGGCGCGAGCGGGAACTGCCAGTACGAGAACAGCCGGTCGCCCCCGTGGAGACGGCGCAGCGCCCGCATCACCTCGTCGATGTCGCTCTGGTCGGTGGCCGCCTCGTGCGGGCGCAGCTGCCTGCGCAGCCGTTCGAGCTGGAGCAGCAGCACCGCACCGCTCGGCAGCGGCTCCTCCAGGGCCCCGTGCGAGTGCACGAAGGTGAGCACGCACGCGGCGGCGGCGTGCACCAGGCAGTACTCCTTGGCCAGATCGAACACTTCGGCGCACTGGGCGAACTCCCGGCCCAGCCGGACCTGCAGCTCCTCGCAGCGCGTGGCGAGCGAGGCGGTGTGGTCCAGCAGTTCCGTCGCCACGTCGGCGGCCCGCAGCAGCCGGGAGCGCTCGTCGTCCTCCTTGCACTCCTCGGCGAGAACCCGCAGCCGCTCGATCCCGTCGGGCGCGGCGAGCACGGTGTCGTCCCGGCCCCGGCTGGACAGCTCCTGCCGCCAGGGCTCGTACGTCGGCATGGACCGGGTGATGCCGTACAGCACGGCGGCCCGCTCCCGCGCGGTGGCGCGCAGCCCGTCGCCGGCTGGCGTGGTCGTCGCCGTCCTCAGCAGGGCCTGCAACTGCTGCCCGAGGTTGCGCAGGTTCACCACGGTGTTGCCGTCGGCGAAGTTGGCCACCAGCAGATCGCGCAGCAGCTTCTGGAACACGCCGTAGTGCGGGTGCCCGCGCAGGAAGAAGCGGGCGCCGAGCACCACCGACAGCTGGGACATGCTGCGTTCCATCAGCGTCGGCACGAAGTACTTGGCCACCGACGACCCGATGCTGACCTGCTCGGGCGTCACCTGCAGGGCGCGCACGGCGCCGAGGCTGACCGCGTCGGCGACCATGAGGTCGGCGAAGACCTCGGTGAGCTGGCGCCGGCTGTAGGGGATGTCGCTGACCGGCCGGCCGAACAGGATCCGGCCCTCGGTGAAGTCCAGCGTCAGCCGCAGCCCGGTGTCCACGGCCGACATGGCCATGCAGCTGATCTGCGCGCGGGCGATCTGGGTGGACTTCAGGGCGATCTCCAGACCCTGCCCCTCGGCGCCGATCCGGGCCGACTCGGGCACGAACAGCTTCTCCACCCGCAGTCCGCTGATGTCCATGCCGCGCAGCCCGTGCAGCCGCTCGCGCGGCAGCTCCTGCACCGTCCCGACCGGCGCGGTCCGCTTGTCGAGGACGAACAGCGAGAACGCGGCCGGGCCGCCGCGCTCGCCCGTGCGGACGATCGCGGTCATCCCGTCGGACCAGGTGGCATTGCCGATCAGCCACTTCTCACCGGTCACCAGATAGCCGCCGTCGACCTTCTCGGCGGTCATCGCGTTGGCCAGCAGATCACTGCCGTACGCCCGCTCCGACAACCCCCAGGACAGCCGGTAGCCGTGCAGGATGTCGTGGACCGTCTTCCGTTTCTGCTCGTCCGTGCCGGCCACCCACAGCGGCATGAAACCGAGGTTGGTGATGATCAGGGCGGTGGCGGTGGTCGGATCGCGGCGGGCGACCAGACGCAGCAGATTGAACTCCGCCTCGACGTCCCCCGCCCGGCCGCCCTGCTCACCGGGCAACGCGTACTCGGGGACGCCCCAGGCCCGCAGATCGCCCACGAAGTCGTACGGGTACGTCTCACGCTCGTCGTACTCCAGGACCGTGCGGTACGCCATCCGGCTGCCCGGATCGTGCGGGTCCCCGAGGTGTTCCTCGAGCCGCAGCGCCAGCTCGGTCAGATCGGCCTTGGGCATCAGCTCTCTCCTCGGGACTCGGCCGCCAGCCGCACCGGGTCGGCGGTGAACAGCAGACCGCGCTCGCGCAGCGCGGACACGGCGTCGACGGCGGGCAGCAGGTCGGGCCCGTGGCGCCGGGGATCGACGCCGTCCGCACGGGCCAGCAGATAGGCCAGGGCCGCCCGCAGCCAGCCGGACGCGCCCGCCTCGCCGCCGTACAGCGGCCGGCCCCGGTTCGCCCACCACAGGTGGACACAGGCGGCGGCCGCGTGCAGCCAGGCGTAGCGCTCGGCGAGGTCCACCAGCCCGTTCGGGTCGGCGCCGGGCCGGCGCACGGCGGCCCCCTCCGGGCCGAGCAGGGCGACGGCGTCGGCCAGCCGACGCACGAGCGCCGTCGCGCGCGGGTCGGCGAGCTGCTCACAGGCGCTGTCGGCGGTCTCGAGGAGTCCGGCGAGCACGGGATCCGCGCCCCGGACCACCAGGTCCAGCCGGGTGGGCTCGTACGGCGGCAACCCGGCGTCCAGCGTGAAGATCCGCCGCAGCGTGTCCGCGTCCGGCGCCTCGTCACGGGTGACCAGGGCGGGGATCTGCGCCGCGTACGCGCGCAGGTTGGCGAGCGGGCTGGCGTCGATGACCCGGACCACCGCCGTGTCCCGCTGGAGCTTCTGGAACAGCCCCGCGCCCGGCGCCTGTTCGCGCATCACCGAGCGGGTGGCGAGCACCGTCGCGCAGCGCCGCACCAGCTCGTCGCCCGCCTCCGCCACCACATGCTTCGCGGCCAGTGCCCAGACGCTGAACACCTCCGGCACGACGTGCACACCCCGGGCGGCGGCCAGCGCCACCGCGTCCGCCGCCAGCAGCGCCGCCGAGGCGACCGCCAGCTCACGCCGGGCGTACGGCGTCCGCGCCAGGACCGCACCGCAGACACGGCGCTCGTCGGCGAAGCCGAGGGTCAGGCGCAGCGCGGTGTCCGCGACGCCGAGGCTGCCGGCCATGCTCATCAGCCGTACGGCCTGCTGGGCGAGGATCGCCACCTCCAGGCCCTCACCGACCTTGCCCACCAGCGTGCCCTCCGGCACCTCGACACCGCTGAACCGCAGCCGCGCGAGGTCCACGCCCCGCATGCCGCCCGTGCGCGGCGCGGGCTCCCGGACCAGCCCCTGCGCGGCGGGATCCAGCAGATACGCGGAGAACGCGCCCGGCCCGCGCGGACCGGTGCGGGCCACCACGTACACGGCCTCGCACCGCAGACCGTTGCCGACCATCCACTTCTCGCCGTGCAGCCGCCCGTCCTCGTCGACGCGCACCTCGCCCGCCAGCAGATCGCTGCCGTGCCCGGCCTCGGTCAGCGCGAACGCCACCGCACCGCCCCGGGTCAGGATCTCCGCCACCCGCCCGCGCTGCTCCTCGCTGCCGTGCAGCTGCAGGCAGGTGGCGGCGATGATGCTGAACATCGTGCCCGGCATGACGTTCACGTCCCGGCGGGCCGCGGCCCGGACCAGGGTCATGCTGCGGTCGAAGGAGTCGAGCGCGCCGCCCCACTCCTTCGGCAGGTAGTTGAGGTGGAAGCCCGCCGACACGAGCGCACGGCACAGCTCGTCGGGGTGGGCGTCGGCCTCGTCCCGGGCGACGGCGGCCGCGAAACCGTACGGGTTGTCCGGGGCCTCGGGGTCGCCGAGCAACTCCTCCACGGCCTCGGGGGTCGGCGCGCTCATCCGGCGGCCTCCAGGAGGGAGGGCAGCTCCAGCGGCACCGGACGGTAGTCCGCCGCGGACGCCGGGATGGTGACGCCCGCGGTCGCCAGCTGGGCGACCCGCGTGTGGAAGGCCGCGCCCCGCATCAAGTGGTGCGCCACCTCGGCGACCGTCCGGTTCTCGGGGGTCTTGAGATAGCTGCCGGACACCCAGGCGTTGAAGCTGCCCATCGCGGGGCCGCACCAGATCTGGTAGTCGGCACTCCGGTCGGCCTGCCCGGTCACCGCCCAGCGCGAGGCCATGCCCAGGTACCAGCGGAACACCAGCGCCATCCGCCGCTTCGGGTTGCCGGCGGCCCGGTTCAGCTGGTCCGGGTCACGCCGGCTGAAGTACTCCACGCACTCCTGCCAGACGTCCTCCAGCGGCCGCTTGAAGACCTGCGACTCCAGCCGCCCGCGGTCCTCGGCGGGCAGCGCCTCGATGCCGTCGTACGTCTGGTAGAGCCGGTACAGCTGCTGGGCCCGCATCGCGAACATCGAGCCCCGGCGCAGGACCTGGAGCTCCACGCCCATCTCGAACATGTCGGCCGCCGGAGCCATCACACAGTCCGTGACGTCCGCCTGCGCCAGCAGCCGGCGGGTGGCGGGGGAGGTGCCGGACTCCAGACAGGACTGGTTGACCGAACCCGTCACCACATACGCGGCACCCATCGCGAAGGCCGCGGCGACCGCCGTCGGCGTCCCCAGCCCGCCGGCCGCGCCGACCCGGATCGGGGTGGCGTAGCGGTGTTCGTGCTGGATCTGGTCGCGCAGCCGCAGGATCACCGGGAACAGCGCCGGCAGCGGGCGGCGGTCGGTGTGCCCGCCGGAGTCCGCCTCCACCGTGATGTCGTCGGCGAGCGGCAGATGGTGGGCGAGCTGCGCCTGCTCATGGGTGATCAGACCGTCCCGCAGCAGGGTGTCGACCATGGCGGCCGGGGCCGGACGCATGAACCGCTCGGCGGTCTCGGACCGGGACACCTTGGCGATGACCTTGTGGTCGGCGACGATCCGGCCCGAGGCGTCCCGCCGCAGCCCGGCCAGCCGGTAGCGCACCAGATGGGGGGTCAGGCCGAGGAAGGCGGAGGCCTCCACGCACCGCACGCCGTGCCGCAGGAACAGCTCGACGGCCTCCCGCTCCAGCCGTTCCTCGCTGGGGCTGTGGATCAGGTTGACGGCGTACGGCAGCCCGGGGATCTCGGCGGCGAACCGGGCCAGCGCCTTCTCGATGGTCTGCGGCAGCAGGCCGGCCGCGCCGAAGGAGGCGAGGAAGCCGTGCCGGGCCAGGGCGATCACCAGGTCGGCGGAGGCGATCCCGCCGGCCATCGCGCCCGCCATGTAGGACTGCCGCACTCCGTGCGCGGCGCGGAAGTCGGCCGAGCCCAGCCGCTGCGGGGGCAGGGCCGGGGCGGCCGCCAGGACCCCCGGCCCCTCGCCGCCGGCGGCCGCCGTGCCTCCGGCGGCGGCGCCGATGCCCTGCGCCGTGGCCACGATGAAGCAGGGCTGCTCCACCTGGGCGAGAACCTGGTGGATCCCCGCCGGATCGACGCTCGGGTACCCGCTTCCGTACCAGCGGAGCGGAGCCTGTGTCGTGCTCATGGGTAGCAAATCTCCTCGGCTGTGCCGTACGTCAGGCGGTGTCGGGGCGGACTTCGATGGCCACGTCGGTGAGTTCGTAGATGCGCAGGCCCGGCTTCCACAGGTCCGCGTCGGCGATCAGCAGCAGCCGGCCCGCCTCCTCGCGGACCTCCTTGACGTGCACGTCGAAGAACAGCTCGCGGTCGTCGCGCAGGATCTGGCCCCGGTACTTCCACTTCATCTCGACGTCGGTGGCCAGGGCGAAGCGGGGCCGGGCCAGGCCTGCGGCGAGGCCCTGCTCCAGGACGAACAGCCGCAGCGCCTGCAGGACCGCCTCCACACCGAGCGAGCCGGGCATCACCGGGTCGCGGTGGAAGTGGCAGTCGAAGTACCACTCGTCGGGGCGGATGCTGCGGTGGCCGTGCAGATAGCCCGCGCCGTGCCGGCCGCCGTCGGCGACCAGGTCGACCCGGTCCACCAGGTCGAACCGCCCGCCGGGCAGATGCAGTTCGCCCCCGGCGGGGTCCCGGAAGGCCGGGGCCTCCCCGCCGCCCAGCTCGATCCGCCGCACCCGCTGCGCGGCCGGCTGCTCCGCCTCGATCCACGGCTTGACGTACGTACCGCTGTCGAGGCCCACCTGGTTCGACAGGGCCGCCGCGTTGAAGTACCCGAAGAGGGACTCGCCGGTGTAGAACACCTCGCCGTCGGCGGAGAGTTCGTAGGAGAAGTTCTGCAGCACCGCACCGGACACCACGCTCGTCATGAGCAGCCTGGAGTGGTGCCGGACGGTCTTGCCGCGCAGGTCGACGTCCTTGACCAGCGTGGCCCGGCCGTCGAGGTTGCGGATGGCGTACTCCTCGTGCGGCTCGCGGAGCGTGGCGCCCAGGTAGTAGCCGAGGAAGATCGCGGCCTGCAGCGAGCTCTCCATGTGGACGCAGTTCGGCATGTACGGCGAGGAGTTCTCGCCGTAGTACCAGGCGTCGTCCGGCGAGTCGTACTCGGTGACCATCTCCGAACCCGGGCTCAGATCGCCCCGGGTGCCGGTGAGCGACATGACCCGGTCGACGAACTGGAAGTCCCCGTTGGGGATGTACGGCGCCCGGTGATCCCGGTAGATCTCGAACTCGGGACCCATCGCCATGTCCAGCAGGCCCTTGGCGGAGTGGGCGAGGTGCAGCTCGTTGATCAGGGCGGGCTCGCCGCTGCGGTTGCGGCGCCCGAGGAACTGCGGGATGCCGCCGGTCTCCGGCCGGTACGGCGTCCCGGGCTTCTCCACGATCTGCAGGCCCAGGTTCTGCATCCGGACCACCGGCTTGTCCCCGAGGTGGATCAGGACGTCCGCGATCACCGTGGGCCGCGGCAGCAGGGTCAGCTCGGTGACCTCCACCTCGTAGCGGATCTCGGCGTCCTTCGGGGTGACCTGGCCGCGCACCTGGACGTCGATCCGCCGGTCGGTCACCGTCTGGAAGCGGGCGTCCGGCAGCGTCAGGTGCAGGCCCTGGTGCATCAGGTAGATCTGGAGCAGCTGGACGGCACCCTCGGCGATCAGCGAGCCGGCGAGCACCGGGTCGTCCGGGAAGTGGCAGGTGAAGTACCAGCCGTCCGGCTGAAGGCGCTTGACCGCGCCGATCGAGCCGAGCCCGCACGGTCCGCCCTTGCGGTCGATGGTGACCTCGTCCACCATCCGCAGCCGCTCGTCCGGAAGCCGCAGCGCCGGGTTGATGCCCGGGTCCTGCGCGTGGTCCGGCCCGAAGACCTCACCGGGCCTGCCCTGCGCGAGCAACTCCAGGTCGGCGGCGTCGAGTCGGTGCTTGCGGGCGTGGGCCAGCGGCTTGAAGGTGCCCCGGGGCAGTGCGGCGCGACGGGCCCGGTCCTTGTCGCTGATGACGACGCCGAGCGGGGTCTGGAGCTCCTGCTTGCTGAAGAAGCCGGCGCAGGCGTCGCGGAGTTCGAGGATCAGCTCGTCGTCGGCGTAGCAGTCGTAGCTGAAGAAGAAGATCGTGGTGTCGCCCTGGTGGACGAAGCGGTCGATGGAGATCTCGTAGCGGAGCGTCTGCCCGGTCCTGGGCAGCCCGCCGCGGAAGATCAGCGAGCTGTCGAGCAGCCGGTAGACCCGCTCGCCCTTGTTGCGGAAGTCGATGCCCAGATAGCTGACCAGCAGCAGGTCGCACTGCCCCGACTCCACGGTCACCGCGGGCGGCACCCCGCCGTCGACGGCGTACCAGGCGTCCTCGGGCACCACGTACTCGGTGGTGATGCGGGAGGGCTCCAGCACGCCGGGCTTCGCGTCCAGCTCGGTGACCCGGGTGACGAAGTGGTACGGCGGTGCGGGCAGCCGGACCCGGGCGCCGAAGGTGTCGATCTCGGCGAACTCGGGGCCGAACACCTTGGCGACGGAACCCGTCGCGAACTCCAGCAGATCGGCCTCGTCCCAGATCACGCCCTCGTGGACCCGGGCCGGGGGAGGCGTCTCGGCGGAGGGGGACGCGGGGAGAGCGGGGGCAGGCGTGGGGGGCGTGACGGCCGGGCGCGCGGGTACGGCGGGCCGGGCGGGGGCCGGGGCGCCGGCGGACGGGGTGTCGAGCAGGGCCTCGGCGCGGTCCAGGGTCGCCGACTGGAGCACCCGGTGGGTCTCCATGACGACACCGTGGGCGGCGAGCATCTCCTGGCGCAGTTCCCGCACCAGGTCGGCGGCGGCCCTGTGGCCGGGGACGGCCGTCGGAGACGACGCGAGCGGCGCGGTGGCGGGTGGGGTGCGCGGGGTGCGCGGAGCGGTCGGGGACGGCGTCGGCTCGGCCGGGGCGGCGGCGGGCGGCTGCGGACCGCCCCAGGGAAGGACCGTGAGGGGATCTCCGTCGAAGGTGATCACCTCGGAGATCTCCAGCGTCGGGTCGGCGGGCATGGCGGGGGGCTCCTCCGGCGGGACGGACAGAACGGGGACGGGTGCGGCGGGGTCGACGGACCGAGCGGGTCCGGCGGACGGCGCCGACGAGGTCGTACGGGCCACGGGCTGCGGGACCGCCGGTGTGGGGGGCCGGGGGGCCGAGTGGGCCGAGTGGGCCGAGTGGGCCGGGGCGGCCTGCCGGGGGTGCCCGGCGGCCACGGCCTGGGCGGATGCGGGGGTCGGGTGACCTGCGGGGGTCGGGTGGCCCGTGGGGGTCAAGTGGCCCGTGGGGGTCGGCTGGGGGTGCCGGGAGGCTGCCGCGGCCTCGTGTGAACTGTGCGCTGCGGTCTGCTGCGAGCGGTGCTCCGTGGTCTCGGGCGAGCGATGCTCCGCGGTCTGCGGCGAGCGGTGCTCCCCAGGCTCCGGTGAGCGGTGCTCCCTGTTCTCTTGCGAGCGGTGCTCCACCGTCTCCTGTGAGCGGTGCTCCACCGTCTCCTGTGAGCGGCGCTCCACGGCGGATCGTCCGGCATGTCCGCCGGCCGAGGCCTGCCCGGCGGCGTGTGCGGCGCGTTCGTCGACGAGGACCTGCTCAGTGGGGTGTGCGGCGGACCCGTCGGCGAGGACCTGCCAGGTGGCGTGTGCGGCGCGTCCGGTGGTCAGGGCCGCGGCCGCCTCGCGGGCGATGCGGTCCGGGATGGGCTCGCCCTGGCCGACCCGGATCAGGGGCAGCCGGCGGGCGGCGCGCGTGCCGGTGGCGTTCTCGGCCGGAGCCGCGCCCAGCAGGGCCGTCAGATCCACCGGCAGCCCGTGCCCGACCAGGCGGGCCACGAGATGGGCGAGCGGTGTCGTCGCCGGGACGCCCCGGCGGTCCACGCAGGCCGCCACGTGCGGCGCGTCGCCGAGCGTCTCGCGGATCCACCGGGAGCAGGTGGCGCCGGGGCCCACCTCGATGAAGTAGCGGTAGCCGCGCTCGTAGGCCGCGTGCACCAGCCGCGGGAAGTCGATCGTCGAGCGCAGGGTCGTCGCGATGCGCCGCGGCGACTCGCCGAGCCGCTCGGCCGGCAGCGGCAGATAGTCGTACGCGCTGAACAGCTCCAGGTTTCCGAAGGAACCGAGGGGATAGTCGTTCAGCCCGGCCAGGCCGTCGAACTCGGCGTCCACCACCGGGCAGTGCATGACCACGTTGACCGGGGAGCGGGCCGCGCGGCAGCCCAGTTCCTCGATCAGCGCCCGGCACTGGACCGGGTCGCCGGCGATGACCAGTTCCTGCGGTGTGTTGACGTGGGTGAGGTGGACGCGGTCGTAGCGGGCGAGTGCCTCGCGCACCGGCTCGGCCGGGGTGAGCAGCACGTGGGAGGCCCACACCCGCTCGTCGGCGAGGTCGTCGGACAGTCCCCACAGGTCGCGCACGGTGCGCCGCGGGCCGCACAGCCGGTCCTGGAAGACCGGGCTGTCGCTGATCAGCGCGTCGCTGCGGCCCGCCGGGTCCCAGCCCTCGGTCGCGAACAGCATGCTGGACTCGCCCAGGCTGTAGCCGAATCCGCCGTGCGCGGTGACGCCGAGCACGTCCCGCACCAGCGCGGTGTAGAGGATCGCGAAGCTGGTGCCGGTGGCGAGCATGAACGGCACGTCGTCGCCGAGGCGTTCCTCCAGCGTCATCAGGTCGCGGCGGGTGAGCGCCTCCCGGGTGCGGGGATAGAGCTGGGCGGCGCGCAGCATCCGGGCCGGCTCCGCGGCCTGGTCCTCGAAGCGGTCGAGCAGCGCGGGGAAGGCCCGGAAGAGATCCGCGCCGAGGCCCGGATAGCTGTTGAACGCCCCGGGGAAGACCAGCGCGACGCGTCCGTCGGGCCCGAGGGGGCGGGGGGTGAAGAAGGAACCGGCCGGAGTGGCCCACTCCCTGCCCTCGGCGTGCGCAGCGGGCACGTCCCGGGCCGCGAGCTCCAGTTGTTTGCGCAGTGCCGCGCGGTCCTTGCCGACGAGCACGGCCCGCAGCCGCTTCCCGGCCGACTCGTCGGCGGCCTGGCGGGCGAGCACGCGCGGATCGGCGCCGTCGTCGAGCAGGGCGCGGTACCGCTCGGCCTCGGCGACCAGCCCCTCGGGCGTCCCGGCGCCCAGGACCAGCAGCACGGGACCGCCCGCCCGGTACCAGTCGGCCGTACGGCGGGGGCGCTCGGCGCCCGGTACGGAGGACAGCACCACATGGGCGTGGGAACCGCCCGCGCCCACCATGTTCACGGCGGCGTGGCGCCGCCCGCCCGTCTCCTCGCGCAGCCAGGGGCGCGAGGCGTCGGGGACGTAGAGCGCGGAGGCGGCGAAGGCGTCGGCGAGGTCGGCGGCGGGGCGCTGCCAGCCCGGCGTGCCGGGCAGGTAGGCGTGCCGTACGCACAGCACGGCCCGGATCAGCCCGGCCAGTCCGGCCGCGCAGCCCGCGTCGCCGATCTGCGCCTTCACGCTGCCGAGAGCGGTCGTGCCGGTGTCTGTGTCCCTGCCTGTGTCCCTGTCGGTGGCCCTGTCCGTGTCGGTGCCCGTAGCCGTGCCCGTAGCTGTGTCCGTGGCCGATCGGTAGATCCGGGACAGAGCGGTGATCTCGGAGCGGTCCGCGTCCGCGGTGCCCGCCGCGTGGGCCTCGAGATAGCCCACGTCCGCGGCGGTGATCCGCGCCTCGGCCAGGGCCGCGTGCGCGGCCTCGGCCAGCTGCTCGGCGGCCGGACCGGGCAGCGGGCCGGTCGCCGGCGCGTGCCGTACGGCGATCCCGTCGATCCGGGCGTACACCCGGCCCCGGGCGGCGTCCGCGCGGGTGACGACCAGGGCTCCGGCACCCTCACCGATACGCCGGCCCCGGGCGCCCTCGCCGAAGGAGAGCCCCGGCCCGGCCGCGAGACCGGGGCCGGTGAGCAGGTTCTCCGCCGAACCGGCCAGGTCGACGGCGCCGACCAGCACCGCCTCCAGGTCCGGGTCGAGCAGCAGCAGCCGCGCGACCTCCAGGGCCTCCGCCGTGCCCGCGCCGTCGGCGGACAGGGTGAACGACGGGCCGGTCAGGTTCCACCGGGAGGAGATCCGCCCGGCCATCACGTTGCCGATGTAGCTGAGGACCTCGTTGGCGCCGATCGGGTCGACGACGGCGTCCCGGGACACCTCGGCGAGCGCCGCCCGCTGCTCCTCCGTCAGCGACACGCCCGCCTTGTCGAACTCGCGGCGCAGGAAGGCGCCGAGCCCGTACCGGCTCAGCCGGGCGTGCGAGTACGGCTCCAGCTCGGCCACCACCACCACGCCCACCCGGCGCGGATCGGGGGTGTCGCGCGCCCCGGTGCCGAGCCGGTAGTCGGCGTCCCGCAGCGCCTCGTCGGCGACCTTGGTCATCAGCGCGTGCTGCGGGTTGTAGATGCGCAGGTCGGACGGGGGCACGCGGAGCTGGACGGGGTCGACCTCCACGCCGTCGACGAACGCCCCGTGCGGCGCGCCGCCGGTGAGCCCGGCCGCGGCCAGCGTGCCGGTGTCGGTACGGTCCAGGCCGCGCCACCGCCGCTCGGGCAGGGGGCGCAGATCGTGCTCGCCGCGGTGGACGGCGCCCTCGAAGGCGTCCAGGGTCTCGAGCGAACCGAAGTGGGCGCCCAGGCCCACCACGTCCAGCGAGGGCAGCGCGTCCGGGGCGGGGACCACGTCGGGCGCGGGCAGCGCGTCGGGCTGCGGGGTGTCGGGGGCGTTGACGGCTTCGGGGGCCGACAGCACGACATGCGCGTTGGTCCCGCCGAAGCCGAACGCGGAGACCGCCGCGCGCCGCGGCCCCGGTCCCTCGGGCCATGCCCGCGCCGCCCGCACGAGGGCCTCGCCGCCGACCCGGCCGTCCGGGGAGGAGATCGGCTGATCCACGCCGACCGTCGGCGGAATGGTGCCGTCGGCCATGGCCAGCACGACCTTGAGCAGACTGCTCAGCCCGGCCACCGTCAGCAGATGCCCGATGTTGCCCTTGACCGAGCCGAGCAGCGGCACCTTGCCGTGCGCGCCGAAGAACTCGGCGACGGACTCCGCCTCCGTGGCGTCCCCGATCGGGGTGCCGGTGGCGTGGCACTCCAGGTAGTCGATGTCGGCCGGGTCGACTCCGGCGTCCGCGTAGGCGCGGGCCAGGGCGTCCAGCTGGCCGCTCTTGCGGGGCACCAGCGGGTGGCGTCCGGCACCGTCGTTGGACAGCCCGATGCCGTCCACGACGGCGTGGATGCGGTCGCCGTCGCGCAGGGCGTCGGCCAGCCGCTTGACCGCGACCATGCCGGCGCCCTGGCCGGTGACGATCCCGCCGGAGCGGCTGTCGAAGGGCTGGCTGAAGCCGTCCTGCGGATAGGCGTGCAGATCGGAGAACGACAGATGGATCAGTGTCGGATCGGGGGCGCAGACCCCGCCCGCCAGCACCAGGTCCGCCTGGCCCGAGGCGAGGTGGCCGCAGGCCAGGCTGAGCGCGTACAGCGCCGACGAGCAGGCCGCGTCCAGACAGTAGCGGGGGCCGCCGAGACCGAGCGCGGCGGCGGTGACCGCGGCGGGCGAACCGCTCACCCGCAGGTTCTCCGGCACGATCGCCCCGCGGTCGATCAACGGGCCCGCGGCGAGCCCGGGCAGGCCCGCGCGGCGCAGCCCGGCCAGCACGGCCTCCTGCGCCAGCGGGACGCTGACCTCGGCCGAGGTGGGCGTGGGGAAGGAGTAGTTGCCCATCACCAGACCGGTGCGGGCCAGCGTCTCGGGGCGGGCGTCCAGGCCGCAGTCCCGCAGCGCCTCGCGGGCGGCGTGGATCGACCAGTGGAAGATCCGGTCCAGGCCCGCGAGGTACCCGGCGTCCAGCCGGTAGCCCTCGGGGTCGAACTCGAAGCCGGTGACGAACCCGCCGCGCCGGGAGGTGATGCGGTGGCGGGGGTCGAGGTCACGCTCGTCGAGCGGTGCCCCGAAGACCTCCTCGCCGCCGTCCCGCCGGCTGTCGACGCCGTCGCGCAGATTGTTCCGGAACTGCTCGGGCGTCCAGGCGTCGGGGAACAGACAGGAGACCCCGACGATCGCGAACTTGCTCATGGAAGTTAAGTCCCTCCAGGGTTCCGGGGGCCCGGCGGGGGCGGAACGCGCCCACCTGCCGGGCCCACCGGTCCGGGCGTCGGCTCAGCGGCCGGCGAACTTGGCGGCCAGCTGCGGGGTGGACACGAGGGACAGTCCGGTGAACCGGAGCAGGACCCTGCCGTCCGGCGCGCACGCCGACACGTCGACCGTGGCCGTCGTACCGTTCGCCGAGACCGGCTCCACCACCACGACGAACGGCTCACCGTCCGGCAGCGCCTCGTACAGGTCGGCCCGCGCCACCGACATCGGCAGGCTCGCCGTGTCGCGGTGCCGGCGCATCCACACCAGCCCCGCCTGGAGCAGCAGGTCGGCGGTGCCGGGCGCGTACCGCTCGCCGGCGAACGCGCCGCCCGCGGTGCGGTGTTCGGGCAGCGCGCACTCGAGGACCAGCCGTGACTCGGCGTCCTGGAGCACCCGGCGCAGACCGCGCAGCGACTCGCCGTGGAAGAGGGTGCCGTCGGCGTAGAAGACCTGCGCGTCACTGCCGCCGCCCAGGGCGGGCAGCCCGGTCAGCCGCTGCGGCTCGGCCTGTGCGGCGGTGCCGAGGAGGACCCGCGCCGCGTAGTGGGGGCGGACCGTGCCGGAGGCGTCGACGGAGCGGATCGCGACGTCGGCCTCCGCGCCGTCCGGGGTCGGGTCGACGGAGAGCTGGAACCGGCTGCCGTCGAGGCCGCCGTCGAAGATCACCCCCTTGTGGACCGCGAAGTCCCGGATCTCCGCGACGGGGTGGCCGACGAGCCGTTCGACGGCGCCCGTCGCCCAGCCCAGGGCCGCCGCCGCGGGCAGCACCGGCGCGTCCCCGATCACATGGTCGGCGACCAGGGGCTCGGCGACGAGCGAGGCCAGGTCCCGCTCCATGACGACCGGCGCGGTGGGCGCGGGGCTCTCCGGCTCGGAGAGCGGAGTCGTCGGCCCGAGAACCGTCACCACGTCACCGGCCCGCTCGGGCGCGAACTGCTCGGTGAACATCCGGGTTCCGGTGCCGACGGGGATCAGCGCGATGCCGCGTTCCTCGAACACCGCCTTGATCTGCGGCGACACCATGCCGCTGTCCCAGGCGCCCCAGTTGAGGGAGGTCACATGGGCCTGCGGGTGGCTCCGCTTCCAGGCCGCCGCCCAGGCGTTGAGGACCTCGTTGGCCATCGCGTAGTCCGACTGGCCGCGGTTGCCGAAGAACCCGGCGACCGAGGAGAACAGCACCACGTGCCGCAGCCGTTCGGCCGGCAGGGCCGCGACGACCGAGCGCAGCCCGCCCAGTTTCACGGAGAACACCCGCTCGATCTCGGCCGCCTTCTTGGCGGAGATCAGCTGGTCCGCGAGGACACCGGCGCCGTGCACCAGACCGGTGATCCGTTCCCGGTAAGGCGCCAGGGCGGCGGCCGTCGCGGCGGCGTCGGAGATGTCCACGGCCAGGTACTCGGCCTCGCTGCCGGCGACACGGATCGCCGCGAGGCTCTCCCGCACCTCGCGCTCGCCGACGACGCCCTGGTAGAGCTGCTCGACGCGCTTGGGGGTCGGCTTCTCACCGGTCCGCTTCAACTGCTCGACGGCGGCGGCCTTCAGCGCGGCCTGGTCGGCCAGTCCGCGCGCCCACTCCGGCTCCTCTCCCAGGGCCGTACGGCCGAGGAGCAGCAGTCCGGGACGGTGCGCTGCGGCGAGGGCCTCGACGCAGCGGGCGGTGATACCGCGTCCGCCGCCCGTGACGACCAGCAGATCGTCCGAGGTGAGCGGTACGGCGTCGCCGCCCGGCGCGGCCGGCTCCGCACCCAGCGTCGGCGTGACCCGGCGCACCCCGTCCCGGCCCACCTGCACCGGTCCGGCCGCGGCGTCGGCCACCTCGTCCAGCACCAGCCCGGCCGCCTCCACGGCACCGAGCGCGGGCGACAGTTCCACGGCCCGGCAGAAGAGCTCGGGAGCCTCCACCGCCAGGGTCTTCACCAGACCGCCGACGCCACCGGCCGGCACCGCGTCCTCGGTCACCCCGCCGAGACCGAAGGCCCCGTCCAGCCGGGTGACCGTGACGAACGCGGCCCGCTGCCCCGTCGCGGCGGCGGCCGTCAGCGGGCCCACCACCTGCTTGGCGATCAGCAGGGTGTGCGCGAGCCGGCGCACTCCCTCGGACCAGCCGAGGTCGTCGGCGGCGGCGAAACCGAGGACGAGGTGCAGCCCATCCGCACCCAACTCCTCGATCCGCGCTACGAGTTCGGTGGCGCCCCAGCCCGTGAGCGCGCCGTCCGCGCCGCCGCCGATCCGCTGCGGCACACCGGGGAGCCGCAGCACCCGCACCTGCCAGCCCGTGGCGACGAGCCGGGTCGCCGTGGCCTCGGCGACCGCACTGCCGTCGTCGACGACGAGCGCCGCCGCACCCTGCGGATACGCTCCCACGAGCCGGTCCGGCACCGGCAGGTCCGCCAGGACGGCCTGTCCCCGGCCGAGCGCGGCGGCGACCGGAGCCTCGGCGGCGACCGCCGCTTCGGCCACGACGGGCTCGGGAGCGCGCCGCTCCTCGCCCGCGCCGGCGGAGAGCCCCGTCACGAACCCGACGATGTCGGCCAACGTCCGTAGTTCGGCGAGCTGTTCGGGGCCGACGGGGGTGGGGGAGGGGAAGCGTTCCTGGAGGACGCCCATGATCTCGACGCGTTTGATGGAGTCGATGCCGAGGTCGGCCTCGACGTCCATGGAGAGGTCGAGCATCTCGGCGGGGTAGCCGGTCTTGGCCGAGACGATGTCGAGCAGGGCGCCGCGTACGTCGTCGGTCGACGCCGTGGGTGCGGCAGGGGCGGCAGGGGCGTCCGGAACCGCGGGCGTGGTGTCCGGGCCGCGCAGCTCCAGGACGAAGCCGACGATCTCGTTGAGGGTGCGCAGTTCGGCGAGGTGCTCGGGGCCGACGGGGGTGGGGGAGGGGAAGCGTTCCTGGAGGACGCCCATGATCTCGACGCGTTTGATGGAGTCGATGCCCAGGTCCGCCTCGACGTCCATCGTCAGGTCGAGCGTCTCGGCCGGATAGCCGGTCTTCTCCGAGACGATGCCGAGCAGGGCCGCGGCCACGTCCTCGGTGCGCACGACGGGAGCCGGGGCGGCAGACGCCGTCGCCGTCGCGGTCGCCGCCGTCGTGACCGAGGTCAGCGGACGCGCGGCCGTCCCGCCGAGGCTCAGCACGAAGCCGACGATCTCGCTGAGGGTGCGCAGTTCGGCGAGCTGTTCGGGGCCGACGGGGGTGGGGGAGGGGAAGCGTTCCTGGAGGACGCCCATGATCTCGACGCGTTTGATGGAGTCGATGCCCAAGTCCGCCTCCAGGTCCATGCCGAGCTCGAGCATTTCCGCCGGGTAGCCGGTCTTCTCCGACACGATCCCGAGCAGCGCCGCCTCGACGTCGGCGGCCGAGGCCCCGGAAGGCGACGGCGGCTCGGCCGCTGCCGCGGCGGGCGCGGAGGCCTCCGGGACCGCGGGGGCCTGCAGACGGGCCGGTGCGGGCGGCTCGATGGCGAGGGCCGCCGGAGCGGGCGCGACGGCCGGCGCGGCCGGAGCCACGTCCACCACCGGAGCGGACGGCGCAGCCGGAGCCACCGGCGTGGGCGGAGTCACCGGCGCGGGCGCGGCGGCCGGTGCCGCGCCCAGCTCCATGGCGGCCAGGTCCCGCAGGATCTCGTTGGCCCGCAGATGCGTGCGCCCGATGGCCAGCCCGTGCTCCTTGACGGTGGCCACGCCCGGGAACACCGCGTCGACGCGGCCCTGCTCCTCGGCCCGCTCCAGGATCCCCATCAGCCGCTGGGCGCTGGACAGCTGGCCGTCGAGGTAGTCGTCGTGCAGGGCCAGATGATCGGCGATCAGCTCGGAGAGCCGGTCGCTGCCGGGGGCGGGTGTCTGGCGTTCTTCTTCCACGAGCTCGCTCTCCAGGACGTCTACGGGGACGGACGGCACCGCCGGTGTCGCCGTCGGCACGACGGGCCGTACGGCGACAGCGCTCGCGGCGGGCGCGGGAACGGGCGCGGGCTCGGCCACGGCCGGCACCGCCGGCGCCGCGGGGACGCTCGCCGAGGGGACGGCCTGCGGCGAGCTGAGCCGGTAACCGTTCTCCAGCGCCTCGCGGTACGCCGACTTCCGCGTCTGCGGCACATGGTTGATGCCGTTCAGCGGTACGGTCATGCCCTTCGCCGGCTCGACGACCGGCGCCTCGGCCACATAGCGGTCGGCCGTCGTCAACGGCAGCCCCAGCACCACGAGTTGGGCCACGGCTCGCTTCAGTGTGAACTCGGCGTCCCCCTTGGAACCGGGGTCGAGCTGCACCGCGAAGTGCTCGCGCTCACCGAGGATCCGGCGGACCAGCTGGGTCAGCACACCCTTCGGGCCGAACTCGACGAAGGTGCGGAAGCCCGCCGCGTACATCTCCTCGATCCGCTCGGCGAACAGCACCGGCTTGACGAGCTGCTCGACGAGGGTCCGCCGGTTGGCCTCGACGTCCGAACCGTACGAGGCGCCGGGCGAGTTGGCGTACACGGGCCGCTGCGGCTCACGGATCTCCGCGTCGGCCACCCGCCGCCCGAACGCCTCCACGGCGTGGGCGACGAACGGGGTGTGGAAGGCCGCCGACACCGGCAGCCGGACCGCGCGCACTCCCGCCGTGCCCGCCGCCCGCACCAGCCGCTCCACGGCCTCGGTCGCACCGCCCACCACCACCTGGTCGGGGGCGTTGAGGTTGCACAGCCGCAAGTCGGGGTGTTCGGAGAGGAGTTGTGCCACCTGCTCCTCGGACGCGGTGACCGCGGCCATCGCGCCCGCGTCGAAGTCCGCGTCGGCGGGCGGTGCCATGGCGGCACCCCGGGCCCGGGCCAGCGCGAAGTAGGTGTCGTCGTCGATCGCGCCGGCGGCCCACAGGGCGGCCAGCTCGCCGAAGCTGTGGCCGAGGAACCCGTCGGCGGCGAAGCCCAGTTCGCTCAGATACCGGTGGTGGCCGGCCGCGAGGGCGCCGATGGCGGGCTGGGCGTACTCGGTGCGGCGCAGTTCGGTCTCGTACGTCCTGCGGGTCGCCTCGTCGAAGGCGGGCGGCGGGAACGCGACGCGGGACAGCGGGAGTTCGTGGCCCTCGAAGGCCGCGTTCGCCCGGTCGAAGGCCGCCCGCAGCGGGGGCAGTGCGAGCACCGCGGTCCGGCCCGGCTCGACGTACTGGCTGCCCTGACCCGCGAACAGCGCGCCCACCTTGCCGGTGGGGGCGGCGGCGCGGCGGAAGTAGACGCCCTTGGGGTGCGACCATGCCTCGGCGTCGGGCTTGGCCTTGAGCTCGGCCGCGGCGAGGGCGCGCAGTTCGGTGAGTTCGGCGTCGGAGCGGGCGACGAGGGCGAGCCGGGGGTGGCCGGCCGGAGCGGGCTCGGTGCGCGGCCCGGCGCTGCCTTCGAGGGCCCGCACCAGACCGCTCATGTCAGGTTCATGCCATACATGGATGCGGCTCACCGGGAACATGACCTTCAGGTCGTCCCCGTCGCCGTGCTCCTGGAGCACCAGGTGGAAGTTGGTGCCGCCGAAGCCGAACGACGACACGGCCGCCCGCCGCTCGGGCCGGCGCGGGTCACGGATCCACGGGCGGGTCTTCGCGCTGACGTAGAACGGGCTCTGCGCCCAGTCGATCGCCGGGTTGGGCGTGTTCACGTTGATGGTGGGCGGCAGCAGCTTGTGGTGCAGGGCGAGCGCCAGCTTGATCATGCCGGCCGCGCCCGCGGCCGCCTTGGTGTGCCCGATCTGCGACTTCACACTGCCGACCGCGGCGAACTGCCGCTCCTTCGCGTGCTCCGACACCACGGCCGTGAGCGCGGACAGCTCGGTCGCCTCGCCGACGGCGGTGCCCGTGCCGTGCGCCTCGAACAGCTCGATGGAGGCCGGGTCGACGTCGGCGTCCTCGTAGGCCCGGCGCAGGGCGGCCATCTGCCCTTCCTTGCGCGGGGCGTAGATGGACTTGAACCGGCCGTCGCTGGAGGAGCCGATGCCGCGGAGCACCGCGTAGATCCGGTTGCCGTCCCGTTCGGCGTCGGCGAGGCGGCGCAGCGCCAGCATGCCGATGCCCTCGCCGATCAGGGTGCCGTCGGCGTCGCCGTCGAAGGGGCGGATGCGGCCGGCCTTGGAGAAGGCGGGGGTCTTGCTGAAGCACAGGTACATGAAGATGGTGTTCTCGGCGTCGCAGCCGCCCACCAGCATCGTGTCGGAGCGCCGCTCCAGCAGGTCGCTGACCGCGGCCTTGACCGCGCCGAGCGAGCTGGCGCAGGCCGCGTCGATGGTCATGTTGGTGCCGCCGAGGTCGAGCCGGTTGGCGATCCGGCCGGCGACGACGTTGCCGAGCATGCCGGGGAAGGAGTTCTCCTCCCAGGGCGCGAAGGCGAGCTTGAACTTCTCCGCGATCTCCTCGGCGTCCCGGTCGGACAGCCCGCACGAGCGCACGACCTCCTTCAGGACGGGGGTCTGCAGACGGGCGGTCAGCGGCTGGGTGAGCTGGTTGGCGCCGGTCACCCCGAGCACCACGCCGGTGCGCGAGGCGTCGTACCAACTCTGTTCGGCGCCCGCGTCCTTGAGGACGTCACGCGCCACGACGAGGCTCAACAGCTGGAGGACGTCGGTGACTTCGAGGGTGTTCGGCGGCAGACCGAACTCGAGGGGGTTGAAGTCGACGGTGGGGATGAACCCGCCGCGCCGGGAGTACGTCTTGTCGGGCGCGGTGGGGTCGGGGTCGTAGTGCTCCGACACGTCCCAGTGGGTCGTGGGGACGTCCTCGATGCAGTCGGCTGCGGAGACCACGTTCGCCCAGAACTCGCGCAGATCACGCGACTTGGGGTACAGGGCGGACAGGCCGACGATCGCGATGGGATCCCGGGCCAGCCGGCGGTCGAGGTCGGACGGGGGGTGGGAAGCGTTCACGGCGAGGCTCTCTTGGTCGGACGGCGGGGCCGGTGGGGACGGCCCCGGTCGGTCGGGGGCCCTGAAGATGACGCGCGTGCGGGTGGGGGGAAGCAGGCTGAACGGTCAGACCGCGTACAGCAGTTGGGCGATCACGCCGAGGGCGTCGGGGCGGCCGAGCATGGTGTAGTGGTCGCCGGGGCACGGGTGCACGGTCAGCCCGTGAGGGGCGAGCGGCAGCCAGCCGAGCGTCTCGTCGCCCGGGATCAGGCTCCGCTCGGCCTTCACCAGCACCAGCGGCAGCGGTGCGGGGGCCGGCCGGTGCGGCGCGGTGAGCCGGTTGTTGCGGAGCAGCCCGTCCACGTACGTGTCGTAGAGCTTGCGCAGTCCCGGCAGTGGGGTGTCCGGGAGGAGGGCTCCGGCGGCGACGGCCGCGTCCAGCACGACGGGGAGTCCGTCGTCGACGCCGCGCCCGTCGAGCGCACCGGGGGCGAGCGGGATCAGGCGTCCTCGCTTGGCTCCCAGGTACATGGCGAACCAGTCCAGCAGCAGGGCGGGTTCGAGGGCGTCGTCGGGCTGCTGGTAGGCCTCGGTGGCCGCGATGCTGTCGAGCAGTACCAGCCGCTCCGGACGCCGTCGGCCGGCGGGCAGCGCGTGCGTCATGGCCAGCGCCAGCGTCCCGCCGAAGGACCAGCCGGCGAGCGTGTACGGGCCCTCGGGCACCGGGCCCAGTGCGGCGAGCAGCCGCTCGGCGAGCGCCTCCACGGTGGTGGCCGCCCGGCCGCCGGTCAGCGCCGCCTCCGCGTACTCCGGTACGGCGCCCAGGTCCAG
This sequence comes from Streptomyces sp. NPDC005820, assembly GCF_040630255.1. Classification (NCBI taxonomy): domain Bacteria; kingdom Bacillati; phylum Actinomycetota; class Actinomycetes; order Kitasatosporales; family Streptomycetaceae; genus Streptomyces; species Streptomyces sp. NPDC005820. The sequence goes on from NZ_JBEXXE010000070.1 coordinate 27,358, forward strand.
CACGGTGAGTCCGTCGCCCTCCGGCAGTGCCTTCGCGAGACCCTCGTAGACCTGGGGCGCGAGCGCGCCGGGGTGGACGACGAACACCGTGGGCCGGCCCGGAGCGGGGACCCTCAGGACGCGGGCGACCTGCGGCCGGGTGTCACGCGGCGGCCGCACGCTGCGTACTCTCCTCGGCCAGGTACACGGCCAGATCCTTGACCGTCGGGTGGTACCAGAGCGTCGTCGTGCTCAGTTCGAAGCCGAGCCAGTTCTCCAACTCGCCCGCCAGGATGAGGGCTTCGGTCGAATCGAGGTCCAGCTCGTCGAAGTACACCTCGCGCGAGACCTCGGTGGCGGCCACGCCGAGGCGGTGGGCGATCTTCTCGATGAGCCAGTTCTCGGCTTCCTGAGCGGTGACTGCGGGCATGGTGGGACGTCCTTCCTGGGGATGGAGGATGGTGGTTCCGCACCCGTGGAGGCCTGGGCGGCGACGGCGCGGCGCACGGCGGAAGGCGTACAGCGGAAGGCGTACGTCGACGGCGCTCGCGAAAAGGGGGCCGGAAGGCCGGCCAGGCCTCAGGACGGGGGAGGTGAGCGATCTTCACTTTCTGCTCGTCGCCGGGGAACGCGGCGAGGAACAACGGTCGGCATGTCGTCGGTCGTCCGGTGGTGCTCCATGGTGCAGACCTGCAACTCCGCAGGTCCCGGGGTGACTTCGGAGTGGCCGCCCGAAGCACGCAAGTAACAGTCTTGCCAGTCTTCGGAATCTTGAACAACCACTCTTCCGAAGAGTGGAAAGAAATCGAGGTTTACAGGCGTAGACCTGGTGGGGGCACTGTGAAGGAACGAGTGACGAGCGGGTGAAGTATCGGACGTCCCGGCCGTTAAGGTTTATTGCCCACCTTTGAGTCACGCCGGAACGCGCCGGGCGTCATGTTCACCCGCCGTATGAAGAACTTGCCGAAGTTGGTGACCTCGGAGAAGCCGAGCTGCCGGGCGATCGCGCTGATCGGCAGATCCGTGTGGACCAGCAGCCGGCGTGCCTCCAGGGCGACCCGGGCGTCGATCAGGTCCTTGGTGGAGGTGCCCGCCACCTCGCGGCAGGCCCGCGCGAGCACGCGCGTGCTGCAGTTGAGGGCGGTCGCGTAGTCCTCGACGAGCCGGGTGGAGTGGTAGGACTGGTCGAGCTCGCGGCGGAAGCGCAGGAACAGGTCGCCGTTGTCACCGGTGAGGGCGGCGTTGTCCGTGTGGCGCTGGCGGCACATCTGGTCGATGTGGAGCAGGACGACGGCCAGCAGATGCTTCAGCAACTCCTCGCCCAGCCCCTGGTCGGGCCGTTCGAACTCCTCCTGGAGGACGTTCAGGACCCGCTGGAACGCGGCGAGTTCGGCGTCCCGCAGCTGCCAGTGCGTGGGCCGCAGCACATCGTCGAGCATCCCCATGTGCGCTCCCATATGCAACGGGAACGCCTCGGTGAACATGACGATCTCGGCGGTCATGCCGTCCGCCGGGAAGAACTGGATCACCTGGTTGGGCCTGGTCCAGACCAGGGTTCCGGGGCCGCACTCGAAGCGGGTGGAGTCCGCCGAGTAGGTGCCGGCACCCTCCCCGACCAGCATGATCTGATGGAACGCGAGCCGGTGCGGGGTGGCGAGGAACCTCCGTGACGCGTGCGTGAGTATTTCCCTCAGGGTCACCACCGCGATACCGAGGCCGGGTCTGCAGACCGACAGGTAGGGCACGACGGGGATCGGTAACGATGCGAAATCGACCATGAGCGTTCCGGAATCGACCTTTCACTGGCCACTTGAGGGTTCAATGATAGATGCGGTCGCCCGATGCCAGATCACTTCTGGTGCTCATGTGTGCACGTTCGCGTGCGCGCACGTGTCAACACACGCCATTGACCTGAAGGTGAAGGGACTCTGAACGGGATGACCACCCCCCACTCCGCCGCTCCGGAACGCTCAGTTGTCGACCGGACGCTCAGCATCCTCGGTTCCTTCGACCGGGACAACCGGACTCTGACGCTCAGCGACATCAGCCGGCGATCCGGCCTGCCCGTCGCGACCGTCCACCGCATCGTCAACAAGCTGCACGGCTGGGGCGCACTGGAACGGTGCCCCGACGGTGTGTACAGCATCGGACTGCGCCTGTGGGAGACGGCCGTGCTCGCGCCGCGCTCCTCGGCGGTCGTCGAGGCCGCGCAGCCGCATCTGGTCACCCTGCACGGGCAGACCTCGGCCGCGGCGACCATCGCCATCCGCGACGGAGGCGAAAGCATCTGCCTCTCCTTCGTCTCCAACGACCAGGACGCCTACGGCGACGCCGGCCGCCGGGTCCCGCTGCACGCCACCGCCGTGGGGCAGGTTCTGCTCGCCCACGCCGGCTCCGCCCTGCAGAAAGAGGTGTGCGCGGGCCCCCTGCGTTCCTACACCCCGTCCACCATCACCAACGGGGCCGTGCTCCAGCAGTGCCTCGCCAAGGTCCGCCGGGAGGGCTGCGCCGCCGTCCAGAACACCCTCACCCCCGACCGGGCGGGCTATGCCGTACCGGTGCGCGACAGCCGCGGGGCGGTCGTGGCCGCCGTCGGCGTGGTGGGCCCGATGGACGTGGTCCAGCCCAGACGGGTGGCCCCTTATGTGCGGGCCGCCGCGGCGATGGTCCAGCGATGCATACGCAGCGAGGGCTTACGGGTCGCGGAGGTCGGCGCATGACCTGACAACGGGCCCGGGGCGCGCCTGGCGGCGCGCAACGGGCCCGGGGCGCGCCTGGCGGCGCCCTGCCTGGCGGTGCCCTGCCTGGCGGTGCCCTGCCCGGCCGGCCTCCTCGGCGGCCCACGCCCGGCGGCCTGCCCGTTGTCCGGGAGCCTGCCCGTCGCCTGGGAGCCTGCCCGTTGTCCGGGAGCCTGACCGTCGTCCGGGAGTCTGCCCGTCGCCCGGCAGGCTCCCTGTCGGTCGGCGCCTTGACGACGCCCCCCGGCCCCCCCGGCGGCCCGGCCCGCACCGGCCCCGTCGGCCCCGCGCCCTCAAGGCGCGCCGGCCCCCGCACGCTCCGCGTCGGCCCGTGCGTCGGCAGGGCCGCCGACCCGATCCTCCCGGCCCGGTCGAAACAGCCCGGTCTCGTGGGGCATGATCCCCGCCCGACCGGGTACGCGAGGCCGGACCGCGTCCGGAGGGGAGACTTCCGGTGCGGGCCGTACGACCGTCGCGACAAGGGGAACTGTCATGGAGACGCCCGCCCACGACCGCAACGCCAACCCCGCCCGGTGGGCGCTGGACGCGCTGGCCCGGGACACCGAGGACACGGTGGCACTGGACACGCTCGCGCACTGCGACGTCCTGGTGCCGGTGCCCGAGGACGCCACCGACGAAGACGTGAGCGACCCGGCCCGAGTGGCCCTGCCGGTGCTGGACAACCCGGGCGGCGCACCCGTCGTCCCGGTGTTCACGTCGGAACCCGAGATGGCCGGACTGCTGCCCGGGGTCGACCGCTACCGGCTGGTGCCCCTCGGCGCGCTCGCCGCGCAGTGGCCCACCGGGGAACTCTCGCTCGCCATCGACGCCGCCGGCGACCACCCGCTGACACTCACCTCGGAAGGAGTACGCACCCTGCTCGCCCGCTGACCCGCCTCCCGCGCGGCCCGTGCCCGCCCGCCGCCCATGATCCAGAATGGCCCCATGACCTGGCTCTGCGGCGTGGCCGGCGGACTCGTGCTCGCGCTGGTGTTCGGGAGCGTCCTGCGTACCCTCGTCGTCCCGCGCGGCCTGTACTCCGCGGTCGTGTACCGGCTGTGGTGGACCCTGCGCCGTCTGCTGCACGCCGCCGCCCTGCGCCGGGGATACGAGGCCATCGACCGCCGACAGGCCTGGCTCGCCCCGCTGATACTTGTCGGCATGCTGGGCATCTGGCTGCTCGGCGCCCTGGCCGGATACGGGCTGCTGCAGTACGCGCTGTCCCCGCTCGACTGGACCACCGCCTTCCGGGAGGCCGGCTCCAGTCTGTTCACCCTCGGTTTCGCCAGCGGCGCCCGCGTACGGCTGTCCGCCCTGGACTTCGCGGCCGCGATCACCGGCCCGGTCGTGATCGCCCTGCAGATCGCCTACCTGCCCACCCTCTACGCCGCCTACAACCGCCGTGAGCTGGAGGTCACCCTGCTGCAGTCCCGGGCCGGCGAGCCCGCCTGGGGGCCCGAGATCCTCGCCCGGCAGTGGCTCGTCGACACCGAGACCGCGCTGCCCGAGCTCTACCTCGCCTGGGAGCGGCTGGCCGCCGACATGGGGGAGAGCCACTCGACGTACCCGGTGCTGCTGGCCTTCCGCTCCCCGCGCCCGCACCGCAGCTGGCTGGTGGGGCTGATCGCGGTGATGGACGCGGCGGCCATGCAGCTCGCGCTCTCCCCGCGCTCCGCCCCGCCGGAGGCCCGGCTGGTGCTGCGCGCGGGCTTCACCGCACTGCGGGACATCGCCCGCTCGATCCGCTTCACCTTCGACTCCGACCCCGCCCCGGACGGCCCCGTCCGGCTGACCTACGTCGAGTTCGACGCGGCGGTGTCGATGCTGGAGTCGACGGGATTCCGGGCCGAACGCAGCTCGGAGGAGGCCTGGCCGCACTTCAGGGGCTGGCGCGTCAACTACGAGGCGGTCGGCTACGAACTGTGCCGCCGCTGCGACGCGGTCCCCGCCCTGTGGACGGGCCCGCGCGACTTCCCCTCCACCCCCATCCCGCCCCGCCGCCCGGCGGACCGGCAGCCCGGGGAGAGGAAGGGGTGAGGAAGGGGCAGCGCGCCGGCCGGCATCCGCGCCTCCCTTCACCGTGGCAGATGCAGGGTGAAGACCGTCTCCGTGTTCGGCGTGCTGGTCACCGAGACCGTGCCGCCGTGCGCCTCGGTGAGCTGGCGGACGATCGCCAGCCCCAGGCCGCTCCCGCCGGTCTGCCGACTGCGGGACTTGTCGGCGCGCCAGAACCGGTCGAAGACGCGCGGCAGATCGTCGGCGGCGATACCGCTACCGGTGTCGGCGACCTCGATCACGACCTCGTCGCCCGCACAGCGGCAGCGCAGGGTGACGGAACCGCCGGGGGGCGTGTGCCGGACGGCGTTGGACAGCAGGTTGCCGATGGCCTGGCGCAGGCGCGCGGGGTCGGCGTGGAGGACGGGCGTGTCCTCGATCCGGGTGGTGAGCGTGACCCCGGCGGTTTCGGCACCGCCGCGGTGGGCCGCGGCCACGTGGTCGAGGAGTTCCCGCAGGCTCAGGGGTTCCGGATGCAGCCGGAGCCGGCCCGCGTCCGCCTGCGCCAGATGCTGGAGGTCGTCGACGATGTGCTGGAGCAGCAGGGCCTCCTCCAGCAGGGAGGCGACGAACGCCTCGTCGGAGACGGCCAGGCCGTCCTGGGCCGCTTCGAGCCAGCCGCGGATCGTACTGAGCGGGGTGCGCAGTTCGTGGGCGACATCGCTGACCATCGCCTTGCGCTGGACTTCCACCCGCTCGCGGCGCTCCGCCAGATCGTTGAAGGCGGCGGCCAGATGACCGATCTCGTCGTGGGTGGTCACCGGTACCCGCAGATGCTGCTGGGCCGGGCGGCGGGCCGCGTCGGTGAGTGCCCGCAGCGGTCTGACCAACCGGGTGCCGACGGTGACGGTGACGGCCACGGTGAGCACGAGGACGAGCGCGGCGACCCCGGCGACCCGGACCGTGTTCGCCGACGAGAGGTCGAAGCCGGGTGCGGCCGCCGATCCGGCCGGGGTGGCGACGAACAGCAGCGCGGGCTGGGCGACGTACGGGGCGAGTTGCTCGCGGCGGGCGGTGTCGATGCACCGCTGGACGAACTCGCTGTCCTTCCCGGAGGGGGCGAAGTCGAGGCCGACCGCCACGGGGCCCAGGTTCTGGCGCTTCAGACAGCCCGCGACCAGGGTGTTGAGCCGGTCGAGCGCCTGCTTCTCGGTGGCAGTGGGGTCCTCGAGCACGTACCGGCCGCACACCTCGTCGGCTTTCCGCCGGGTGCTGTTGTCGCCGGCGACGACGACGGAGGGCCTGCCGCTCGGCTCTTCGGTGACTCCGACGGGGAAACCCGCGCCGCGCATGCAGGACTGCACCTTGTCCGCCCGGCTCAGCAACTCCTCGCGCTCGGCTCGTGGCAGCCGGTACGGGCCGACCGCTCGCGGGTCGATGCCGTCCGCCTTGACGCCGGGCAGCAGCGCCGGGTCGGCGCGCAGCGGGTCGAGCAGCGCCGAGGCCCTGGTGGGGAGGGTGGTCGCGGTGCCGGACGCGGCGATGGGCCGGCGCTCCTGGGTGGTCAGGGTGATGTGGCGGCCGGTCCGCCCGGTCAGCCGCTTCAGGATGGGCGTCACCGCGGACCAGTCGGTGTGCCCGGCGGCGTAGCCGATGAGCGTGTCGTAGATCTGGGCGTCGTCGGCGAGGACCTGTCCCTGCTCGTGCTGGATGGCGCTGGTGGTGGTGCGCGCCGCGAGCCAGGCGGTGGCCGCGACCGAGCACACGGCGATGGTGATCGACGCGGCCAGTAGCCGGACCAGCAGGCTCCGCCGCAACGGCAGCCGGTCCCTTTCTGCTCCGGCTCCGACTGCCGTCCGTGCCTCAGCGGCCACGGGTGCCGTCGGTGAGGCGGTAGCCGACTCCGAACACCGTCCGGAGATAGACCGGTTGCCGGGGGACGGGCTCGATCTTCTTCCGGAGGTTCAGGATGTGCACGTCGATGGTGCGTTCGGTGATGTAACGGTCGTGCCCGCGCGTGCCGGCCAGCAACTGGCGCCGGGTGAAGACCCGTTCCGGCTCGGCGGCCATCGTCGCGAGGACGTCGAACTCACCCGGGGTGCAGGCCACTTGGCGGCCCGCGATCTCGACGACACGGCGGGCGGGGTCGACGGCGAGGGCGCCGACCCGCAGCACCGGGTGCTCCGACGCGGCGCGGGACGCCCGGGTCCGCCGCAGCAAGGTCCGGATACGGGCCATCAGTTCACGCGGGCTGTAGGGCTTGGTCAGATAGTCGTCGGCACCGAGGTCCAGGCCGAGCAGCAGGTCCTCCTCGGTGCTGCGGGCGGTCAGCATCAGCACCGGCAGGTCGCTCTCGCGGCGCAGGATGCGACACACGTCCAGACCGTCGACGACCGGCATCATCACATCGAGGACCAGCAGGTCGGGCCGGTGGCGGCGCACCTCGTCGAGCGCCGCGCGCCCGTCGTGGACGAGCCGGGCGGTGTGCCCCTCCCGCTCCAGGTAGCGGCGGATCACCTCGGCCTGTTTGGTGTCGTCCTCGGCCACGAGGACACGGGCGTTCATGGGGGCCACAGTAGGGGCGACGGGATCAGGTCAGACGGCTTTCTGACCGCGTCCTGACAGGATCGTCATAACTTCGGGCCATGGTCTGCGCCATGGTGAACCTCTTCCATCGAGCCGCGGTCCCCGCCGTCGGCGTGGCATGCCTGGTCGTGCTCACCGCCTGCGGGGGCGGCGGCGGAAACGACGACGCGGACAAGAGCGGCAAGGGCGAGGTCGCCTCGCTGGACTCCCCGGCGGCGGGCGGTGGTTCGGCGAGCGCGAGCGCCGACCCCGACGCGGACCGGCCGCAGATCCGGCTGGACAGCACCAACGAGGAAGTCAATCGCATGTACGACGCCTGGCTCGCCTGTCTGAAGGAGCACGGGGCGGCCGAGAAGTACAAGCGCAAGCCGAACGATCCCTCGGTGCTGGCCTGCAAGGGGAAGGAGCCGCTCGATCCGCCGGAGCTGGACCCGGCCAAGAACCCGGACTACGCCGACGACACCCGCGCCATGGTGAAGTGCATGAAGGGGCACGGCATCAAGGCCATGGTCGTGAACGGACAGTGGGGCCTGGAGACCGGGGACGAGATCAACCGCCCCTACTACAACGAGTACGTGATCGACTGTCAGGTGAAGGCATTCGGTGGAGACAAGTGACGACACCGGGGCCGCCCGTCCGTCGAGCGGACGACGGGTGACGCCGGGCAGACGGCGGGTGGTCATCGGGACGGTGGCCATGGCGGTCGTCGTGGCGAGCGCGCTGACCGTGACCGCGTGGCAGAGCGGCGACGGGAAACCGGACACCGGGGGCGGCGGCGCCGTACGGACCGCGACCGCCGTCGTGACCAGGAGCGACCTCTCCAACGCCCAGACGCTCGACGGGAACCTCGGATACGGCCGGGCGACCACGGTGAAGGGCGGCAAGGCCGGCCTGATCACCTGGCTGCCTGCGCCGGGGACCACGGTACGGCGGGGCGAGCCGCTGTACCGGGTGGACAACGTGCCGGTACCGGTCTTCTACGGCAGCACACCGCTGTACCGGACCCTGGAGGCCAGGGGCACCACCGGGCCGGACGTGCGGACGGTGGCCGACAACCTCAAGGCACTCGACTACGACATCGGCGCGCAGCCCGCGGTGGGCACATGGGTCACGCCGCAACCGGTCACGAGCGGGCCCGCGGCTCCGGGTACGGCCTCGGCCTCAGGTACGGCCGCGGGTGCGGGTGCGGGTGCGGCCTCGGCCACGCCGAGCTCCCCGGCCGAGGCCGCGGCCCCCGCCTCCACCACCCCCGTCCAGGTCAAGCGCGGCGACGGCGTGCTGACCGCCGACCTCATCGCCGCGATCAAGTGGTGGCAGACCGCGGCCGGCATGCCGTCCACCGGCGTACTGGGCGTCGGCGACCTCACGGTGCTGTCCGGTGCCGTACGGGTCGACGGCGTACAGGCGCAGCTCGCCGACGCGGCCGACGGGACCCTGATGACGGTCACCTCCACCACCAAGTCGGTGACCGTCTCGGTGGACCCGTCCGAGGCGGGCTCCATGCGGCGGGGCGACACGGTGACGGTCAGCCTGCCCGACGACTCCACGGCCCGGGGCACCATCACCTCCATCGGCTCCACCGTCCGCACCAGCGACGCGTCGAGCGGCGACGACACCTCCGGGCAGCCCCGCCTGACCGTCGGCATCACGTTGCGCGACACCGCGGCGGTGCGCGGACTGAACTCCGCCCCGGTACAGGTGAATTTCACCTCGGAGACCCGCAAGGACGTGCTCACCGTGCCCGTCGGCGCCCTGCTGGCGCTGCGCGAGGGCGGCTACGCGGTCCAGTTGCCGGGCGGCCGCCTGGTGGCGGTCAGGACGGGGATGTTCTCCAAGGGCGTGGTGGAGATCAGCGGCGACGGCATCAGCGCCGGGACCAAGGTGGTGACGACGTCATGAGCGCGCCCCCGGTCCTGGCGGTGCGCGGCGCGAGCATGGTGTACCCCGGCGGGGTGACCGCGCTCGACGACGTCTCGCTCGCCGTCGAGCAGGGCGAACTGCTCGGCATCGTCGGCCCGTCCGGGTCCGGCAAGTCGACCCTGCTGAACATCATGGGCACGCTGGACCGGCCGACCGCCGGCACGGTGGAGATCGGCGGTCAGGACGTCGCGGAACTCTCCGACCGCAGGCTGTCGGCGCTGCGGGGGCGCCGGCTCGGCTTCGTGTTCCAGCAGTTCCACCTCACCGACGGGCTGACCGCCGCCGAGAACGTCGCCACCGGTCTGCTGTACGCCGGTGTCCCGCGCGGCAGGCGCCGCGCGCTGGCCCTGGAGGCGCTGGACCGGGTGGGGCTGGCCGGCCGGGCCCGGCATCTGCCGCAGCAGCTCTCCGGCGGCGAGCGGCAACGGGTGGCCATCGCCCGCGCGCTCGTCAACCGGCCCTGGCTGGTGCTCGCGGACGAGCCCACGGGCGCACTGGACACCGCCAACGGCGTGGTCGTACTGGATCTGCTGACCACGTTGAACCGCGAGGGGACCACCATCGCGGTCATCACCCACGACCGGGACATCGCCGACCGGTTGCCCCGCCGGGTGGAGATCCGCGACGGCCGCCTGCGCTCCGACACCCGCACCGACACCCCCGCCCGTACGGAAAGCTGGTCATGACCCTCACATCGACGCGGCATGCCGCCGGCCGTCCCGTCGGCGGGGTCGCCGACAGCAGGCCGGTGCGGCTGGCCCCGCTGGACATCCTGGGCCTGGGGCTGCTGGGCATCCGGACCCGCAAGGTGCGGGCGGCCCTGTCCGCCCTCGGCATCTCGATCGGCATCGCCACCCTGATCGTCGTCACGGGGATCCCGGCGTCCAGTCAGAAAGCCCTGATGGAGCGGCTCTCCGCACTGGGCACCAACATGCTCCAGGCCGTGCCCGCCCGCCAGGACCCACCGGTGCTGCTGCCGCCGGAATCGGTGGACATGGCCCGCCGGATCGGGCCGGTCACGGTGGCCAGCGCGGTCGCCAACACCCACACGGAGGTGCTCCGCAACGACCGCCTCGGCGCCGACGACTACACAGGTCTGACGGTCCTGGCCACCGAGCTCGACCTGCTTCGGGCGATCAACGCGGAGGTGGGCTCGGGCCGATTCCTCAGCGCGGGCACGGAGAAGTTCCCCACGGCCGTCCTCGGCTCGGTGGCCGCCTCCCGGCTCGGCATCCCGAGGATCACCGCCGGGCAGCCCGCCCCGCAGATCTACATCGACCGCCGCTGGTTCACCGTCATCGGCATCCTCGACAGGACCCCCCTCTCACCGGACATCGACCGCTCGGTCCTGGTCGGCTGGGACGCGGCGCGCAGCCTGCTGAAGTTCGACGGCCATCCGACCGTGATCTACCTCAAGGCGAAGGAGTCCGAGATCGAGGCGGTCCGCGAGGTGCTCCCCGCGACCGTCAACCCCGAACTGCCCGGCGTGGTCCAGGTCAGCCGTCCGTCCGACGCGCTGGCCGCCAAACGGGCCACCGAGAGCACCTTCTCCGCGCTCTTCCTGGGACTCGCCGGGGTCGCCCTCCTCGTCGGCGGCATCGGAGTGGCCAACACCATGGTCATCTCCGTCCTCGAACGCCGCCGGGAGATCGGCCTGCGCCGCGCCCTGGGGGCCAACCGGGGCCAGATACGCGCCCAGTTCCTCACCGAGTCGGTCGTGCTGTCCGCGCTCGGCGGCCTGGCCGGCACCGTCCTGGGCACCCTGGCCACCGTCGCCTACGCCACCCATCAGCACTGGCCGCCGGTCGTCCCCCTCACCTCGGTGACCGCCGGCTTCGGGGGCGCGATCGTGATCGGCATGCTCGCCGGCGTGTACCCGTCCCTGCGCGCCGCCCGCCTGACCCCCACGGAGGCCCTCGCGGTGACCTAGGGCCTGTCGTTTGGATCATGCCGCAGACGCGGGGTCCGGCACGTGCATCTGCCGCGTTGTCGTCGGTTGCCGACTCCCCCACTCTCGGCTGCGCTCGAGCGGGGGGACCCCCATCGCGTCGACGCCCTCCTCCGCCTTGC
>NZ_JBEXXE010000071.1:0-38410 GCF_040630255.1 Streptomyces sp. NPDC005820
GAAGTTCTCCGAGGCGATCATCTCGAGCGTGGACTGCTGGCGGTTCAGCTCGGCGTCGACCGCGGCCGCGATCTCCGGGTCGAGCTCGTGCAGGGGGGTGTTCAGAACAGTCATCTGGACAGTCATCCTCAGCCGGCGGTGTAGGCGGTGTACTCGTCGGCGGACAGCAGCTCCTCCTGCTCGCCCGTGACGCGTACCTTGAACAGCCACCCGCCCTCGAAGGGGGCGGAGTTCACCAGCGACGGGTCGTCGACGACGTCCTGGTTGACCTCGACGATCTCGCCGTCGACCGGCGAGTACAGCTCGCTGACCGACTTGGTCGACTCCAGCTCACCGCAGGACTCGCCCGCGGTCACCGTCGCGCCGACCTCCGGGAGCTGCACGAAGACGACATCGCCGAGCGCGTTGGCCGCGTGCTCCGTGATGCCGACCGTCGCGACGCCGTCCTCGGCGGCCGACAGCCACTCGTGCTCCTTGCTGTAGCGCAGCTGCTGGGGGTTGTTCATGGCCTGAATTCTCCTGTACGCGGGGGAGTGCTGATGAATGGGGACCGCTCAGGACGTGCGTGAGCAGCACATATGTGCCCAGTGTCACGTGCCCGACGGCGTCGGTCGCTACTTTTGGGCTTACTTCTGGGCTTACTTCTGGCGCTTGTAGAACGGCAGAGCCACGATCTCGTACGGCTCGTGGCTGCCCCGGATGTCCACGGCGACGCCCGGAGTCCCCGGCGCGGCGTGCGCGGCGTCGACGTAGGCCATCGCGATCGGCTTGCCCAGGGTGGGGGAGGGGGCGCCGGAGGTGACCTCGCCGATCACCTGGTCGCCGGCGACGACGGAGAACCCGGCGCGCGGGATCCGCCGGCCCTCGGCGACCAGGCCGACCAGGACGCGCGGCGGCTCGGACGCGGCCCGCTCGGCGGCCGCCAGCAGGGCCTCGCGGCCCACGAAGTCGCCCTCCTTCTGGAACTTCACCACGCGGCCGAGGCCCGCGTCGAAGGGCGTCAGCGACGTCGACAGCTCATGCCCGTACAGCGGCATGCCCGCCTCCAGGCGCAGGGTGTCCCGGCAGGACAGACCGCAGGGGACCAGCCCGGCGCCCTCGCCCGCCTCGGTCAGCGCCTGCCACAGCGCGACGGCGTGCTCGGGCCGCACGAACAGCTCGAAGCCGTCCTCGCCCGTGTAGCCGGTGCGCGCGATCAGCGCGGGCACCCCGGCGACCGTGCCCGGCAGGCCCGCGTAGTACTTCAGCCCGTCGAGATCGGCGTCGGTCAGCGACTTCAGGATGCCCGGCGCCTCGGGCCCCTGGACGGCGATCAGCGCGTACGCGTCACGGTCGTCGCGGACCTCGGCGTCGAACCCGGACGCGCGCTCGACGAGGGCGTCCAGCACCACCTGGGCGTTGGAGGCGTTCGCGACGACCATGAACTCGGTCGCGGCGAGCCGGTAGACGATCAGGTCGTCCAGAATGCCGCCGTCGGCCCGGCAGATCATGGTGTAGCGGGCGCGGCCCACGCCGACCCCCGCGAGGTCGCCGACCAGGGCGTGGTTCAGCAGGTCGGCCGCCTGCGGACCGGTGACGGTGATCTCGCCCATGTGCGAGAGGTCGAAGAGCCCGGCCCTTGTGCGCACGGCGGTGTGCTCGTCGCGCTCGGAGCCGTAGCGCAGCGGCATGTCCCAGCCGGCGAAGTCGGTCATCGTCGCACCGAGCGAGCGATGCAGGGCATCGAGCGCGGTGTGGCGGAGTTCGGTACTGCTCATCGGTCGGTCGTCTCCCAAGGCATGACGGGCGAGGTCGTTCCTCCCCGTTCCTCCCCATCTGTCATCGGAACCTGAGAGGTTCGCCATGACGGTCTGCTCCTCGAAGCAGGGCATGGCTTGCACCTTGGGTGGGACCACCGGTGACGGCGGCCCGCTTTTCAGATGTGCCTCGCCCGCGCGGTAACGGGGCCTGAGAGATTCTTGGGAGGGACTTGCTCCTTCGGCGCCCCGGCGAAAACTGCTGCTGGGGACTCTCCCGCGCGGATTCAAACGGCCGATATGCAGTTGGCGCGGACATCATTGCACGCCCGCACCCGATCGCGGCAGGCCGCATCTGTAACCGGCTTGTGTCTGTACGCGCATGAAATGACGAGACACCGCGCATTACCTTCTCTTTACGCTCGATGGGGAGGAGGGACTTACCCGAACCCCAGGGGAGGACGATCACGGTGGACAGGACCACGGCGAGGACCACGGCATTCGCGACCACCTCGGCGCTCACGCTGCCCGCACTGCCCGCACAGCCCACGGGCCGGGCCCGGGAGGCCTGCGGCCCGCGGACCGTCCCCGTCGTCCGCGATCTGCGCGAGCGCGACGGCCGCAGCCCGCACGGACTGCTCTTCGGCCCCCGCGACCTGGTCGTCGTCACCGGACTGCCCGGCAGCGGAAAGTCCACGCTGATGCGGCGCGCGGTGCCAGGCGCGGCGATCGACTCCCAGGACACCCGCGACCGCTGGGACGCCCGCACCCCCCGCTTCCTCCCCTACGCCCTGTACCGCCCCCTCGTCCGCCTCGCCCACTACGCCGGACTGCGCCGCGCCCTGCGCTCCGGCGAGGGCGTCGTCGTGCACGACTGCGGTACGCAGACCTGGGTGCGCGACTGGCTGGCCCGCGAGGCCCGCCGCCGGGGCGGCACCCTGCACCTGCTCCTCCTCGACGTCACCCCGGACACCGCGATCGAGGGCCAGCGCGAGCGCGGCCGGGGCGTCTCGCGGTACGCGTTCCTGAGGCACCGCAGGGCCGCCGCCCGCCTGGTCCGCGCCGTGGAGCGGGGTCGGCTGCCCGCCGGTGTGGGCTCGGCGGTGCTGCTCGACCGGGACTCGGCGGACGCCCTGAACCGGATCGGGTTCACCGGATGAGCTCCCCGGACTGTCCGGGGACTGAGGAAAGCCCCCTCGTACCCGCTAGCCTTTCAGCCACCACAGCGGTTCCCAGCAGGCGGTAGGCAGATGGACTTCCCCCCGGCGGACTTCCCGGTCTCCCCGGACTTCCCGGCGCAGGCACACCCCCATCCCCACGGCGGATGGCCCGGCAACGAACTGGAGGAGGTGCTCTCCGCCTCCCTCGGCATGCCCAGCGCCGGCGCGCGGATCGTGGAGGTGCTCGGGCGCAGCTTCGTCTGGGTGCCCCTGCCCAACGGCGGCGGTCCGCACAGCGGCCCCCTCGACCTGCCCACGCTGGAGCTGGAGGGCCAGGTCTATGTGCCGGTGTTCAGCTCCGAGGAGCAGCTCCACCAGGCCGTCGGCTCCCACATGTCGTACACGATCGCCCCGGCGGTCGAGTTCGCCCGCGGGCTGCCGCCGCAGGTCGGCCTGCTCATCAACCCGGACGGCACGGTCGGCGCCCCGCTGCCCCCGCCGGCCGTGGCCGAGCTGTGCCGCACCGGCCGCACCGTGCTGGACGGCCCCGCGAGCGGCGGCCGGGTCCGTCTCTTCGAGCCCGACTGGCAGGACGACCCGATGGAGTTCCTCGCCGCGGCCGGCGCCGAGTTCGAGGCGACCGGCGTGGTCCTCACGGCCCGCCGCTGCCTCGCCGCGGTGGAGACGGCCGACCCGGTCATGTTCGTCGGCGTCGAGCTCTCCCACCTGGACCCCGAGGTCCGCGAACTCCCCCTGGACGCCCTGGGCCGCGCGATGGGCGCGATCCCGGTGACCTGGCAGGTCAACCTGATTCTCCTGGACGTGGCCCAGGACCCGGTGGCCGAGTGGATGCGCGACCGTATACGGCCGTTCTATACGAGGGGCCACTGAGCCAACCTGAAGGGGCGCGGGGCTGTATCGATATGCGGCTCCGCCGCGGGGCGCGAAGAGCGACCACACACCCGCACTCGCCAACGCACCACCAGCCCGGGGGCGGCAGGCGCTTAAGCTGTTCACATACGCGGGGCAAGTCATGAAGAAGGGGCGGTTCAGGTGAGCGCCAGCGGCATCGCGGCCGGACAGGTCGAGCACATGCTGCGCCAGGTCACGCCCGGGCGCTACGACGCCTACGAGGCCCTCCTGCGCGCGCTCACGACCCCCGCCTCCGGCCAGGTCTGGATGCTCCTGTGGCACGGCCAGGCCGGCTCCCCGGACGCCCAGTACGGAAACATGGAGGTCGACGGCCACGGTTATGCCCCCTGCGTCACCTCCGCCCAGGAACTGAGCGCCAGCGGCTGGAACCGCGGCTACGAGGTGGTCGACGGAGTCGACGTGGCCCGCACCCTCTACCCCGACCACTACGGCCTCTGGCTGAACCCGCACGCGCCGGGCGGCGGCGTCGGCATCCCCTGGCTGGACCTGCGCCGGATCGCCACCGGCCTGGACCGCCAGCCCGCCGGCCCCCTGCGGCTGTCCGAACCCGGCATCGAGATCCCCCAGTTCTACGCCCTGCTCGCGCAGAACGCCCACCGCACCCCGGCGGTCCGCGCGCTGCGCCGCGCCTGGGTGCAGCCGGCCCTGGGCGCCCCCTACCTGGCCATCGGGCTCGACGTGTACGACACCTCCCCGCCGGCCGTGGACGCCGTACGGGCGATGATGCAGCAGTCGATCGGGGCCGTACCGGACGGGCTGCCGGTGTCGACGGTCGCCATGACCGACGAGCACGACCCGGTCGTGATGTGGATGCGGGCCGGCGCGCGCCCGTTCTACGACCGTGAGGCCCACGTTCCGGCCGCCCCGGCCCAGGCTCCCGCGGGCGGCTACGGCTACCCGCCCGCCGGCCGGTACTGAACCTTGGAAACGCCTGTGTGCTCCTGACGGTTGACGGCCGTTGATCTTCGCGCGTAGATGACGGCGATTCACCCTCCTTCTGGCGCTTGTGTCCAGATAAGTCGGCGTCCGCCCCCCGTTACCCAGCGTCCGGATAACGGAACCTCCATGGCCGCATCACGTTTGCGCATCCTTTCGTCGCCAACTCTGGCTACAGATCGCCAAAGCGTTGAAGACTCCCGGTCCAGGGGACTTCGTCCCTGTGTACGACGGACTGAATGTGCCGCTACAAGCGGCAAGTGCGCGCCGGTCACCGCCGGTTGAGAGGGGTCCCTGCCAGATGACGGCACCATTGCACGAGCCGACCGCGGAAGCGGCCCCGAGCGCGGCTGAAGAAGCGGCGGTCGCCACCGCCGGCGCCGAGGCCGTACAGGGCCGTTCCCTGGGACGGATCGCCTGGGAGCGCCTGAAGCGGGACAAACTCGCCCTGACCGGTGGCATCGTGGTGCTTCTGCTCGTCGTGGTCGCCCTGCTCGCCCCGGTCATCACCGGCCTGCTCGACCAGGACCCGAACGAGTATCACGAGAACCTCATCGACCCGCTGTTCGGCACCCCGACCGGATCCCTCGGCGGCATCAGCGGCGAACACCTGCTGGGCGTCGAGCCGGTGAACGGCCGTGACATCTTCGCCCGCATCCTCTACGGCGCCCGGATCTCGCTCCTGGTCGGCTTCCTGTCCGCGGTCGTCGCCGTCATCCTCGGCACGGTCCTCGGCATCCTCGCCGGCTTCTTCGGCGGCTGGATCGACTCCCTGATCAGCCGGGTCATGGACGGTCTGCTCGCCTTCCCCCAGCTGCTGTTCATCATCGCGCTGGTCTCCGTCATGCCGAACGACCTGCTGGGCCTGACCGGTTCCAGCGTGCGTGTGTTCGTGATGATCCTCGTCATCGGATTCTTCGGCTGGCCGTACATCGGACGGGTGGTCCGCGGTCAGACGCTCTCCCTGCGCGAGCGCGAGTACGTCGAGGCGGCCCGGTCCCTGGGCGCCGGTCAGATGTACATCCTCTTCAAGGAATTGCTGCCCAACCTCGTCGCCCCCATCGTCGTCTACACGACGATGATGATCCCCACCAACATCCTCACCGAGGCGGCCCTGAGCTTCCTGGGCGTGGGCGTCAAGCCCCCCACCGCCTCCTGGGGGCAGATGTTGTCGAGCGCGATCGACTACTACGAGTCCGACCCCATGTACATGGTGGTCCCGGGCGTGGCGATCTTCATCACCGTGCTGGCCTTCAACCTCTTCGGCGACGGCGTCCGGGACGCGCTCGACCCGAAGGCATCCCGCTGAACCGCCGCACCACCAACGGCACCACAGCCCGCACCCCAAATGTCCCGTGGCACTCACACGGGGTCTCTCATCAATCCGGAGGATCCGAGATCGTGACTACCCAACGCACCTCAGGGCGGCGGAAGCAGGCGTTTGCCGCTGCCGCCGCGGTCGCCGCGCTGCTGACCACGGCGGCGTGCGGCGGCGGTGACAACGACAGCGGCAAGGGTTCGGCCACCGGCGCCGCCGGCTACGACGCCGCGAACAAGAAGGTCGCCCAGGCCTCGCTCGTCAAGAAGGGCGGCACGCTGAAGTTCGGCGGTGCCCAGGACGCCGACTTCTGGGACACCACGCGCGGCTACTACGGCTTCATGTGGAACTTCGCGCGCTACTACAGCCGTCAGCTCGTGACGAACAAGGCCGAGGCCGGCGAGGCCGGCGCCGAGCTCACCCCGGACCTCGCCACCGGTCTGGCCAAGGTCACCGACGACGGCAAGACCTACACGTACACCCTGCGTGACGGCATCACCTGGGAGGACGGCAAGCCGATCACCTCCAAGGACGTCAAGTACGGCATCGAGCGCGTGTGGGCGCAGGACGTGCTGTCCGGCGGTCCGACGTACCTGAAGGACTTCCTCGACCCCAAGGGCGAGTACAAGGGGCCCTACAAGGACACCTCGAAGGACAAGCTCGGTCTGAAGGCGATCGACACGCCCGACGACAAGACCATCGTCTTCCACCTCCCGCAGGCCAACTCGGACTTCGAGGACATCCTGTCCCTGGTCTCGGCCTCCCCGGTCCGCCAGGACAAGGACACCAAGGCCAAGTACACCCTGCACCCGTTCTCCTCGGGCCCGTACAAGTTCGAGTCCTACACCCCGGGCAAGGACCTCACCCTGGTCCGCAACACCGAGTGGAAGCAGGCCTCGGACCCGGTCCGCAAGGCGTACCCGGACAAGATCACCATCAAGTTCTTCTCGGACGCCAACCAGCTCGACCAGCGTCTGATCAACGGTGACATCGACGTCGACATCAACCAGACCGGCATGTCGCCGCAGGGCCGCACCACCGCCCTGAAGGAGCACAAGGCCAACCTGGACAACCCGACCACGGGTTACATCCGCTACGCGGCCTTCCCGCAGAGCGTGAAGCCGTTCGACAACATCGAGTGCCGCAAGGCCGTGATCTACGGCGCCGACCACGTGTCGCTGCAGACCGCGCGCGGTGGCCCGGTGGCCGGCGGTGACATCGGCACCAACATGCTGCCGCCGTTCCTCCCGGGTGGCGAGGGCCAGAAGTACGACCCGTACGGGATCTCCGGTGCGGACAAGAACGGCAACGTGGCCAAGGCCAAGGCGGCCCTGAAGGCCTGCGGTCAGCCGAACGGCTTCAAGACCACCATCGCGGTCCGCAACAACAAGCCCGCCGAGGTGGCCACGGCCCAGTCCCTGCAGGCGTCGCTGAAGAAGATCGGCATCACCGCCGAGATCGACCAGTACGACGGCTCGCAGAGCTCCGGCATCATCGGTAGCCCCGCCAACGTGAAGAAGAAGGGCTACGGCATCATCATCATGGGCTGGGGCGCCGACTTCGCCTCGGTCCAGGGCTTCGGTCTGCCGCTGTGGGACAGCAAGTACATCGCGGACAGCGCCAACAACAACTACGCGCTGATCAACGACAAGACCATCGACGGTCTGTTCGGCACGTACACCACCACCCTGGACGACGCCGGCAAGACCAAGATCGCCACGGACATCAACCACAAGGTGATGGAGGGCGCGTACTACCTGCCCTTCACCTTCGAGAAGGTCATCAACTGGCGGTCGGACAACCTGGCGAACGTCTACACCAGCGCGGGCACGAACGGCACGTACGACTTCGTGAACCTCGGCCTGAAGAACCCCAAGAAGTAAACCCGGCACACCCGCCGAACGGCACGAAAGGCAGGTGAAGGCCGGCGCGGCGTGACCGCGGGCCACTGGACGATCTCCAGTGGCTCGCGGTCCGCGGCGGGCCGAGAGCTGTGCTCGCTTACCTCATCAGGCGGTTGTTCGCCGCCGCAGTGATGCTTGTGGTCATCGTCATGGTGGTCTTCGGCATCTTCTTCCTGATCCCCAAGTGGGCGGGCGTCGACATCGCGCTGAGCTTCGTGGGCAAGCAGGCCGACCCTGCCTCCGTCGAGGGCGTGCGGGAGAAGCTGGGTCTGGCCGACCCGATCTACGTCCAGGTCTGGGAGTTCTTCAAGGGCATCTTCGCCGGCCGCACCTACACGGGCGGCGGGGACAGCATCCACTGCGCCGCCCCGTGCTTCGGCTACTCCTTCCGCACCGAGCAGGCCGTCTGGCCGGTGCTCACCGACCGCTTCCCGGTCACCCTGAGCCTCGCGCTCGGTGCCGCCGTGCTGTGGCTGGTCCTCGGTGTCGCGGCGGGTGTGCTCTCCGCGCTCAAGCGGGGCAGCCTGTGGGACCGCAGCGCGATGGTCATCGCGCTCTCCGGTGTCTCCCTGCCGATCTACTTCACCGGCATGCTCGCCCTGTCGATCTTCGTCTACGGACTGGACCTGTTCGACGGCCAGTACGTGCCCCTGGGCGACAGCTTCACCGGCTGGTTCGGCGGCATGATCCTGCCGTGGATCACCCTCGCGTTCCTCTACGCGGCGATGTACGCCCGGATCACCCGCGCCACCATGCTGGAGATCCTCGGCGAGGACTACATCCGCACCGCCCGCGCCAAGGGACTCAAGGAGCAGGTCGTCATCGGCAAGCACGCCATGCGCTCCACGATGACCCCGATCCTGACCATGCTCGGCATGGACCTCGGCGCCCTCATCGGCGGCGCGATCCTGACCGAGACCGCGTTCACCCTGCCCGGCCTCGGCCAGGCCGTCCTGGGCGCCATCAAGAACCAGGACCTGCCCATCATCCTGGGCGTCACCCTGATCACCTCCCTCGCGGTGCTCGTCGCCAATCTCGTGGTGGACATCCTTTACGCCGTGATCGACCCCCGAGTGAGGCTCGCATGACCGAACTCAGCAAGACCGGAGCGGCCGTGGGCGAGCCCACCCCCGCCTCGCCCGCGCCGACCGCCTTCCTCGAAGTGCGCGACCTGAAGGTGCACTTCCCGACCGACGACGGTCTGGTGAAGTCCGTCGACGGGCTCAGCTTCCAGCTGGAGAAGGGCAAGACCCTCGGGATCGTCGGCGAGTCCGGTTCGGGCAAGTCGGTGACCTCGCTCGGCATCATGGGCCTGCACACCGCGGGCCAGTACGGCAAGCGCAAGGCGCAGATCTCCGGCGAGATCTGGCTGGACGGCACCGAGCTGCTGTCCGCCGACCCCGACCACGTCCGCAAGCTGCGCGGCCGTCAGATGGCGATGATCTTCCAGGACCCGCTGTCGGCGCTCCACCCGTACTACACGATCGGCCAGCAGATCGTGGAGGCGTACCGGATCCACCACGACGTCGACAAGAAGACCGCGAAGAGGCGCGCGGTCGAGATGCTCGACCGGGTCGGCATCCCGCAGCCCGACAAGCGCGTCGACAACTACCCGCACGAGTTCTCCGGCGGTATGCGCCAGCGCGCGATGATCGCGATGTCGCTGGTCAACAACCCCGAGCTGCTCATCGCGGACGAGCCGACGACCGCCCTGGACGTGACCGTCCAGGCGCAGATCCTCGACCTCATCCGCGACCTGCAGAAGGAGTTCGGCTCTGCGGTCATCGTCATCACCCACGACCTGGGCGTCGTCGCCGAACTGGCCGACGACATCCTGGTGATGTACGGCGGTCGCTGCGTCGAGCGGGGCCCGGCCGAGAAGGTGTTCTACGAGCCCCGGCACCCCTACACCTGGGGTCTGCTCGGCTCGATGCCGCGTCTCGACCGCGAGCAGCAGGAACGCCTGATCCCGGTCAAGGGCTCCCCGCCCTCCCTGATCAACGTCCCGTCCGGCTGCGCCTTCAACCCGCGCTGCCCGTACGCGGACCTCCCGAAGGACAACGTCACCCGCACCGTCCGGCCCGAGCTCGCCGAGGTCGGCAGCCGGCACTGGGCGGCCTGCCACCTGGGCAAGGAGCAGCGGGAGCGGATCTGGACCGAAGAGATTGCGCCGAAGCTGTGAGTGACGAGAAAGCGGTGAAGATTCCCGCGCAGGCCGGCGAGAGCCGTCGTACCGACGGCGAGGTGCTGCTGAAGGTCACCGGGCTGCAGAAGCACTTCCCGATCAGGAAGGGCCTGCTCCAGCGGCAGGTCGGGGCGGTGCACGCGGTCGACGGCCTGGACTTCGAGGTCCGCTCCGGTGAAACCCTCGGCGTGGTCGGCGAGTCCGGCTGCGGCAAGTCGACGATGGGCCGGCTGATCACCCGGCTCCTCGAACCGACCGGCGGCAAGGTCGAGTTCGAGGGCAAGGACATCACGCACCTCGGTGTGGGCGGGATGCGTCCGCTGCGCCGCGACGTGCAGATGATCTTCCAGGACCCGTACTCCTCGCTGAACCCGCGCCACACCATCGGCACGATCATCGGCGCTCCCTTCAAGCTCCAGGGCGTGACGCCCGAGGGCGGCATCAAGAAGGAAGTGCAGCGGCTGCTGTCGGTCGTGGGCCTCAACCCCGAGCACTACAACCGCTATCCGCACGAGTTCTCCGGCGGCCAGCGCCAGCGCATCGGCATCGCGCGGGCGCTCGCGCTGAACCCGAAGCTGGTCGTGGCGGACGAGCCGGTCTCCGCGCTGGACGTGTCGATCCAGGCGCAGGTGGTGAACCTGCTGGACGACCTCCAGCAGGAGCTGGGCCTGACGTACGTGATCATCGCGCACGACCTCTCGGTCGTCCGGCACGTCTCGGACCGGATCGCGGTGATGTACCTCGGCAAGATCGTGGAGCTGGCCGACCGCGACCTGCTCTACAAGTCGCCGATGCACCCGTACACCAAGGCGCTGATGTCGGCGGTGCCGATCCCGGACCCCCGGCGCAAGAACGCCAAGAGCGAGCGGATCCTGCTCAAGGGCGACGTGCCCTCGCCGATCTCCCCGCCCAGCGGCTGCCGGTTCCACACCCGGTGCTGGAAGGCGACGGAGATCTGCAAGACCACCGAGCCGCCGCTGCTGGAGCTGCGCCCGGGTCAGCAGGTCGCCTGCCACCACCCGGAGAACTTCGCGGATCAGGCCCCGCAGGACACCGTCCTGCTGACGGTCGCGAAGGAGGCGGCGGAACTGGTGGCCGACGAGATCCTCGCCGAGTCGGCGGAGACATCGGCGGCGGTGGCGGCAGAGGTGGCAGCAGACACAACCACGTCCGAGGAGCCCCCGGAAGCTCCGGAAGCCCCCGAAGGCCCGGAAGCCCCGCAGGCCGCTGAGGCTCCGGAGACTCCGGAGGCAGCTGAGGCTCCGGAAGCCCCGGAAGCCCCGGAAGCCCCCGAGGCCCCCGAGGCCCGCGAGGCCGCTGAGGCTCCGGAAGCCCCGGAAGCCCCGGAGGCCACTGAGGCTCAGGCTCAGGAGGCCGCTGAGGCTCAGGAGGCGGCTGAGGCCCCGGAAGCCCCCGAGGCTCCGGAAGCTCCGGAAGCCCCGGAAGCCCCCGAGGCATCCAAGGCCCCCGAGATCCCTGTGATTCCCGAGTCCGCCGAGGTCTCCAAGGGCGGCGGCCAGGAGTCAACCGGCAAGTAGCGCATGACGAGTTGGCAAAGTCATGCACATGCCTGAACGGGAGAGGTCAGAGTCGCCGTGTCCGACTTATCGGCACACGCTCGAAGGGACGACTCATGGCACTCTCCCGTTCGGCACGTTTAGGGGCCCTCGCGACCGCGGCGGCCTCTTTTCTCGTCATCGCCGCCTCCTCCGCCCCCACTCCGGGTGCCGACGGCATCGGCGACAGCTACTTCCCCCAGCTCGGCAACGGCGGCTTCGACGCCCGCCACTACGACCTCTCCCTCGCCTACGATCCCGACACCGACCGCCTCGACGGCCGTACGACGATCACCGCCCGCGCCACCCAGAACCTCTCGACCTTCGACCTGGACCTGCAGAAACTGGAGGTCACCCGGGTCGAAGTGAACGGCAGACGGGCCCAGTTCACCCGCGAGGGCGACGAGATCCGGATCACCCCGCGCGGAACGCTCCGCAAGGGGAGCACCTTCGAGGTCACCGTCACCTACGGCGGCGTCCCCGAACCCCTCGGCGGCCCCATCGTGTTCGGCTCGGACTACGGCTGGATGAAGACCGGCGACGGCGTGTTCGTCGCCTGCGAGCCCAACGCCGCCTCCACCTGGTTCCCGTCCAGCGACCACCCCTCCGACAAGGCCGCCTACGACATCCGGATCAAGGCGCCCAAGGGCCTGACGGCCGTCTCCAACGGCCGACTGGTCTCGACGTACGACAAGGGCGCCTCGACGTACACCCACTGGCGCGAGACCAGGCCGATGGCCACCTATCTCGCGACCGCCACGATCGGGAAGTTCGACGTGAAGACCGGGACGACCCCCGGCGGCACCCCGATCTACGTCGCCATCGACCCGGTGCTGGCGAACAGCAACAACGTCGACGTGTACGCCGTGACGGCCGCCGCCACCGACTACTGGTCGCAGGTCTTCGGGCCGTACCCGTTCGAGGAGACCGGCGCGATCGTCGACGACATGCCGCAGGCCGGGTTCTCCCTGGAGGTGCAGTCCAAGCCGGTGTACTCGGCGGTGCGCAGCGAGTCGACGATCGTGCACGAGCTGGCCCACCAGTGGTTCGGCGACTCGGTGTCGGTGGCGCACTGGAAGGACATCTGGCTGAACGAGGGCTTCGCCACCTACGCCCAGTGGCTGTGGGCCGAGCACCAGGGCACCCGCTCGGCGCACGACTCCTTCCTGGCCGGCTACAACGCCCGCCCCGCCGAATCCTCCTTCTGGCAGATCACCGTCGGCGACCCGCAGCGCGACACGATGTTCGCCTCCGCCGTCTACCAACGTGGCGCGATGACCCTCCAGGTCCTGCGCGAGCGGATCGGCGACACCGCGTTCTTCAAGCTGCTCCCGGCCTGGACGAAACTGCACCGCTACGGCAACGCGGACACCGACGACTTCGTCCGCCTCGCCGAGAAGATCTCCGGGCAGCAGCTGGACGACCTCTTCGGGACCTGGCTGTTCACCACAGGGAAACCGACCCTGTGACGCCGTACTGCCTGGCTTTGTAAGGTCCACCCAGACTTACAGGTGACAATGTAAGGGTGTTCCAGCAAATCTTCAGTCCCTCCGTCCAGCACACGCTCGATCTGGTCGGCATCTTCGTGTTCGCCATCTCCGGCGCGCTGCTGGCCGTGCGCAAGAACTTCGACGTGTTCGGCATCGCCGTGCTCGCCGAGGCCACCGCGCTGGGCGGAGGGCTGATCCGGGACGTGATCATCGGCGCGGTGCCCCCGGCCGCCTTCACCGACCTGGGGTACTTCCTCACCCCGCTGTTCGCGGCCCTTCTGGTGATCTTCCTCCACCCGCAGGTGGAGCGGATCCAGTCGGCCGTGAACGTCTTCGACGCGGCGGGCCTCGGCCTGTTCTGCGTCACCGGCACGACTAAGGCGTACGACTACGGCCTCGGTCTGACGGCGTCCGCCGCCCTCGGCCTCACCACGGCCGTCGGCGGCGGTGTGCTGCGGGACGTGCTGGCCAACGAGGTGCCGTCGCTGCTGCGCTGGGACCGCGACCTGTACGCGGTCCCGGCGATCGTCGGCGCCACCCTCGTGGTGCTCTGCATCCGCTACGACGTGCTCACCCCGCTGGCCAGCGGTTTCGCGGCCGCTACCGCTTTCGTCCTGAGGCTGCTCGCGATGCGGTTCCACTGGCGAGCGCCTCGCGCGTGGAACCGGCGGTCGACGGTGCGGGAGGAGTAGTGCGCCGAGGGTTCCCGGGGTTCACCCCGCCGGTGATGCGGTGCTGGTCGAGCTGCATGCTCAGCCAGCGGAACGCCGGCACCACCTGCGGCCGCCACAGCGCCATGGTGTGCCCGCCCGCGTTCCTCGGGATGTACACCACATGCACGGCCGTCGGGGCCTTCGCCTCCTTCTGGAGCGCGAGCGCCGCCTCGTAGCCGTCGCCCGGCTGGCCGGAGAGATAGAGCGCCACCGCCGGGGGAGCGGCCGCCCGGGCGAGCATCAGATAGGGGTTGGTGGT
This sequence comes from Streptomyces sp. NPDC005820, assembly GCF_040630255.1. NCBI lineage: Bacteria > Bacillati > Actinomycetota > Actinomycetes > Kitasatosporales > Streptomycetaceae > Streptomyces > Streptomyces sp. NPDC005820. The sequence goes on from NZ_JBEXXE010000071.1 coordinate 14,191, forward strand.
CCGGCGCAGGGCCGGGTCCTGGGCGGCCAGGGAGTCCCGCTCGCCGACCGGGTCGTTGTAGCCGGACAGGCTCACCGCCGCCCGGTAGCGGTCGGGGTGGGCGACGGCCAGCTTGATCGCGCAGTGCGCCCCGGCCGAGTACCCGGCGACCGCCCAGCCCTTGGGGGCGGGCTGGGCCCGGAAGTTGTCCATGACCATCTTGGGCACGTCGATGCTCAGCCAGGTGTCGGCGTTCACCGTGCCGGGCACGTTGGCGCACCCGGTGTCCACCCCGGGCAGCAGGGTGGTGCGCGGCGCGACCAGGATGAACGGCGCGATCTTTCCCTGGCGCATCAGCGGTTCCAGCTGCGCGTTCGCCCGCAGCGAGCCGAACCACGACTTCGGGGAGCCGGGGTAGCCGGGCAGCACCTCGACCACGGGGAACCGGCGGTGGGCGTAGGCGGCCTCGTGGTACTGCGGGGGCAGCCAGACGTAGACCTCGGCGTTGACCCCGGAGACCCGGCCCCGCAGCTGGGTGACCCGGACCCCGCCGGCCTGGTGCATACCGGGCCCCTCGGCCTGGGTGAACCTCTGTCTGACCTTCGGCAGGTGCTCGAGCGAGATCCCGCCCGTGCCGTCGGCGCCGAGGTCGGCGGCCTGCTGCACATGGTTGCCCGTGCCGAGCAGGTCGGACCAGTTGTCGTAGAGGTTGTTGGCGTTGTTGACCAGGACGAAGACCAGTGCCACGGCCGTCCCCTGGGCGAACACCAGCATCAGCACCCGGGCCGCGCCCCGCAGGAGTCTCGGTCCCCCGATCCGCGACCACAGCGCGAGGGGGAGCGCGACGGCGACGACGGCCAGCACGATCAGGGTGTAGAGGAACGCGGTCCCGGTGAGGCTCATGTCCCCATAGAGGGGAACCGGGGGCGACGGGTTTACGGGCGAGTACGGACACTTACCGAGAAATTGCCCGCTCCTCACCTGACCGGGAAAGAGTAAAAAGCTACTGCTTAGTAATTACCTGTTGTACGGTTCGGTCATGCCAGAAGCAGCTACCGCGGCGGCCGAGCGGGCCACCATCGGCGACAGCGAGTTCGACCGCGACACCGCGCTCACCCGGCGCGCCCCCGGCGTCTACGCCATCGACCTCTCCGCCGGCTGGACCATCATCAGCGCCGTCAACGGCGGCTATCTGCTCGCCGTCCTCGGCCGCGCCCTCGCGGACGCCCTCCCGCACCGCGACCCGTTCACCATCTCGGCCCACTACCTCACCGCCTCCCAGCCGGGCCCGGCGGTCGTCCGCACGGACGTGGTCCGCACCGGCCGCACCCTGTCGACCGGCCAGGCCTCGCTCCTGCAGTACGACGAGAACGGCGACGAGATCGAGCGGATCCGCGTCCTCGCCTCCTACGGCGACCTGGACTCCCTCCCGGAAGACGTCCGTACGACGGCGAAGCCTCCCGCGTTTCCACCGCTCGACCAGTGCTTCGGCCCCGAGGACGGACCGGCCCCCGTGGACGGCAGCTCCGCGATCACCGACCGCCTGATGCTCAAGCTCGACCCCTCCACCCTGGGCTGGGCCCTGGGCGCGCCCTCCGGAAAGGGCGAGATGCGGGCCTGGTTCGGCCTGAAGGACGGCCGCGACCCGGACCCGCTCTCCCTCCTCCTCGCCGTCGACGCCCTCCCGCCGACCGCCTTCGAGATCGGCCTGCGCGGCTGGGTCCCCACGGTCGAACTCACCGTCCACGTCCGCTGCCGCCCCGCCCCCGGCCCGCTGCGCGTCTCCATCACCACCCGCAACCTCGCGGGCGGCTTCCTGGAGGAGGACGCGGAGGTCTGGGACAGCGCCGACCGCCTGGTGGCCCAGTCCCGCCAGCTGGCCCGCGCCAGGCTCGGCTGACGATCTAGCCGAGCGGCTCCCGGCCCAGCCAGGCCGCCAGCCGGGTGTAGTCGTCGGCGCCCGCGGGCGCCGGGAGCGCGGGTTTGAACGGGCGGTCCTCGCGGGGGCCGTCGGGGAGGGCCTCGTGCGCCGCCGCCAGGGCGTACGCGGCCAGTTCCGGGTCGAGCGCCCTCGGCCGTCCCAGGCTCTCGGAGAGATCCCAGGTGTGCGCCACGATCTCCATGACATACGCGGAGAGGGCGTCCCGGCCCGGGATCTCACCCCATGGCACCCGCACCGGCTCCGCCATCCGCGCGTCGCCCGCCCAGGCCGCCAGCACCCGGGTCCGCATCTCGTCGTACGCCCCGGGCCAGCCGTCGTCCGGCACACCGTCCACGAACATCCGCACGTCGAGCCCGTCGCCCCGCTCCCCGCACACCGCGATCCGGTGCGTGCCGCCCACGATGTGACTGAGCAGGGTGCGGACGTCGTACTCGGTGCACGGCGTGGGGCCGGACAACTGCTCCGGCCGTACGGTCGCGATGAGCTCGGCCGCCTGGGCGGTGGCCCGGCGGTACAGCGGGCGGGGGTCGGTCATGGCGTGCGCCTTCTCTCTTTCGCGGAGGGGTGCTGCACGAAAGACTTCCCGCACCGGCCGCCCCCCGGTGACCTCCCGACCCGAACGGAGGAGCCTCAGACCCGGCCGAGCGGCTCCCGGCCCAGCCAGGCCGCCAGTCGGGTGTAGGCGTCCGCTCCCTCGGGGGCCGGGCGGGCCGAGCCGAAGGGGGTGCGGGCGTCGCGGTCCGGCTCGGGCAGGTTGCGGTGACCGGCCGCGAGGGCGAACTCCGCCAGTTCCGGGTCGAGTGCGAGAGGGTGGCCGAGGGACTCGGCGAGGTCCCAGGTGTGGGTCACGACCTCCATGACGAATCCGGAGAGGGCCGCGTGGCCGGGCACCTCGCCCCACGGCACCCGGACCGGCGCCGCCATCCGGTCCTCGCTCTCCCAGGCCTTGAGGACCCGGGTCCGCACCTCGTCGTAGGCCTCCGCCCAGCCGTCGTCCGCGACGCCCTCGATGAACGACGGTTCGGCGAGCCCGTCGCCGCCCTCGCCGATGATCGCGACCCGCCGGGTGCCGCCCACGATGTGGCTCAGCAGCGTCCGTACGTCGAACTCGGCACAGGGGGTCGGACCGTCGAGCTGCTCGGGCCGCACGGTCCGGACGAGCGCGGCGGCCTGCTCGATCGCGCGGTTGTAGACAGGGCGGGGGTCGGTGGTGCTCACAGGCGTGGCCTTTCCTCGGCGGAACGGGTACGGCCCGGATGCTGGACCAATAACCTGACACCTTCCGTCAACATTTTTTGGGATCCTGGTGCGGTGAAGTCCGACCGTCTCCTGTCGATCCTGCTGCTCCTGCAGACCCGCGGCCGGGTCCCCGCCCCCGAACTCGCCGAACGCCTCGAGGTGTCGGTGCGCACGATCTACCGGGACATCGAGGCCCTGTCCGCCTCCGGTGTCCCCGTCTACGCCGAACGCGGACGGCACGGCGGCATCGAGCTGCTCCCCGGCTTCCGTACGGACGTCACCGGCCTCACCGCCGACGAGTCCCGTGCCCTGTTCATCCTGGCCGCCCAGGGCGCGCACACCGCCCTCGGCCTGGACGCGGCCCTCGGCTCCGCGCTGCGCAAGGTCATGGCGGCGCTGCCCGCGCCGCACCGCCCCGCCGCCGAGGTGACCAGCCGCCGGATCCTGGTCGACGCCACCCGCTGGAAGGGCGGCCCCCAGCCGGCCGTCGACCTCGAAACCCTGCAGGACGCGGTCTTCGCCGACCGGCGACTGCGGCTGCGCTACCGCCACAGCGGCGACGCCGAGCCCACCACCCACACCGTCGACCCGTACGGGCTCGTGGCCAAGGCGGGCGTCTGGTACCTGGTCGCCGACCGGCGCGGAGAGCCCCGGCTGTTCCGCGCCGACCGGGTGCGCTCGGCGAAGGTGCTGGACGATCCCGTACGGCGGCGGCCGGGCGTCGAACTCGCCGACGCCTGGGAGGTGCTGCGCCGCCGGGTCGAGGAGCGCCCCGCCGGAGTCGACGTCACCGTCCGGGTCCGGCGCGACCGGCTCGACATGTTCCTGCGCCTGAACGCCCCGGCGCTCGTCGAACTCCCGGAGGAGGAGGGCGGTGAGGGTGCGTGGGTGACCGCCCGGCTGTCGTACCCGTCCCTTCCCGCGGCCCGTCAACTCCTCGCGTTCACCGACCGGGTGGAGGTCCTCTCCCCGCCGGAGGTACGCGAGGAACTGCGTGCGGCGGCGGCTTCTGTCACGGAGCTGTACCAGCGTACTGACGGGTCAGCAGCGACGAACCACCAGGTCAGCGCGTTTTCTTGAGGTGCGTTTTACCTCATTGACAGGCAGCGGACAGAGCGGGCCCAAGGAAGCCTCAGCCGCCGTTGGTTGAGTGCCCGCATCTCAGGACTCCCTCATCGTGCTTGGAGCTGTCTCTCATGAAGCGTGTGCGTCTCGTCCCGGCGGTGGCCCTGTTGGCGCTCTCGCCCCTCGCCCTGGTCGCCTGCGGTTCCGGCGACTCCTCGTCCTCCAGCGGCAGCTCCGGCCAGAGCCAGAACTGCCAGGCGCCGTCCGGCATGCCGACCGGTGCCGCGCCGAGCGGCGCTCCCTCCGGCGCCCCGTCCGGCGCGGCCTCCGGCCAGCCGACGGGCGCCCCGACCGGCACGCCCACCGGCGTCCCCTCCGGCATGCCGAGCGGCGCGCCCGGCGGTGGTCAGGGCGGCCCCGGCGGCGGTCAGGGCGGCGGCTGCGGCGGCCCCGGCGGCGGCCAGCAGGGCGGCGGTCAGGGGCAGCAGGCCCAGCAGCAGGGCTGACGTACGACAGCGACAGCGGCGGCGCACCCGGGAACGGGCGCGCCGCCTTTGTGCGCCCCGGGGCTCAGTCGAGCCAGTGGTGGCGGCCGATGCCGATGAGCCGCATCTGACGGGCCGCGCGCAGGGCGACGCGCTCCCGTTCCTCCGGCGCCGCCTCCAGGGCCTCCAGGAAGAGCGAGGCCGTGATGAGCATCTGGTCGACGTACAGGTGCGACAGCATCAGCAGGTCGTCGTCGCTCCAGCCCCGCGCCTCGGGGTCCTTGGCCAGCTCGTCCCGCACCTCCTCGACGAACCGGCCCAGTTGCTCCTGGATCGCCTGGCGCACCGGCTGGACTCCGCCGTGCCGTTCCCGGGCGATGAAACGGACATGCGCGGGGTACGCGGTCACATGGCTCTCTATCAACTCCACGGCCCGGGTGATGCGCTCGTCGCTCGACTCCGCGCCCGCCACGGTCCGGCGGATCATCGGGTGGAGGCTGCCCAGCGCCTCCTCGACCAGGGCCACGCCGAGATCCGCGGTGGAGCGGAAGTGCCGGTAGAAGGCGGTCGGGGCGACCCCGACGGCGCGGGTGACCTCGCGCAGGCCCAGGCTGCTCAGGCTCTGCTCCTCCAAGAGCCCGAGCGCGGCGTCCAGGAGCGCCTGCCGGGTCTTCTGCTTCTGGGCCTGCCGGATGCCGAGGGTGTGACTCATGTCATCCAGTTAACAACTGTTCTCCGGAATTGGAAAGCCGCGGGACACGCTAGACTCAAAGTCAGTGAACAACTGTAACCACAACTGTTCACCCAGATGTTCACCCAGTCGTTCACCCGGCTGTTCCATCCAGTCTTCCCGGAGGGGGATCCGATCCCGTGCTGTTCCTCGTAGCCGCCCTGCTGCTGCTCGGTGTCGTCATGGGCACCGTGGCCCACGCGCCGCTCGACCTCTCGCTCGCCATCGCCGCCGTGATCGTCGTCTGGCTCGGCGTCTTCGCGCTGCGCGAGCGTCACGCCCGCCGTCGCGCCTCCACCCGCTGACCGGCACCGTCCGACAGGAGCTGAACCGACATGCACCTCACCGCACCGGCCACAGGCCGCGCCACCCGCACCACCGGCGTCCGCGACACCGACGGCATGGCCGTGGCGTCCTTCATCCTCGGTCTGCTGGGCCTGCTGGTCCTGAACCTCTTCCTCGGCCCCATCGCCATCGTCCTCGCCTCACTGGCGCTGATCCGCGGCACCTCCCGCCGCGGCCGGGCCTGGCTGGGCCTCGCTCTCGGCGTCGGCGACCTGCTGATCCTGCTGGCGTTCATGCAGGCGGACGCGTCGGTGTCCTGGGGCTTCTAGGGCCGGCCGTACCCTCGGCCGACCTTGACACGAGGTCCGTCCACGGCGCCCCGTAGAATCGTGGCCACCATGGCATACCTCGACCACGCCGCGACCACCCCGATGCTCCCGGAGGCGGTCGAGGCACTCAGCGCGCACCTGAGCATCACCGGCAATGCCTCCTCCCTCCACGCATCCGGCCGACGGGCGAGACGGACGGTCGAGGAGGCCCGCGAGACCCTCGCGGAGGCGCTCGGCGCCCGCCCCAGCGAGGTCGTCCTCACCTCCGGCGGCACCGAGGCCGACAACCTCGCCGTCAAGGGGCTGTACTGGTCACGCCATGACGCCGACCCGGCCCGCACCCGGGTGCTGGCCAGCCCCGTCGAGCACCACGCGGTCCTCGACGCCGTGCACTGGCTCGGCGAGCACGAGGGCGCCCGGATCGAGTACCTCCCCGTCGACGCGTACGGCCGGGTCCACCCCGACGCCCTGCGCGAGGCCCTCGCCCGCGACCCCGACGACGTCGCCCTCGTCACCGTCATGTGGGCGAACAACGAGATCGGCACGGTCATGCCGGTCCGCGAACTCGCCGACGTGGCAGCCGAGTTCGGTGTCCCGCTGCACGCGGACGCGGTCCAGGCCTTCGGTCAGGTCCCGGTCGACTTCGCCGCCTCCGGCCTCGCCGCGATGACCGTCTCCGGTCACAAGATCGGCGGCCCGTACGGCATCGGCGCCCTGCTCCTCGGCCGCGAGTACACCCCCGTCCCCGTCCTGCACGGCGGCGGCCAGGAGCGGCATGTGCGCTCCGGCACCCTCGACGTCCCCGCGGTCGCCTCCTTCGCCGTCGCCGGCCGGCTCGCCGCCGAACAGCGCGAGTGGTTCGCCCGTGAGATCGGCGCCCTGCGCGACTCCCTGGTCGCCGCGGTCCGTACGGCCGTCCCGGACGCGATCCTCGGCGGCGACCCGGCGCCGGGCGGCCGGCTTCCGGCCAACGCGCACTTCACCTTCCCGGGCTGCGAGGGCGACTCCCTGCTCCTGCTGCTCGACGCCCAGGGCATCGAGTGCTCCACCGGCTCCGCCTGCACGGCCGGCGTCGCCCAGCCCAGCCATGTCCTGCTCGCCACCGGCACCGACCCCGACCTGGCCCGCGGCACCCTGCGCTTCTCCCTCGGGCACACCAGCACCGAGGCCGATGTGGAGGCGCTCGCCAAGGTCATCGGACCGGTGGTGGAACGGGCCCGGGCGGCGGGGCTGACGTAACGCCGCCAGGGCCGCCCCGGCGGCGTTTAGTGTCGACACTCGGCGTGAATCTGGGCGGCGGCTGGCGGTCACCTGTCAATATGGCCATCAGGTGTCGACAGTGGGCGACTATTCGGCTACCTTCCGGTGCAGGTTCCCCCCGCTGCTGTCGACAGAAGGCCGCCCCATGACCGTCGAGTCATCGCACGAACGCCGCGTCACCCCGCGTCGATCCCCGCTCGCCGTGGCCGCACTGCTCCTCGTGGGCGCCCTGCCCGTGGCCCCGGCGGCCGCCGCCGTCGACGCCGCAAGCGCGAACTCCGCCTGCGCGGGCGCTCTCTCGTACGACCTGCTCGACACCTCCGGGACGGCCGCCGCGCAGACCCGGCACGTCGTCACCGCCGACCTGGACGGCGACGGCATCCAGGACGTGGTCGGCACCAACCTCGACGCGGACTCGGTGACCGTGCTGCTCGGCGCCGGTGACGGGTCCTTCGCCGAGGGCACCACCTACCCCGTCGGCACCCGCCCGTACCAGACCGTGGTCGGCGACTTCGACGGCGACGGACACCTCGACCTCGCGACCACCGACTTCGGCGGCGCCCAGGTCAGCGTGCTCCTGAACACCGGTGACGGAACCTTCGGCACCGCCTCGGCGATCGACGTCGGCGCCTCCCCGCGGGCCCTGGCCACCGGAGACCTCGACGGCGACGGCCGGCCCGATCTCGTGGTCGCCGAGCAGGGGCCGAGCACGGTGCGTGTGCTGCTCGGCCGGGGCGACGGCACGTTCGAGGACCGCGGGCAGACCGCCACCGGCAGCCAGCCGCACGGAGTGGTCGTCGGCGACTTCGACGGCGACGGCGCGGCGGACGTGGCCACCGCGAGCGTGGGGAGCGCCGGGGTGAGCGTGCTGCTCGGCGACGGCACGGGAGCGCTCGGCGCCGCGACCTCGTACGCCGCCACCTCCCGCCTCTACTCCCTCGCCGAGGGCGACTTCGACGGGAACGGCACCCTCGACCTGGCCACCGTGAGCAACGGGGCCAACTCCCTGGACGTACTGCTGGGCGACGGCGACGGCACCTTCGGTACGGCCACCACCTACACCACCTCCGGACTGCCGGTCGCGGTGGGCGCCGCCGACCTCGACGGCGACGGTGTCACGGACGTCATGGTCTCCTCCCTGAAGGGCAATTCCGTCGCCCTCTTCCAGGGCGGGGCGAGCGGCCGGCTCACGGCGCTCGCCGACCTGTCCGCTTCCGGCGCCTACGACGCCACGGCGGCCGACCTGGACGGCGACGGCGTCCGCGACCTCGTGGTGGCGAACAGCGGTGCCGGACAGGTCGACGTCTTCAAAGGAACCTGCTAGCCACCGCCACCACCATGAACCTGGCCCAGGTGCGCTGGGTCAGGGGCTGCCGCCGGCACTTCCACTGCCGGCGGCAGCCTGCTTGAGGGGCAGGGCCGAAGGGTCTAGCTCTCCGTGACCATGAGGGCCGCCATCATGCCCTCGTCCTCGTGCTGGAGCAGATGGCAGTGGAGCATGTACATGTACGTGTCGTCGGTGAAGTCGGTGAACTTCATCGCGATCTTGATGGAGCCGCCGCCGACCACCTCATAGGTGTCGTACCAGCCGAGGTTGACCCCGGTGGGCTCCTCGCCGTTGATCTCGATCAGCTGGAACGGCACGTCGTGCAGATGGAAGGAGTGCTCCAGCTGCGTGCTGTTCTTGATCGTCCAGACCTCCTCGGCGTCCAGCGTGGTGCTGATCATCGCCATCGAGGACATGCTGGTGCCGGCCGAGCCGTTGATCAGCATGGTCGCGCCGCTCTGGCCGAGGGTGATCGTCCGCGCGGTGAAGTCGCTCGTGTCGTACCGGGTGATCGTGTTGAGCGCGCTCGGCAGGTCGTCGGGCGTGTCCGAGGCCTCCGGGGTCACGGTGAGGAAGTCGTACGTGCCGCTTCCGCCGCGGATCCAGCCGGTCGTGACCACGGCCTGGAGCGTGACGGCGTCCTCCAGGTCGAGCACGAACTCGGCACGGGCGCCGGCCACCAGGCGGATCGTGGTCACCTCGGCGGCCTCGGTGAGGTACCCCTGGTCGGTGGCGATCTGGGTGAGGGTCCCGCCGTCGCTGCGCTGGACGGTCATGATGTCGGCGGGGGAGGCGTTCAGGACGCGGAAGCGGGTGCGCGTCTTGGTGGCGGTGAAGCCGAGGGTGGTCGAGTCGACGTTGGTGCCGTTGACCAGCACCGGGAAGGTGGTGGTGGAGCTGCGGTACCCGGTGGCCTCGTACTTGATGTCGCCGCTGGTGTCGACGGCCAGGCACTGCAGGATGATCGGGATGTCGTCGACGCCGTACTCGCTCGGCAGCGCGGCCGAGACGTCCGAGTCGTCCTCGACGATGATCATGCCGGCCAGACCGTGGACGACCTGCTCGGCCGTGGTGCCGAGGGCGTGCGGGTGGTACCAGAGGGTCTTGGCCTCGTCGAGGACCTCGAAGGTGGGCGACCAGGTCTCGCCGTCGGCGAAGGCGTTCTGCGGGCCGCCGTCCATCTTGGGCGGGATGTGGGCGCCGTGGAAGTGGACGGTGGTGTCGTCGCCCAGGTCGTTGGTGATGTTCAGCAGGACCGTGTCGCCCTTGGTCCACTTCATGGTGGGGCCGAGGTACGAGCCGTTGTAGCCGGCGGTGGTGCTGGTGACGCCGCTGATCACCTCGCTGGTGCCGGTCTGCGCGGTCAGGGTGTAGGTGGTGGCGCCGTCGGTGGTGGTGGTCTCCAGCAGGTCCGGGATGTTCAGGGTGCCGGTGGCTTCCGTGGCCGCGGAAGCCTTGTTGCTGTTGCCGCCGGTCAGCAGCGAGAAGCCGATGCCCGCCGCGCCGACCGCGCCGAAGCCGACGCCCGCCATCCCGCTGAGGAACTTCCGCCGGTGCAGGCCCTTGCCGCCCCGGCCCCTCGTCTCCTTCGTGTGCTCGCCCTTGGCGGCCCGGCCGCTCCTCGCGTGGGCACCCGTGCTCTGCTCGCCCGCTCCGGAAGCGGGGTCTGTGGTGTGGGTCATGGCCGTGGAGCTTTGGGCTAAGGCCTATGTGAAGACTGAGCCCAAGTTAGGAGTCAGCTCTGTTCGCTGTGCAGCCTTAATAATGCTTTTGGATCTTCAATTCCCCTGAAAAAAAGCCAAGTTGGCGTGCCGCAGGTCAGGATCGCGGTGCGGGACACATCGGACGGGCGGCGCTCACGAATCGTTCACGATTCTGAGAACATGTGAGCTGCGTCACGCCAGAGGTCAGGTGGACGCGGTTCGCGCCGTTTTGACGAGCTTCAGGTACCGGTCCCAGTCCCAGTGCTCACCGGGGTCGGTGTGGTCCGTCCCCGGCACCTCGACATGCCCGATGATGTGCTCCCGGTCGACGGGGATTCCGTACCGCTCGCAGACCCGGGCGGTCAGCCGCGCGGACGCCTCGTACATCGCGTCGGTGAAGTCCTTCGGCCGGTCCACGAACCCCTCGTGCTCGATGCCGACACTGCGCTCGTTGTACGACCGGTTGCCCGCGTGGTAGGCCACGTCCAGCTCACGGATCATCTGGGTGACGCTGCCGTCCTGGCCGACGATGTAGTGCGCCGCCGCCCGGTGCCCCGGGTCCTCGAACGCCTGCACCGCGCTGGCGAGATCACCCTGCGTGACATGGATGACCACCATGTCGACGCCGTAGTCGTCCGGCCGGTCCGCCCAGCGGAAGTTCGCCTCCGAGGCCGCCACCCAGCGCGCGCCCCCGAAATCCACCGCGCCCTCCACCCGCGCCCTGCGCACCCCCGGCAGCCGCCAGTACAGATGCGCCAGCTCCTCGCGCGCCAGCACCGCCGAACCCACTGCGGCCACCGCACCGCCGATCAGCAGCGCCCGCCGCCCGATCCGCCGGTCGGCGTCCGTCCCTCTCGCCTCCATTGCGCGCCCTTTCTCGCCCTTCGTGATCGTCAACGGATACTCGCGGGCCCCGGTTCCCCGCGCCCCGTACCCTGGAAGGGTTATGACTGAGACCTCGCAGCGCCCCCGCCCCCTCCGCGTACTCGCCGCCATGTCCGGCGGGGTCGACTCCGCCGTCGCCGCCGCCCGCGCCGCGGAAGCCGGCCACGACGTCACCGGCGTCCATCTCGCGCTCTCCGCGAACCCGCAGTCCTTCCGCACGGGCGCGCGCGGCTGCTGCACCATCGAGGACTCCCGCGACGCCCGCCGCGCCGCCGACGTGATCGGCATCCCGTTCTACGTCTGGGACCTCGCCGACCGCTTCCGCGAGGACGTCGTCGAGGACTTCGTCGCCGAGTACGAGGCCGGCCGCACCCCCAACCCCTGCCTGCGCTGCAACGAGAAGATCAAGTTCGCGGCGCTCCTCGACAAGGCCCTGGCCCTCGGCTTCGACGCGGTCTGCACGGGCCACTACGCGAAGGTGATCGTGCGCGAGGACGGCAGCCGCGAGCTGCACCGCGCCTCCGACATGGCGAAGGACCAGTCGTACGTCCTCGGCGTCCTGGACGAGAAGCAGCTCGCCCACGCGCTCTTCCCCCTCGGCGACACCCTCACCACCAAGGACGAGATCCGCGCGGAGGCCGAGCGCAGGGGCCTCGCGGTCGCCAAGAAGCCCGACTCCCACGACATCTGCTTCATCGCCGACGGCGACACCCAGGGCTTCCTCGCGGGCCGCCTCGGCCGGGCCGAGGGCGACATCGTCGACGAGGCGGGAGCGAAGATCGGCACCCACGAGGGCGCGTACGGCTTCACCATCGGCCAGCGCAAGGGCCTGCGCATCGGCACCCCGGCCCCCGACGGCAAGCCGCGCTACGTCCTCGACATCTCCCCGGTGAACAACACCGTGACGGTCGGCCCGGCCGCCTCCCTCGACGTGAGCGCGCTCACGGCGATCAGGCCGCGCTGGTGCGGAGCGGCCCCCACCGCCCCCGGCACCTACACCGCCCAGCTGCGCGCCCACGGCGGCGAGACCGAGGTGACGGCGGAGCCCGTGGACGGCGAGCTGCGGGTGACGTTCACCGAGCCGGTCCGCGGCGTGGCCCCCGGCCAGGCGATCGTCCTGTACGACGGCACGCGCGTGGTGGGCTCGGCGACGATCGCCTCGACGGTCCGGGCGACGGCCGAGGTGGCCTGACCCTCCCGGTCGCGCCTCTACTGACTGCAGGAAATCGCGCCGCTATTGGCTGAAGAACTCCGCCAGCACGGGCGCGAGGACGTTCGGATCGACCATGTGGGTCTGGTCCTCCAGGAGGCGGTACGTCCCCTGCGGCGCCGCCTCCGCCACCGCGCGCGTGGCTTCACGCATCCAGGCGGGGCTGTCCCCGCCCGCCACCGCGAGCACCGGTACACCGACGCCGGCCAGCAGCTCCCGTGGGACCCGGCCACCGGCCATCACCGCGTCGTCGTAGGCGAGGGTCGGCGCGATCGCCTCCATACCGGCCCACATGGGCGACTGGCGGGCCCGCTGGATCATCTCCTCGGCCAGCCCCGTCAGCCGCAGGAACAGCTCCACGGCATCCCCCTGCCGCCCCTGCGCCAGCGCCTCGGTCAGCCGCGCGGTGTACTCGGCGCGGCCCCGCACCGCCTCCTCGTCGTCCGCGTACGGCGTCTCGTAGACGGCCACCCGCCGCACCGGCAGCCCGCTCGCCGCCGCCCGCAGCACCAGCGCCCCGCCCGAGGAGATGCCGTACAGCGAGGCCTCGCCGCCCGCCACCTCGATCAGCGCGGCCAGGTCCTCCACCTCGCGTTCCACCGCGAACGGCGCCGTGTCACCGCTCCCGCCGCGGCCCCGCCGGTCGTACCGGAGGACCGTGCAGCGGCGGGCGAGCAGCCCGCCCAGGGGCGCCACGGTGCCGCCCGTGGACATCGCCCCGCTCACCAGGATGACCGCGGGACCCTGTCCGGCCCGGGCGTACGCGAGTTCGGTGCCGTCGCGCGAAATGGTCTTCTTGTCCATGTCAGAGCAGACTGCCGCACGGCACGGCGGTCATCGGCCTACGACACTTCGACTTCGTAGAAGCAGAGGTGGTTCCCGATCGCGGCGACATCGGGCTTGGGGTCGGGATACGACCACACGAGGTCGGGGGCGTCGGGCAGCGACCAGTAGGACGCGGTGCCCTTGAAGGGACAGTAGGTGCGGGTGTCGGACGGGGTCAGCAGGTCCATGCGGACGTCCGCCACGGGGATGTAGTACCGCACCGGGCAGCCGGTCTCCCGCAGCACGAGGGGCCGGTCGGTCTCGGCCAGTACGTGGCTACCGTGGACGACCCTGATGTGGTCGGTGCCCTGCTCGATGGTGATCGTGTGTCCTTCGGTCATACCGGAAAAGCGCTCGCGGGCCCCCCGTTCTTCCCGCGTACGGTGACGGCATGCGTATTTGTGTCTTCCTCTCCGCCGCCGATCTCGACGACCGTTACACGCGACCCGCGCGCGAGTTCGCGGAACTGCTCGGCAAGGGCGGGCACACCCTCGTGTGGGGTGGCTCCGACTCGGGCCTGATGAAGGTCGTCGCCGACGGGGTGCAGGAGAGCGGCGGGCGGCTGTGCGGGGTGTCGGTGACCTTCCTCGCCGCCAAGGCCCGGCCGGGCGCAGACGAGATGGTGATCGCGAAGGACCTGGCCGAGCGCAAGAAGCTGCTGCTGGAGAAGGCCGACGCCGTGGTGGTGATGGTCGGCGGGACGGGCACCCTCGACGAGGCCACCGAGATCCTGGAGCTGAAGAAGCACGGCCACACCGACAAGCCGGTCGTGCTGCTGAACACCGCCGGCTTCTACGACGGACTCAAGACACAGTTCCGGCGCATGGACGACGAGGGATTCCTGCCGCGCCCGCTGACCGACCTGGTGTTCTTCGCGGAGGAGCCGGTGGGGGCGCTCGCCTACCTGGAGGCGAGTACGGGCGCGCAGTGATGCGAGCATGGCGGGCATGGCTACCCATGTGATCACCGGAGCGGGCTCCGGCATCGGCGCGGCCGTCGCCCGCCGTCTGCACGCGCGCGGGGACGACCTCGTGCTCCACGCGCGCGACGCGGGCCGCGCGAAGGAACTCGCGGCCGAGTTCCCCGGCGCCCGCACCCTCGTCGGCGACCTCGCCGACCCCGACCGGCTGAGCTGGGCCTTCTCCCACCAGTCGCTCCCGGACCGGGTCGACTCCCTGCTGCACATCGCCGGAGTGGTCGACCTGGGCCCGGTCGGCGAGCTGACCCCCAAGGCCTGGCGCCACCAGCTCGACGTCAACCTCATCGCCCCCGCCGAGCTGACCCGCCACTTCCTGCCCCAACTGCGGGCCACGCGCGGGCACGTGCTGTTCGTGAACTCCGGCGCCGGTCTGAGGGCGAGCGCCGACTGGTCCGCGTACGCCGCCTCCAAGCACGGCCTCAAGGCCCTCGCCGACGCCCTTCGGGGCGAGGAGCACGGCAACGGCGTCCGCGTCACCTCCGTCTACCCCGGCCGCACCGCCAGCCCCATGCAGGCCAAGGTGCACCAGCAGGAGGGCAAGGAGTACGACCCCGCCGACTGGATCGACCCCGAGTCGGTGGCCACGACGATCCTGATGGCGCTCGACCTGCCGAGGGACGCCGAGGTCAACGACCTGACGGTACGGCCGGGCCGCTGACCTTCCGTAGGCTTCGCCACGTGAACGCAACTTCGCCCTACGGCCCCGCCACCGGCGTCGGCTCGCTCCCCGGCGGCGACGCCCGGGAGGCGGCCAAGACCGCCACCGGCTCCTTCGAGGACTTCCCCTTCCTGCCCGAACTCCCGGCCCGCGGCCCCGGCGCGGACATGATCGGCCGGACGGCGGGGATGCTCGTCGAGCTGTACGCGCGCGTGGAGCCCAGCGGCTGGCGGCTCGGCGACCACCCGGGCCGGGACACCAAGCGGGCCCGCTCCTGGCTCGGCGAGGACCTCGACGCCCTCGAGGAGTTCACCCAGGACTACGAGGGCCCGCTCAAGGTCCAGGCCGTCGGCCCCTGGACGCTCGCAGCCGCCCTGGAACTGAGGAACGGCGAGGCCGCCCTCTCCGACGCCGGCGCCTGCCGCGACCTGGCCGCCTCGCTGGCCGAGGGCCTGCGACTGCACCTCGCCGAGGTCCAGCGGCGCATTCCCGGCGCACGGCTCGTCCTCCAGCTCGACGAACCCTCCCTCACCTCCGTCCTGACCGGCCGGGTGCGGACCGCCAGCGGCTACCGCACCCACCGCGCCGTCGACCGCCAGCTCGTGGAGGCCACGCTCCGGGACGTGGCCGGGGTACACGGGAGCGGGGCGCACGGGGGCGGTCCCGTGGTGGTCCACTCCTGTGCCCCGGACGTGCCCTTCGCCCTGCTGCGCCGGGCCGGGGTCGCCGGGATCTCCTTCGACTTCTCGCTGCTCACCGAGCGTGACGAAGAGGCGATCGGGGAAGCGGTGGAGGGCGGCACCCGGCTGTTCGCCGGTGTCGTGCCCGGCACGGACGCCGCATTGTCAGACCCTGCCGGTAGCGTCATGGGTGTACGGACGCTGTGGCGCAGGCTGGGGCTGCAACCGGGGCTACTCACGGAGGCGGTCACGCTCACACCGGCCTGCGGACTCGCGGGAGCCTCTCCCGCGTACGCCCGACGGGCCCTCGCCCACTGCGTCCGGGCGGCGAGATCCCTCGCGGACAACCCAGAGTAACGGGAGGACCACACGGTGGCCGGCGACAAGCAAGCGGAGACGACGGTGCCCGCCGAGGCACGGGAGCAGCACGCGCAGCTCGCTGAGCAGATCGAGGAGCACCGCTTCCGCTACTACGTGAAGGACGCTCCCGTCATCAGCGACGCGGAGTTCGACCGCCTGCTGCGCGCCCTGGAGGCGCTGGAGCAGGAGTATCCCGAGCTGCGCACGCCTGACTCGCCGACCCAGAAGGTCGCGGGGGCGTACGAGACCGATTTCACGGCCGTCCAGCACCGCGAGCGCATGCTCTCCCTGGACAACGCCTTCGACGACCTGGAGCTGGCCGCCTGGGCCGAGCGCGTCCACAAGGACGTCGGCGCCTCCGCGTACCACTTCCTGTGCGAGCTCAAGGTCGACGGCCTCGCCGTCAACCTGACGTATGAGAACGGCCGCCTCACGCGCGCGGCGACCCGCGGCGACGGCCGCACCGGCGAGGACATCACGCCCAACGTGCGCACCATCGCCGAGATCCCCGACCGGCTGGCGGGCGACGGGGTGCCCACGCTCGTGGAGATCCGCGGCGAGGTCTACTTCCCGATGGAGCAGTTCGAGGAGCTCAACGCCCGGCTGGTCGCGGCCGGCGACAAGCCCTTCGCCAACCCGCGCAACGCGGCGGCCGGTTCACTGCGCCAGAAGGACCCGCGGGTCACCGCCACCCGCCCGCTGCACATGGTGGTCCACGGCATCGGCGCCCTGGAGGGCTACGAGGGCATGGGCCGCCTCTCCGAGGCCTACGACCTCCTCAAGGGCTGGGGCCTGCCCACCTCCACGCACAACCGGGTCGTCGGCGACCTGAACGGCGTACGGCAGTTCATCGCGTACTACGGCGAGAACCGCCACTCCGTGGAGCACGAGATCGACGGGGTCGTCGTCAAACTCGACGAGATCCGGCTCCAGGGCCGGCTCGGCTCCACGGCCCGCGCCCCGCGCTGGGCCATCGCGTACAAGTACGCGCCGGAGGAGGTCAACACCAAGCTCGTCAACATCCGCGTGGGCGTGGGCCGTACGGGCCGGGTGACGCCGTACGCGCAGGTCGAGCCGGTGACGGTGGCGGGCTCAGAGGTCGAGTTCGCGACCCTGCACAACCAGGAGGTCGTGAAGGCCAAGGGCGTCCTCATCGGCGACACCGTGGTGCTGCGCAAGGCCGGTGACGTCATCCCCGAGATCCTCGGCCCGGTCGCCGACCTCAGGGACGGCACCGAGCGGGAGTTCGTGATGCCGGCCGAGTGCCCGGAGTGCGGTACGCCGCTCAGGCCGATGAAGGAGGGCGACATCGATCTGCGCTGCCCCAACGCCCGCACCTGCCCGGCCCAGTTGCGCGAGCGGCTGTTCTACCTCGCGGGCCGCAAGGCGCTCGACATCGAGCAGTTCGGGTACGTGGCGGCGGCCGCCCTCACCAAGCCGCTGGAGCCCGCCGACCCGCCGCTTCTCGACGAGGGCGACCTCTTCGACCTCACCATCGAGCAACTGCTGCCCATCAAGGCGTACGTCCTCGACCAGGACAGCGGGCTGCCCAAGCGCGACCCGAAGACCGGCGAGGAGAAGATCGCCACCGTCTTCGCCAACCAGCAGGGCGAGGCCCGGAAGAACGCGCTGGCGATGCTGGAGAACATCGCCGCCGCCAAGGACCGCCCCCTCGCCCGGGTCCTCACCGGGCTGTCGATCCGTCATGTGGGCCCGGTCGCGGCCGAGGCGCTCGCGCGCGAGTTCCGCTCCATCGACCGCATCGAGCAGGCGAGCGAGGCGGAACTGGCCGCCACCGACGGCGTGGGCTCGATCATCGCGGCCTCGCTCAAGGAGTGGTTCGCCGAGGACTGGCACCAGGAGATCATCCGCAAGTGGAAGGCCGCCGGTGTACGGATGGAGGAGGAGGGCTCCGGCGAGGACGAAGGCCCCCGTCCCCTCGAAGGCCTGACGGTCGTCGTGACCGGCACGCTCGAACACTTCACCCGCGACGGCGCCAAGGACGCGCTGCAGAGCCGGGGCGCGAAGGTCACCGGTTCGGTGTCCAAGAAGACCTCGTTCGTCGTCGTGGGCGACAGCCCGGGGTCCAAGTACGACAAGGCGATGCAGCTCAAGGTGCCCGTGCTGAACGAGGACGGCTTCACCGTCCTGCTCGAACAGGGCCCGGACGCGGCCGCCGAAGTCGCCCTTCCGGCGGAGGAGTCGACCGGGGAGTAGTCCGGACCGGCGGTTGAAGGCCACCCGATCGGCGCATACCAGATGCATACGGGTGGCCGGGGCGCATTCGGGCAACCGTCGACGACCGCTGCCCGTGGAAGCCTTCTGCGGCCTACTGTTGAGGCGTGCGCCTGCCGTGCCCAGCTGCGGTCGGGGCATCTCTCCGCTCCTGAAGGGCGGGGAGAAGGGCTTTCCAACGCGGCGCCGTTGTCGGGCAGCGGGCCGCGTGGCGTGGGCACCGCCGGTTGTGAGAGGGACGGGAATGGAACCGACCGAGAGCGCCGCCCCGGACTCCCGGCTGCGCCGGCTCCGGGACGCCGGCGTCAGGTGGGGGAGCCGCTGGGTGGGGCGGTCCGGGCGACATCCGGGCGCGGAGGCACACCCCCCGCGCACCACCCCCGACCTCCGCGCCCCCACGGAACGTCCCGCCGGGCCCGCCGCCGGGCTGCCCGCGGAACCTTCCGCCGGGCCCGCCGCGGGGTTGCCCACGAGACTTCCCACCGGGCCCGCCTCCGGGTTCCCCGCGGCACCACCGGCCGGATCCGCCTCCGGGTTCCCCGCGGCACCACCGGCCGGATCCGCCTCCGGGCTGTCCGCTGCACCACCGGCCGGGCCCGCCGCCGGGCTGTCCGCTGCACCACCGGCCGGGCCCGCCGCCGGTCCGCCCAGGCCCTCCGCCCCGGCCCGGCCCCCGGCGCCGCCCGGTGCGTCCGGCCTGATCGGCACCTCGGGCCGGTCCGGGGCCTCCGCGCTTCCCGGGGCCTCCGTCTTCTCCGCGGCCTCCGTGCTGCCCGGCACCTCGGCGCTGTCCGCGAGTTCGGGGCTGCCCGGCGCCGAACCCGACCGCCAGCTGTCCTGGCCCGCGCTGCCCGCCGCGGTCGTCGGCGCGGCCGCCTTCGCCCTCGGCGCCGGCTTCTATCGCGCCTTCACCGACAACCACGCCCTCTTCCCCTCCGGCACGGCCGGCTGGTCGCTGGCCCTGCTGACCGGTGTCATCGTCGGCCACCTGGTCATGCTCGGCCGCGCCCGCTGGTGGGGCGGCACCGGCTCCGGCGCCGCCCTCACCCTCGCCGTCCTGCTGCTGTACGGCTGGGTACCGGCCGGCCTGGTCAGCCTCACCGTCGTCGTCCTGGTCGGCATAGCCAGGCGCCACCGCTGGCGGCAGGGCGTCCTGCACGGCGCGGTGGACATCCTCGGCATCGGCGCGGGCGCCCTGCTGCTGGCCGCGTGCGGACGGGTGCCGTCCGTCGAACACCCCTGGTACCCGGACGGCTGGACCGTCTACACCGGCCCCCAGGTGGCGCTGGTGGCCGTCGCCTATCTCTCCGTCACCCGCGTCCTGCTCTGGTACCTGCACGCCCCGCGCTCCGGCGGACTGCCCACGGTCGCCCGCACCGCCCTGGTCCGGCAGGGCCTGGTCGCGGTGGCGCTGCTCGGCATCGCCCCGCTGGTCTGCGTGGTCGCCATTGCCAAACCGATCCTGCTGCCCCTGTTCGCGATCCCGCTCGTCGCCCTCGACTCCACGCTCTGGATGGCCCGGGCGCGCGCCGAGGAGCAGTTGCGCGACCCGCTGACCGGGCTGCCCAACCGGCAGTGGCTGCTGGAACGCATCTGGACCGCCCTGGACGACGCCGAGCGCATCGGCGCCCGGTCCGCACTGATGCTGATCGACCTCGACCGCTTCCGTTCCGTCAACGACACCCTCGGGCATCTCGCCGGCGACCGGCTCCTCCTCCAGATAGCCGAACGGCTGCGGTTGGCCCTGCCGCGCGGGGCGGAGGTCGCCCGGCTGGGCGGGGACGAGTTCGCCGTCTTACTCCCCGTCGCCGACTCCACGACCTCCGCGACCCGGGTCGCCCGCGCACTGGTCTCCGCCCTCAGCTCGCCGCTCGACCTCGACGGACTCACCCTCGTCCTGGAGGCCAGCGCGGGCGTCGCCGTCTTCCCCGACCACGCCCTCGACGCGGAGGGCATGCTGCGGCGGGCCGACGTGGCGATGTACCAGGCCAAGCGGGACCGTACGGGCGTCGAGGTGTACGAGTCCAAGCGGGACTCCAACACCCCCGACCGGCTCGGGCTGCTGGGCGATCTGCGGCGGGCGCTGGACGCGCACGAGGTGCAGTTGCACTACCAGCCGAAGGTCCGCTTCGACGGGCAGGTGGCGGGGCTCGAGGCGTTGGTGCGGTGGGTGCATCCGGAGCGGGGGAAGGTGCCGCCGGACGAGTTCATAGCGATCGCCGAGTCGTCCGGGCTGATGCCGCATCTCACGGAGTACGTGCTGGAGACGGCGCTCGGACAGGTCGCCCGGTGGCGGGCGCAGGGGCTGTTCGTGCCGGTCGCGGTGAACGTCTCGCCGCGCGACGTCCACACGCCCGGGTTCGCCGGGTCCGTCGCGGCGCGGCTCGCCCGGCACGGAGTGCCCGCGGGAGCGCTCCAACTGGAGATAACCGAGCATGTGCTGCTGGAGGATCCGCAGCGGGCGGCGGACACGCTGAACGGGCTGACCGGGCACGGCGTGAAGATGTCCCTGGACGACTTCGGGACGGGGTACTCCTCGCTGGTGCATCTACGGCGGCTTCCCGTGAGCGAGCTGAAGATCGACCGTTCCTTCGTGGCGCGGCTGGCGGTGGACACCGAGGACGCGGAGATCGTGCGGTGCACGGTCGATCTCGCGCATTCCCTGGGGCTGCTGGTGGTCGCGGAGGGCGTCGAGGACGACGAGACGTGGGAACGGCTGCGGGATCTGGGCTGTGACGCGGTGCAGGGGTGGCTGGTGGCTGCCGCTATGCCGCCCGAGGAGACGACGGCGTGGCTGCGGGCGCGGGGGTCGCGGGGGTGGCAGCGGCCGGCGGCCGCGCTCCCGGCTGCCGCCACCGACGACTAGCCCATCCGCCCACCCGTGCAGGCCGACTGGAGGGCGTGGCGTTTCCCGCGGGGGCGTCCGTCCGTCGGCGGCCGCCGGTCACGACATTTCCCACCCGCCCGTGCAGGCCGACTCGGGGGGCGGGCGTTTCCCGTGGGGCGCACCCGCCGTCGGCGGCCTCCTCCCGGCCGCTCCGCGCACCGGCCTTCCGCAGGCGGCTTAGGCCCGCCTGTGCGACCCCTCAGGCGACCCTCGCCGCGAAGTGGCCGGTCAGCAGTTGCAGGCGGGCGGTGTGGGCGTGTTCCGGTAGGCGGCCGCTGCGGGTCAGG
Organism: Streptomyces sp. NPDC005820; assembly: GCF_040630255.1. Classification (NCBI taxonomy): domain Bacteria; kingdom Bacillati; phylum Actinomycetota; class Actinomycetes; order Kitasatosporales; family Streptomycetaceae; genus Streptomyces; species Streptomyces sp. NPDC005820. The sequence goes on from NZ_JBEXXE010000071.1 coordinate 35,541, forward strand.
GTGATCAGGCCGTGCAGGCCTGCCCAGTACGTCTCCGTCAGGATGCCGGGGTCGTCGCCGGCGGCCGCGATCGGCTCGACGGCCGCCGACAGCTCGCCGTAGGCCGCCCACAGCGGGGCCGGGGCATCCAGGGTGGCGAACGGCAGGTCCACGGCGTGGGTGAACATCGCGTCGTACAGAGCCGGCCGCCGCCGCGCGAACGCCGTGTACGCCTCACTCACCGCCGCCAGCGCGGCCCGCGCACCCGCCCCCTCCGCCGCCTGCCGCGCCGCCCTCAGCTCCGTCGCCATCTCAGCGAAGCCCTCCAGAGCGACCGCCGCCATGATCGCGTCCTTGCCCTTGAAGTGGCTGTAGAGGACCGGCTGGCTGTACTCGATCTCGGCCGCCAGCCGGCGCGTCGTCACCGCGTCCCAGCCCTCGGTCTCCGCCAGTTCGCGCGCGGCCGTGACGATCAGCCGCTCGCGCTCCGCTCGTTCGCGCTCTCGGCGCGTCTGGATCGACATGCCAGGAATTCTAGCAGCGCTAGTCAATCTGTCGATGCTCTGATAGCTTCGCTCTTGCCGCTAGCGCTGCTAGCGACGCGCAACAGCCACAGCAACCGCCACAGCAACAGCCCAGCCACCAGTCAATGGGAGATGACGTGACCGTCACCGCGTACACCCTGGCCGTCGTACTCGACCTGTTCTGCGTGTTCCTCGGCTACCGGTTCCTGTTCCAGCCGGGCCCGGCCGCCACCGGCTACGGCGTCCCCGCCCGCCCCGAGGGGGACGCCGGGGCCTACCTCTCGATCAAGGGCGTGCGGGACGGCACCCTCGGCCTCGTGGGCCTGGTCCTGCTCGCCTTCGTCGGTGCCCGTGCCGAGGCCTGGTTCATGGTCGCCGTGGCCGTCGTGCCGCTGTGCGACACGCTGATAGTGCTGCGCAACGGTGGAACGAGGGCCGTCGCCTTCGGGATCCACTTCGCCACCGCCGTGATCGTCCTGGTCAGCGCCGGACTGCTGTTCGCCGTCTGAGCGGTTCCACACCATCCACAGGGGGTTCGAAGATGTCGCTGTTCGTGCCGGAGTTCGACGAGACCGTGATCGTCCGGGACGCCGGGGCCGAGGTGATCGGCGGGGCGCCCGTGGGGGTCTTCACCTGCTGGTCCGCGAAGTCGGATAAGTGGGCGTAACCATGCATGAGTGAGTGTCGTTGTCAGGGTGTGAATCTGACGGAATGGGCGAAGACGCAGGGCGTGCATCCGCAGACCGCGTATCGCTGGTTCCATGAGGGGACGTTGCCCGTACCGGCTCGGCGGGTCGGGCCACGCACGATCCTGGTGAACATCGACGCGAACACCAGGTCCGAGGCCATCGGTGGTCTGGGCTTGTATGCCCGCGTCTCCTCGCACGATCAGAAGGCCGATCTGCAACGCCAGGTCGCTCGGCTGTCGGCGTGGGCGGTGAAGGCCGGTCACCGAGTCGTTCGTGTTGAGGCGGAGATCGCTTCCGGGATGAACGGCTGCCGTTCCAGGGCCCGGCGTCTGCTGGCCGACCCGCACGTGACCTGCGTGGTGGTGGAGCACAAGGACCGGCTGGGCCGGATGAACGTCGAGCTTGTCGAGGCCGCCCTGTCCGCGACGGGCCGTTGTCTGCTGGTGCTGGACGACGGGGAGGTCGAAGACGATCTGGTGCGGGACATGGTGGAGGTGCTGACCTCGTTCTGCGCCCGCCTGTACGGGCGCAGGTCGGCGAAGAACCGAGCCCGCAAGGCACTGGAAGCCGCCGAACATGGCTGACCTCCGCCCGGTCGCCGCACCGTTCGTCGCCCTCGGCCCGACCGGTGTGGCGGTACGTACCCGGCTGAAGGACCTCACGCCCGGGGATGAGAAGGTTCTGCGCTTGGTGGGGGCGCACCTGGGCTCGCTTGCCTCGAAGGACCTCAAAGCGCGTTGCACGGACGGCCTGGAGCACTCCACCGAGTCATGGGCGGGCCGTAAGAGGGACCTTACGGCCGAGTCGTCGTCCAGGTGGGCCGGGTCGATCACGAAGGCCACGCATGACCAGTGGGCGCTCGCCCGGCGCGGCCAGGCCGCACACGTGCGGTCCCTCGAAGCCGGTATCACGACGATCCGGCACCGGCTGTCGCTGCCAGTCGGCCAGAAAGGCACCAGGCGGGCTCCGGGCGGCTACCGCTGCGCCCACGAGTGGTTCAACAAGACGCGACGGCTGCATGTGCTGGAGGACCGGCTCAAAAAGGTCCGGGCCGACTTCGAAGCGGGCCGGGTGCATGTCGTGCGTGGCGGCAAACGTCTGCTCGGCACCCGCCACCACCTCGGCACGGCGCAGCTCACCGAGGCCCAGTGGCGTAACCAATGGGAAGCCGGGCGCTGGTTTTTGAAAGCGGACGGAGAGTCGGGGAAAAGGTTCGGCAACGAGACGATCCGCATCACGCCCCAAGGTGAAGTGTCGATCAAACTCCCGACCCCGCTCGCCGGCCTGTCCAACGCCAGGCATGGCCGGTACGTCCTCGCCGCGCAGGTGCGGTTCCCTTACCGGGGACAGGAATGGGCCGACCGCGTGGAGGCCAACCGGGCCGTGGCCTACCGCATCCACCACGACACGGAGCGCGGGCGCTGGCACATGGACGCCTCCTGGCAGATCCCACCCACCAAGACCATCCCGCTCGATGCCGCCCTCGCCGATGGCGTGATCGGCGTGGACACCAACGCCGACCACCTCGCCGCATGGCGCCTCGACATCCATGGCAACCCGATCGGCCATCCCCGCCGCTTCTGCTACGACCTGTCCGGTACCCGGGATCACCGCGACGCCCAGGTACGGCACGCCCTCACACGGCTGCTGAACTGGGCCAAGACCTGCGGCGTCAAGG
>NZ_JBEXXE010000072.1:0-38336 GCF_040630255.1 Streptomyces sp. NPDC005820
CAGGCCGAGGACCGGCTCCACGAGGTCGGCATCACGGTCAACCGCAACGCCGTACCGAACGACCCGCGCCCGCCGATGGTCACCTCCGGCCTGCGTATCGGCACCCCCGCCCTCGCCACCCGCGGCTTCACCGCCGAGGACTTCGCCGAGGTCGCCGACGTCATCGCCGAAGCCCTCAAACCGTCCTACGACGCAGCTGCCCTGAAGGCCCGGGTCGAGGCCCTCGCCGACAAGCACCCGCTTTACCCCGTTCTGAACAAGTAGTTCCCTGGTGGGGGTACCCGACGGCGTGTGCCCCCACCCTCTCGGTAAGGAAAGCCCGTGGCCATCTCGGTCTTCGACCTCTTCTCGATCGGCATCGGCCCGTCCAGCTCCCACACGGTCGGCCCGATGCGTGCGGCCCGTATGTTCGCGCGGCGCCTGCGCGGCGACGCGCTGCTGGACTCCGTCGCCTCCGTCCGCTGCGAGCTGTACGGCTCCCTCGGCGCCACCGGCCACGGCCACGGCACCCCCAAGGCGGTCCTGCTCGGCCTGGAGGGCGCCTCCCCTCGCACGGTGGACGTGGAGACCGCGGACGAGCGGGTGGAGCAGATCAAGGAGTCGGGCCGGCTGCGGCTGCTCGGCGAGCGCGAGATCCCGTTCTCCTTCGACGACGACCTGGTCCTGCACCGCCGCAAGGCACTCCCGTACCACGCGAACGGCATGACGATCCGGTCGTACGACGCCTCGGGCGCGGAGCTGCTGACGAAGACGTACTACTCGGTGGGCGGCGGTTTCGTCGTCGACGAGGAGGCGGTGGGCGCGGACCGCATCAAGCTGGACGACACGATCCTGAAGTACCCGTTCCGCACGGGCGACGAGCTGCTGCGTCTGACGCGGGAGACCGGCCTGTCGATCTCGTCCCTGATGCTGGAGAACGAGCGGGCCTGGCGCACCGAGGAGGAGATCCGCGAGGGCCTCCTCGACATCTGGCGGGTCATGCAGGCCTGTGTCTCGCGGGGCATGTCCCGTGAGGGCATCCTCCCCGGCGGTCTGAAGGTCCGCCGCCGGGCCGCCGTGACCGCCCGTCAGCTGCGCGCGGACGGCGACGCGTTGGCGCACTCCATGGAGTGGATCACCCTGTACGCGATGGCGGTGAACGAGGAGAACGCGGCGGGCGGCCGGGTGGTGACGGCCCCCACGAACGGTGCGGCGGGCATCATCCCCGCCGTCCTGCACTACTACGTCAACTTCGTCCCCGGCGCGGACGAGGACGGCGTGGTCCGCTTCCTGCTCGCGGCGGGCGCGATCGGCATGCTCTTCAAGGAGAACGCCTCCATCTCCGGCGCCGAGGTCGGCTGCCAGGGCGAGGTCGGCTCCGCCTGCTCGATGGCGGCCGGCGCCCTCGCGGAGGTCCTCGGGGGCTCCCCCGAGCAGGTGGAGAACGCCGCCGAGATCGGCATGGAGCACAATCTCGGCCTCACCTGCGACCCCGTGGGCGGCCTGGTCCAGATCCCCTGCATCGAACGCAACGGCATGGCCTCGGTCAAGGCGGTCACCGCCGCCCGCATGGCCATGCGCGGCGACGGCTCCCACAAGGTGTCCCTCGACAAGGTCATCAAGACCATGAAGGAGACCGGCGCCGACATGAGCGTGAAGTACAAGGAGACGGCCCGGGGCGGGCTGGCGGTGAACATCATCGAGTGCTAGGGAAATGGGCCCTGCCCAGCGCGTTCACGTCTTTCAGCGCTGTCGGGGCCTTCCCTGCTCTGGCAGATTCACCATCCTGTCGGTCCATGACGCTTCGCCCGCTTCTGGATGCGTCCCTTCAGCTTGTGATCGAAATACGCGAAGCGGTCCCGGTCGTTGTCCACCACGTCAAGGACGAGCCTCGCAAGCAGCGCCCGACCGCTCGCGTATTCCTGGTAGAGCGTCCAGAGACCTTCCCGGGCAGCGATCTGACAGTCGATCTCGATCTCGGGTGCGCCGGCCTCGACCTCGGTCCAGTGGGACTCCCCGCCCACACAGGCGCCGAGGTCGTCCAGGAGCCTGACCCGTACGTCCTCCCAGAGGGGCTCGTTCAAAGCCGCCACGATCATCGAGGAGACAGGCACCGCCACCTCGAAGAGGAGCGACTGGATGTGGACGTGGCCCTCCAGGGATGCCTCCGCCAACCCCTGCGGCGTCGTCGCGTCGACCAAGGCCGCGAAGGTCTCGGGTATATGCGCGCCCGTCATGCCGCAGCCACACCGCAGGGATGCCCAGTCGACCCGCTCGGCCTGGATCAGCGACGGCCGGATGCCCACGTGCGCACTCCCCTTAAACCAGGATCTTCTCGCGTCCCAGCCTGCACCAACTCCGTGGCAGCGAAACCCTGGCGACCCGTCCGGAGGTTCAGTCGGTCAGATCGTCGGGCAGTTTGATCCGGCCCGAGTCCCGGTAGGCGTGCAGCCGTTCCTCATCCGTCTCGATCGCCCTCAGGACGTAGTAGGCGTTGGCGACGATGCCGGGGGAGGCACCCGCCCAGACATCCCTGTACAGCAGCCACAACCCCTGGCGGGCGATCTCTGCTGTTCGCCGCGGCCGGGGAGTTCAAGTCCGAGGACGCCGAGGACAGCGTGTTGTTCTGGGCGGAGACCGGTGCCCGTCTCCTGGCCGCCGACGACGACGGGTGGCTGGCCGTGCTGTCCGTCGGCAGGGACGGGGCACGGTTCGTCGACGCGCGGGACCTGACCGACGCGGTGGCCGGGCTGCGGCCGGTCGAGAACCTGTTCTTCGACATGATCGAGCGGCTCACCGAGGAGGAGGAGAGCTGGGACGGGGACTCCGGCCGGGCCTTCCGTACGGGCACCCCTCGCGACCCGGCCTTCACCGATCCCTCCGCGCTGGAACGGCCCGGCCCCCGGTAGCGCTGTTCGGACGGTCGAAACCGGAGTGGGGGATCATGAAGCGATTCTGCCGGGTGGCACTGACAACGTCCCTGTCCGCCCCGGGGGCCGCGACCTACGATGGTCGGACCGCGAGGAAACGGGGGCAGGATGTCCGGCTCGGTCAGTGCCGTGAGCAGCAGTGGTACGTACTCCTTCACCAAGCCCAACCGCGACGGCATCACGCTGGTCGAGGGGCTGGGCGTGGAGGGCGACGTGCATGCCGGAGTGACGGTGAAGCACCGGTCGCGGATGGCGAAGGATCCGACGCGGCCCAATCTCCGGCAGGTGCACCTCATCCACGAGGAGCTGTTCACGGACGTGCGGGAGGCCGGGTTCGAGGTGGCCGCCGGGCAGCTCGGGGAGAACGTGACCACTCGGGGGCTGGATCTGCTGGGGCTGCCGGTCGGGGCGCGGCTGCGGCTGGGGGCGGACGCCGTGGTCGAGGTGACCGGGCTGCGGAACCCCTGTGCGCAGATCGACGCCTTCCGCAAGGGCCTGCTGAAGCAGGTCGTGGGCCGGCACGCGGACGGCCGCCCGGCCTTCCGCGCCGGAATCATGGGCGTCGTCCTGAACGGGGGCGTGGTCCGCCCCGGCGACCCGATCACGCTCGAACTACCGGAGGGCCCGCACCGGGCACTGGAGATCGTCTAGCGCCGGAGAAGGGTGTCGCGGCACCGTCGGGGAAGGCATCGCCGAGCCGTCCACGAACGCCCCGCCGTCGGGAAGCCCTCGGCCAGCCGTCCGCGAACGAGCCGCCCAACCGTCGGGAAGGCCTCGGCCAGCCCCTCCATGACCCGGCGCCCGGCCATCGGGGAAAGCGTCGGCCGGCCGTTCGCGAACGGGCGTCCAGCCGTCCGTGAAACGGGGCGTCCAGCCCTCCGTGAACGCGTCCTCCAGTTCCCCGCGGAGGACCTCCGCCGCCCCCTCCGCGTCCCCGGTCGCCACCGCACGGACGAGTTCCGCGTGGGCCTCGTCGCCGGTGTTCGGGTCGGCGGTGCGCAGGCCGGTCAGGGCCAGCAGGTCGACCAGGCCCTCGCGCAGGACCGGCCGGAACTCTTCGAAGAGGTCGGCGAGGACGGGGGTGTGGGCGGCGGCGACCACCGCCGCGTGGAAGGCGATGCGGCCGGACTTCTCCCGGGTCGTCCAGGAGGCGACGGACGACCGCGGCCGGGAGCCGACCGCGAAGGAGCTGTACGAGCTGTTCACGGCGACCTATGCGGTGGCGGACCCGCAGCCCGCCCCCGGACCGGGCGTGGAGGTCCTGCACCGCACCGAGGACACGACGGCCGCCTATGCGGGGGAGCCGGAGCCCCGGCTGCTGCTGCTCGACGAACCGGCGACCGGGCTGGACCTGCCGGGTCGTGAGGGGCTGCTGGAGGCGCTGGACGGGCTGCGCCGCGCCCACCCCCGGCCGGCGACCGTCCTGGTCACCCACCATCTGGAGGAACTGCCGGCGGGCATCAGCCACGCCCAAGTGCTTCGACCCGCCGCTCGCCCCGGACCGGCACGGCGACGGCCGCTGGAGCGTACGGATCGACCGCCGGGCATGAGGAAGGGGGCGCCCGGTCGGGGCGCCCCCTTCCTCCGTGGCTCACTTGCTCAGGTACGCCCAGAACTCGTCGAACGACAGGACCTTGTCGCCGTTGAGGTCGCGGGTCTTGATGATGGCCTCGGCCACCGACTCGGTGACGTTCCAGTCGCCCTCCTGGGCCAGGGCGCTCTTGAACTCGGCGGCGGTGATGAACCCGTCGCCGTCCGTGTCGATGCGCTGGAACTGTGTGCGTGCTTCTTCGATGTCGGCCACCGATCCGCCCCTCTTCGCCATACCTTGCGGTGTCTTGCTGTCGTACTGACGCAGGTCAGATTAGCTGCCCGTGCGGGCCTCCAGCGCCGCGACCACCCAGGCGAACTCCTCCCGGTGGGCGGCCTCGGGCGCCTGGCCCTTCACCGTCACCAGCAACTCCCGGTAACGGGCCACCTGGTGATTCGACGGGGCGGTGAGGCGTGCGAGGACCTCGGCCGGATCCGCGTCACCGAGCACGCCCCGCAGCACCTCAGCCGCCTCCGGGGAGCCGGGGGCGACGCCCCGCGCGCGGGCCTGCGCCGCCGCCAGCACCAGCCGCCGGGCGAACCACAGGGACGCCCCGGCGGGCACCTCGGGCCCCCGGTCCGCCGCGTTGAACTCGGCGACCCGGCGCATCTGCGCCCGGAACTCCGGGTCCTGGAGCAGCTCGGCCAGCTCCACCCAGGCGTCCACCTGCTCGGGTGTCGGCTCCTCCGGCAGGTCCACGGCCGTGGCCCGCATCCGCTCGCGGATCACCGGGTCCGCGGTGTCCAGCCCGTGGAACATCTCGTCCACGAACTCCTCCAGGATCCTTCTGCGCTCGGCCGCCGAAAGCCGTGCCAGCTTGTTCATCAGGGTCATCTCCTCCGCACTCGAACCGCGCCGGGCCACCGACGACAGCACCGCCCGGGTCACCTTCAGCGACCGGATCTGCGCGTCCAGCGCGGACACGTGTGCCGCCGCCACCTCCGCGACCGTCCGCTCCCCCGCCAGCACCCGGCGGACGTCGGCGAGGCCGAGGCCCAGCTCGCGCAGGGTGCGGATCAGTTCCAGCCGGGCGGCGGACCCGGCGTCGTAGAGCCGGTAGCCGCCGGCGGAGCGGGTGGCGGGGGTCAGGACGCCCTCGTCGGACCAGTAGCGGATGGTGCGCACGGTCAGCCCGGTGGCGCGGGCCAGCTCGCCGATGGTGAACAGGCCGGTGCCGTCGTCGATCATGTCTGCGAGTCTGGGCCTTCCAGTGGGTGGAGACTCAAGGAGCGGTGCGGTGGAGACGTTGCGGGACATTCTCGACGGGGCCGCGCACGGCGTCTTCCCCCCGGAGGACGGCCGGACGACGGTCGTGCCGCAGATGTCCCCGCGCGACGCGGGCGTCCTCGCCTTCACCGCGCACTCGGTGGTGTTCACGGACGAGGACCCCGCGTGGGTGTACGACACCCTGCGCGCCGTGGACTGCGACGCGCTGTCCGCCTCGATGAACCCGCGCTTCCTCGCGTCGCTGATGGAGCGCACGGGCCGTACGGCCGAGACGATCGACGCGATGCTGGTGGGCTCCCCGCTGCCGGGCGGGCCCCCGCCGGCGCTGTCCCTGACGGAGATCGAGGACCGGGGCCATCCCCGGATCCGTTACGCCCTCCGGCGGCGCCATGATGTGCGGGCCTGGTCGGCGGACGGCGGGGTGCTGGTGACGGGGCGCGGGATCGGCGGGCGGCTGGAGGTGTCGGTCGAGGTGGACGGGGCGCTACGGCACCGGGGCCTCGGCCGGCTGCTGGTGACCGCCGCCCGCCATCTCGCCGACGAGCCGGTGTGGGCCCAGGTCGCCCCGGGGAACGCCCGCAGCGTACGGGCGTTCCAGGCGGCGGGGTATGTGCCGGTGGGCGCGGAGCTGCTGCTGACCGCCCGCCGGTGACTACCGGAAGATGCCGGTGTGGCCGAGGGAGTAGCGGCCGGGCTGGGGGTAGACGGCGAGGCCGTGCGGGCCGCTGCCGACCGGGATGCGGGCGAGCTGCCTGCCGGTGCGGGTGTCGATGGCGTACACCTCGGCGTCGTAGCGTCCGGAGAGCCACAGGACCTTGCCGTCCGCCGAGACGCCGCCCATGTCGGGGCTGCCGCCGTGGGGCAGCCGCCACTTCCTGGTGACCTCGCCCTTGGCGAAGTCGAACACGGAGATGGTGCCCTCGCCCCGGTTGGAGACGTACATCTCGCGGGAGTCGCGGCTGACGTACAGGCCGTGGGTGCCCTTGCCGGTGGGCAGGAAGGCGGGCTCGGCGAAGGTGTCGCCGTCGAGGATCCACAGGCCGTCGGCCGTCATGTCCGCGATGTAGAACCGCTTGCCGTCGGGCGAGATCTTGACGTCCTGCGGCATGGCGCCCTTGAAGGGCAGCTTCTGCTGGGCGATCACCTTCATCTTCTCGGTGTCGACCTTCAGCAGCTCCCCGCTGAACTCGCAGGACACGATGAAGTAGCGCCCGTCGAGGGAGAAGTCGGCGTGGTTGACGCCGTAGCAGGTGACCGGTTCGGTCCTGATCCGCTTCATGGTGTGCGGGTCGCGGAAGACGAGTTCGCGGTCGAGGGAGGCCATGACGACGGCGTACTTGCCGTTGGGTGTGAAGTACAGGTTGTACGGGTCGTGCACCTCGACCGGCTTGCCCGCCTTCCCCGTCCGCGGATCGATGGGGGTGAGGGTGTGGCCCCGGTTGTTGTTGACCCAGAGCGTCTTCATGTCCCAGGAGGGCACCACGTGCTGCGGCTGCCGCCCCACGTGCAGGGTCCTGATCACCTCGTACGTCTTCGGGTCGATGACGGAGACCGTGTCGGACTCGGTGTTGGGGACGTAGACGCGGGACGGGAAGTCCTTGACCACCGGGGAGAGCTTGTTCGGGCGGTCGGCGGCATAGACGTCCTTCGGGTCGAGGACGGGCGGCATCCCGGGCAGTCCGTCCACGGCCGGCTTCTTCCGCGGCGGGGCGGGGACGGCGGCCTTGGTGGCGGCGGACCGGTCGGGCCGGTCCTCGGCCCCACCGCCGCAGGCGGCGAGGGCGGCGAGGGCGGCGGCGGTGCACAGGGCGCGGGTGAGGAGTGTGGGTCGCATCAGCTGAGCAGCTCCGTGGTGGTGACCGCGCGCAGTCCGCGGCGGGCGAGTTCGTCCAGTACGGCGGGGAGCGCGGCGAGGGTGTCCGCGTACCCGAAGTGCAGGCTCACGACGGATCCGTCGCGGACCTCGCGCAGGACGTTGGCCGTGACGGCGGGGGCGCCGGGTGAGGTGAAGTCGAGGGAGTCGACGTCGTAGGACAGGACATGGGGGTAGCCGGCGGCGCGGGCCAGCCGCTGGACGAGCGGGGAGGCGCGGGAGGTGCGGGAGGGCCGGAACCAGGTCCCGACGGAGCCGGTGAGCCGCTGGAGCCGCCGTGCGCACTCCTCGATCTCGCCGCGCGCCTCGGCCTCGGACATGGCGTTGATGTCGAGGTGGCGGTGGGTGTGGTTGCCGAGGTCGTGGCCGCCGTCGAGGATCCGGCGGGCGAGGGCCGGGTGTGCGTCGAGCCAGGTCCCGACGGCGAGGACGGTGACCCGTGCCCCGTGCCGCTCGGCCTCCCCCAGGAGGGCCTCGGCGAAGGCCGGTTCGCCCTGCCCGTGGAAGGTGAGGGCGACCCGGGGCCGGTCCCGGGGGCCGTGGCTGATCTGGGCCGGCTGTCCGGGGAAGGCGCGGGGGGCCGGGGCGGGGCGGGCGGCGGCGGGGGAGGCGGAGGAAGTGGAGGAAGTGGAGGAGGCCGGTCCGGGCGACGAGGGCGAGGGGGAGCCTGGGGACGTGCCGGAGGAGGGGCCGGAGGAGGGGCCAAAGGCGGAGCCGGACGTGGAGCACGCACCGGCGAACGCGCCCCCGGCGACCAGCCCGGCACCCACCCGCAGCGCGGCACGGCGGTCGGTCGAAGTCACCGCACCATTTAAGGGGCAAAAAGTAAGAAACCAGGCTCATTCCCCCGCGTGGCGGCCGGAGACGACGTCGGCCCGCACACACCCCGGCGCCCCGCCCGGCCCGGCATGCCACCCTGGATCCCACGTCGGCGAACGGTGGTCCCCTTGAACTCCTCCGCTCCCCGGGCCCCGCAGGGATCCGGGCGCTCGTTCCGGCTCCTGAGCACACAGCGCGCGGCACCCGCCGCCCTCGGCTTCCTCAGCGCCTCTCTGGCGCTGTACTTCGGCCGCTTCTTCAGCGAGGACCCGATGAGCGTGGTCGAGCTGGGCCAGGTGGTCGGCTGGTCCTTCGCCGGTGTCACCGTCCTGGCGCTGACGGGACGCAACCGCGGGGTGAACCTGACCGAGGACGCCCTGGTCGTGGTGCACGGCGGGCGCCGCGCCTTCCCCTGGGCCGGCATCGAGCGCCTGGAGGTCCGCCGCGCCTTCGGGGTGCGCCAGGTCGTCGCCCATCTCACGGACGGCCGCCGCACGACCCTGCCCGCGCCGACGTCGTTCCTCGACCCCCGCTTCGACGACAAGGTCCGGGAGCTGACGGCGTACTGGGAGGAGCGGCGGTTCAGCCCGCCACCCGCAGCAGCACCACCGCCCGCGCCGGCACCGTGACCGCCTCCCCCGCCCGGTGGACGACGCCCGGGGGCCCGGTCTGCTCCTCGTGGGAGGTGTCGACGACCACCTCGTAGCGCTCCGCCCACGGCGGCCCCGGCAGGACGAAGCTCACCGGGCGGTCGCCGGCGTGCAGCACCGCGAGGAAGCTGTCGTCGGTGATCGGGGCGCCCCGTTCGTCACGGCCGGGGATGTCCCGGCCGGAGAGGTACATGCCGAGGGTCGCGGCGGGGGCGTACCAGTCGCCCTCGGTCATCTCGGTGCCCCGCGCGGTGAACCAGGCCAGGTCGCGCAGCCCGTCCGCCGAGTGGGCGCGGCCGGAGAAGAACGCGCGGCGGCGCAGCACGGGATGCCGGTGCCGCAGCGCGATCAGCCGGGAGGTCAGGTCGAGGAGCGTGCGCCACCCGGGGTCCTGGAGCAGGCTCCAGTCGAGCCAGCCGGTTTCGTTGTCCTGGCAGTACGCGTTGTTGTTGCCGCCCTGGGTGCGGCCCAGTTCGTCGCCCGCGACCAGCATCGGCACACCGGTCGACAGCAGCAGGGTGGTGAGCAGGTTGCGCAGCTGCCTGCGCCGCAGCGCCCGGACCCGCTCGTCGTCCGTCTCCCCCTCCACCCCGCAGTTCCAGGCCCGGTTGTCGTCCGTGCCGTCCCGGTTGCCCTCGCCGTTGGCCTCGTTGTGCTTGCGCTCGTAGGACACGAGGTCGCGCAGGGTGAAGCCGTCGTGGGCGGTGACGAAGTTGACCGAGGCGTACGGGCGGCGTCCGCCCCAGGCGTACAGGTCGCTGGAGCCGGACAGGCGGTAGCCCATCTCGCGGACGTCGGGCAGCGCGTGCCGCCAGAAGTCCCGCACGGCGTTGCGGTAGCGGTCGTTCCACTCGGTCCACAGGGGAGGGAAGGCGCCCACCTGGTAGCCGCCCGAGCCCACGTCCCAGGGTTCCGCGATCAGCTTGACCCGGCGCAGCACCGGGTCCTGGGCGATGACCGCGAGGAACGGGGAGAGCATGTCGACGTCGTGCATGGAGCGGGCGAGGGCGGCGGCGAGGTCGAAGCGGAAGCCGTCCACGCCCATCTCGGTGACCCAGTAGCGCAGGGAGTCCGTGATCAGCCGGAGCACATGCGGCTGCACCACGTGCAGGGTGTTGCCGCAGCCGGTGTAGTCGGCGTAGCGGCGGGCGTCGGACTGGAGGCGGTAGTAGCCGCGGTTGTCGATGCCCTTCAGGGAGAGGGTGGGGCCGAGTTCGCCGGCCTCGGCGGTGTGGTTGTAGACGACGTCGAGGATGACCTCGATGCCGGCGGCGTGCAGGGCGCGCACCATCCGCTTGAACTCGCCGACCTGCTGTCCCGTCGTACCGGAGGAGGCGTAGCCGGCGTGCGGGGCGAAGTAGCCGATGGAGTTGTAGCCCCAGTGGTTGCGCAGGCCGCGGCGCAGCAGGTGGTCCTCGTGGGCGAACTGGTGGACGGGCAGCAGCTCCACCGCCGTCACGCCCAGCTTCACCAGGTGCTCGATCGCCGCCGGGTGGGCCAGTCCGGCGTAGGTGCCGCGCAGTTCCTCGGGGATGCCGGGGTGAAGCTTGGTGAAGCCCTTGACGTGGAGTTCGTAGATGACCGAGTCGGCCCACGGGGTCTTGGGGCGGCGGTCGTCGGCCCAGTCGTCGTCATCGTGGACGACGACGCCCTTCGGGACGTACGGCGCCGAGTCGCGTTCGTCGCGCACGGTGTCCGCGACCTGCTGCTGGGGCCAGTCCCTGACATGCCCGTAGACCTCCGGGGGGAGGGTGAACTCCCCGTCGACCGCGCGGGCGTAGGGGTCGAGGAGCAGTTTCGCCGGGTTCCAGCGGCCGCCGGTCCACGGGTCCCAGCGACCGTGCACCCGGAAGCCGTAGCGCTGGCCGGGCATCACGCCCGGGACGAAGCCGTGCCAGATCTCGTGCGTGAGCTCGGTCAGCGCGGCGCGGGTCTCCCGGCCGGCCTCGTCGAACAGGCAGAGCTCGACGGCCTCCGCCCCGCCCGCCCACAGCGCGAAGTTGGTGCCCGCCACCCCGTCCGGGCCGACCCGGAAGCGGGCGCCGAGCGGGGTGGGCGCACCCGGGCGCACGGGCACGCCGGGCACCTTCTGGGACACCCCGTTCAGTCGGGTGTCCGGCGTGGCGCGTTGCTCCGCCACCGCCTCCTGCTCGGCTGCGCTGGACACCGTTCAGCCTCCCGCGGCTCGTGGGTACGACGTACGGGCGGGCGTACGGCGTCCCGGCCGCCGCCACCCCGCGCTGTCGTCCTCCCCCTGTTCTGCCCAGAGCGCGCCTCGCACTCACGTTTCCCCGGGGCGCACCCGGTCGTTGGACACGCTGTGAGGCACGTACATGGGCGCGCACGGCGCGCGGGCGTCGCAGTGGCCGCCGTAGTGACCTGGGCCGGACTTCTGGCCGGGGCGGCGGGCTGCTCGGGCGACGGCGGAAGCGGGCTGGACCGGATGCTGGGCAGACCGGCGGCCCCCGAGGACGTCATCCGGGTGACCCCCGACGACCATGCGAAGGGGGTGCGCCCTGAGACGGGCCTGCTGGTCCGGGTGCCGGACGGGCGGCTGGAGTCGGTGAAGGTGGTGCGGTCGCAGGACGCCCAGGAGACGAGGGTGCCGGGCCGGATCTCGGCGGACGGGCGCAGCTGGCGGCCGGACGGCGGCCGGCTGGCGCTGGCCGCCCGCTACACGGTCGACGTGGTGGCGCTGGACGGCGACGGCGACCGCTCGGCCCGTCACACCACGTTCACCACCTACGTCCCCGAGGAGCGCTTCATCGGGTACGTCACCCCGGAGAACCGCTCCACCGTCGGCACCGGGATGATCGTCTCCCTGGACTTCAGCCGGGAGGTCGAGAACCGGGCCGCCGTGCAGCGGGCGATCGAGGTGACCGCCGAGCCGGCCGTGGAGATCCGGCCGCACTGGTTCGGCGGCGGCCGGCTGGACTTCCGCCCCGAGGAGTACTGGAAGCCCGGCACCAAGGTCACGGTCGCGTTGAGGCTGCGGGACGTGGAGGGCGCGCCCGGGGTCTACGGGCTGCAGTACAAGACGTTCTCGTTCACCGTCGGCCGCAGCCAGGTCTCCCTCGTCGACGCCGAGAAGCACACGATGAAGGTGTGGCGCGAGGACGACCTGGTCGCCACCGTGCCCATCACGGCCGGGGCGCCGAGGACGACGACGTACAACGGGAAGATGGTCGTCACCGAGATGCTCGAACTGACCCGGATGAACGGGGCGACGGTCGGCTTCAAGAAGAAGGACGGCAAGGGCGAGTACGACATCCCGGACGTGCCGCACGCCATGCGGCTGACCGAGTCCGGCACCTTCCTGCACGGCAACTACTGGGCGGAGCCGGACGTCTTCGGCAACGCCAACGTCAGCCATGGCTGCGTCGGCCTCATGGACGTCAGGGGCGGCGGCTCGGACACCCCCGCGGGCTGGTTCTTCGACCGCTCGCTGATCGGGGACGTCGTCGAGGTCGTCCACAGCAAGGACAAGGAGGTCGCGCCGGACAACGGGCTGGGCGGCTGGAATCTGAGCTGGGAGGAGTGGACGGCGGAAAGCGCCGAATAGCCCGTTTCCGAAAACCTCTCCCCGCCGTGCAACCCTCCCCGCGTGACCATGGTC
Source organism: Streptomyces sp. NPDC005820 (assembly GCF_040630255.1). NCBI lineage: Bacteria > Bacillati > Actinomycetota > Actinomycetes > Kitasatosporales > Streptomycetaceae > Streptomyces > Streptomyces sp. NPDC005820. The sequence goes on from NZ_JBEXXE010000072.1 coordinate 12,686, forward strand.
CTAGTTGCGACAGAACGGTGACATTCACCTGACACGCAGCTCAAAACCATGCGGTTAATATGCGCAAATGATCGCGCGGGATGCGCGGGGGTGGGGGCCTGACCAGGCCCGGGAGGGGAGAACGACTTGAACGTGCGACCGATATCGGGGGCGTCGATCGCGGGGCGCTCACGCGGCCGCAACAAGCGGTTGGCGCTGATCGTCGGCGGGATGCTGCTCGCCGTCACGGCGTGCGGCGGGGGCGGCTCGGACCCGGGATCCGACGCCAAGGACAAGGACGGCAAGGGCAGCACGGCGGCGGCCGGGAGCAAGCAGTCGGAGGCGGTCGTCACGATCGCCCCGAAGACCGGCACCGAGGACGTCGACACCAGCGGTGTCCTGAAGGTCAGCGCCAGCGAGGGCAAGCTGACCGAGGTCACGGTCAAGGACGACGACGGTACGGCGATCAAGGGCACGATCTCGGCCGACGGCACCGGCTGGACGCCCGCGACCCACCTCGCCGCCTCGACCAAGTACCAGGTGCACGCGGTCGCGAAGGACTCGCAGGGCCGTACGGCCGCCGAGGACTCCTCCTTCACCACGCTCAGCCCGCAGAACACCTTCATCGGCAACTTCACGCCCGAGGACGGCTCGACCGTCGGCGTCGGCATGCCGTTCTCGGTCCGGTTCACGCGCGGCATCACCAAGCCGGCCGACGTCGAGAAGGCCATCGAGATCAAGACCGAGCCGGCCGTGGACGTCGAGGGCCACTGGTTCGGCAACGACCGCCTGGACTTCCGCCCCGAGCAGTACTGGAAGGCCGGCACCAAGGTCACCGTCAAGCTGAACCTGGACGGGGTCGAGGGCCGCAAGGGCGTCTACGGCAAGCAGTCCAAGACCGTCTCCTTCACCATCGGCCGCAGCCAGGTGTCCATCGTGGACGCCAAGAAGCACACGATGAAGGTCATGCGGGACGGCAAGCTGTACAAGACCATCCCGGTGACCACGGGCAAGCCCGGCTACGCCACCTGGAACGGCCAGATGGTCATCAGTGAGAAGTTCACGGTGACCCGGATGAACGGCGACACCGTCGGCTACGACGGCGAGTACGACATCAAGGACGTCCCGCACGCCATGCGGCTGACCAACTCGGGCACCTTCGTGCACGGCAACTACTGGGGCGGCGACGCCTTCGGCAACTACAACGCCAGCCACGGCTGCATCGGTCTGCGCGATGTGCGCGGCGGCTACGACGGCTCGGTGCCGGCCGCGTGGTTCTTCAACCAGTCGATGGTCGGCGACGTGGTGACGGTGAAGAACTCCACCGACCCGACGGTCGACCCGGCCAACGGCCTCAACGGCTGGAACCTCTCCTGGGCCGAGTGGACCAAGTAGGACCCCTTCATGACGGGCCCGGTGCTGTGACCAACGGCACCGGGCCCGCCGTCGTTAATGGTGGTTAACCTGCTGCCATGACCGTTCATCTCGAAGTCGCCGAAGGCGTCGGCACCATCCGCCTCGACCGCCCGCCCATGAACGCCCTGGACGTCGCCACGCAGGACCGGCTCAAGGAGCTGGCCGAGGAGGCGACCCGCCGGGACGACGTCCGCGCCGTCGTGGTGTACGGCGGGGAGAAGGTGTTCGCGGCGGGCGCGGACATCAAGGAGATGCAGGACATGGACCACACCGCGATGGTCCTGCGCTCGCGCGCCCTGCAGGACTCCTTCACGGCGGTGGCCCGGATCCCCAAGCCGGTCGTGGCGGCCGTGACGGGCTACGCGCTGGGCGGCGGCTGCGAGCTCGCCCTCTGCGCCGACTTCCGGATCGCGGCCGACAACGCCAAGCTGGGCCAGCCGGAGATCCTGCTCGGGCTGATCCCCGGCGCGGGCGGCACCCAGCGGCTCGCCCGGCTGGTCGGCCCCTCCAAGGCGAAGGACCTCATCTTCACCGGCCGGATGGTGAAGGCGGACGAGGCGCTGACCCTGGGCCTGGTGGACCGGGTGGTCCCGGCCGCCGAGGTGTACACGGAGGCGCACGCGTGGGCCGCGAAGCTGGCCCAGGGCCCGGCGCTCGCGCTGCGGGCGGCGAAGGAGTCGATCGACACCGGCCTGGAGACGGACATCGACACCGGTCTCGCGGTCGAACGCAACTGGTTCGCGGGCCTGTTCGCCACCGCCGACCGCGAGATCGGCATGCGGAGCTTCGTCGAGGAGGGGCCGGGCAAGGCCAAGTTTCTGTGAGGCGGGCCCTGTGAGGCAGGTCTCCCTGAACAGGGCCGTAATCGCTTGCAATTGACGGGATGTCTCATCCGGGATGTTCCGTCCGGGTCCCTCGATGGGGCGGTTCATGGGACCCTTGGGTCGACCCTGAGCCCGCCTTGTCGAGGGAGTCCGGCGATTGCCCGCACAGGATCCGTCACCGCAGGTCAACGGCGCAGTGCCGGACTCCGAACCGCCTCCGGCACATGCCAGTGGCACCACCTCGAACGGGGTCGCCCCAGGGGCGTATTCCGCCGGAACGGCCCCGGAGGACGCCCCGGACGGCCATGATGGGGGCATGGCGGGGCTGGAGGGTATCGAACAGCCGCGAGGGCACGGGCGTGTGGCCGCGACACGCTGGTCGCCTGCGGTCGAGGACGAACGGGCGCTCAAGGCGCTGGAGTTGTTCGGCAACCCCACGGAGGGCGAGGTTCCGCTCCCCTCCCGCCCCGAGTCCGCCGCCACCGCCCGCCGCCTCACCCAGGTCGTCGTGCTGCGCCAGTGGGGACTGTCCCCCAAGATGACCGAGGACGCGGTCCTCCTCGTCTCCGAACTCGTCGGCAACGCCGTACGCCACACCGGTGCCCGTGTCTTCGGCCTCCGCCTGCGCCGGCGCCGCGGCTGGATCCGCGTCGAGGTCCGCGACCCCTCCCGCGGTCTGCCCTGCCTCATGCCGGTCCAGGAACTGGACGTCAGCGGCCGCGGCCTCTTCCTCGTCGACAAACTCTCCGACCGCTGGGGCGTGGACCTGCTGCCGCGCGGCAAGACGACGTGGTTCGAGATGCGCGTGGCGGACCGCTGACGACACCCCGCCCGCTTCCCGCGATACGGACGACTCCACCTCGCTGATCGGCAAGTGGCACTGCCCCTCTACGACGGCGGCTCGGTCGCCAAGTGGTCGGCGCCCGACCCGACCCGGCGTACCCGCTGGGCGGCACCAGCCTCGCGGGCTATCTGCTGCGGGGCGAGTAGCTGCCGGAGCGGGATCTGTCCTGGCGGGTACGCGCCAACCGGGCCCTGCGCCGGTGTCGGTGGAAGCACTACCAGGACGCCCAGGGCACGCTGCTGCCGTACGCGGGCTGAGGCCTCCCGGGATTCACCCGGAAGGGGGAACAAACCGTCGAATGCGCAGGTCGTAGGACCAGCGACCGAGGGCGGACCGGTCAAAACCCGTTGGGCGATGTCAGTGGCGATCCGTAGGCTCGCTCCTGATGTCGACGACACGTGCAACCACCAAGGACCGGTCCGCGGTGCGGACGTTGCTGCGTTTGTGGCCGTATGTGCGGCCGGTGCGGGTGCGGCTGTTCGGCGCCGCCGCCGTGGCCGTCGTCGCCTCCTGTGTGGGGCTGGTGATCCCGCTCGTCCTCAAATGGATGGTGGACGGGCCGGTCGCCGACCGGGACCCGGCGGGCGTCTGGCTCGGGGCCCTGTACCTGCTGCTGCTCGGACTTCTGGAGGCCGGGCTGTTCGGGCTCCGGCGCTGGCTGGTGGCGCGCCCGCTCTCGCATGTCGAGGCGGAGATGCGGGCCGGGCTGTACCGGCATCTGCAGCGGCTGCCGGTGGCCTTCCACGACCGGTGGGCCTCGGGGCAGCTGCTGTCCCGGGCCACCACCGATCTGATGCTGCTGCGGATGTTCCTCGCCTTCCCGCTGACCTTCCTGCTGGTCAACGCGGTGACCATCCTGGCCGGTGTGATCATCATGCTGCTCCAGGACTGGTCCCTGGGACTGGTGATCCTGGGGCCCGCGCTCCCCGTCATGGTGATGTGCGTGATCTTCGAGAACCGGTACGCGGTCGTGGCGCGGCTCGCCCAGGACCAGGTCGGCGATCTGACGACGGTCGTCGAGGAGAGCGTGCTCGGCATCCGGATCATCAAGGGGTTCGGCCGGCACCGCAGCCAGGCGCGGGCCTTCCGCGCGCTGTCGTCGACCCTGCGGGGGACGGAGCTGCGCAAGGCCCGGCTGCTGGCGACGATCTGGGCCGTCATCGTGACCCTGCCGGAGCTGGCGATCGGGGCGGCGCTGGTCCTGGGCACCATGCAGGTGGCGGACGGGGAGCTGTCCGCCGGCACCCTGGTCGCCTTCCTGTCGACGGCCCTCGCACTGCGCTGGCCCGTCGACTCCATCGGCTTCCTGCTCGCGATGAGCCAGGAGGCGGCCACGGCGACCGAACGGTACTTCGAGGTGATGGACGAGCAACCGGAGACGGAAACAGCCCCGGAGAGCCCCGCGGGCGCCGCGGGCGCGGCCGGCCGGGGAGCGGGCGCCGCGCGCGTCGCGGGCGCGGGCACGGGCACGGGCAACCGGAGAGCGGGCACCGCCGAAGCCGGCGACCCGGTCGCGGATGCCGCGGGCGTCGCGGGCGCTGCGGACACCCCGGGCGCAGGCGCCGTAGGCGAGGGGCTGCGCTTCGACGGGGTCGTCTTTCGTTACCCCGACGCGGACCCCGCCTCGCCCCCGACCCTGGACCGCGTCGATCTGCACATCCGGCCCGGGGAGTCCATGGCCCTCGTCGGCGCCACCGGCAGCGGCAAGACCACCCTCACCGCGCTCGTCCCCCGCCTGCACGAGGTGACCGCCGGGCGGATCACGCTCGACGGCGAGGACGTCACCGCGATGACCCGTGAGGAGCTGCGCGCCAAGGTCGCCGTCGCCTTCGAGGAACCGACGCTGTTCTCGGCGACCGTCGCGGAGAACGTGCTGATGGGGGCGGACGACGAGGCCGGCGCGGCCGAGCTGGAGCGGGCGCTCGGCGTCGCCCAGGCCGAGTTCGCGCACGCCCTCCCCCAGGGCGCCGCGACCCAGGTGGGCGAGCAGGGACTCAGCCTCTCCGGTGGACAGCGGCAGCGGCTGGCCCTGGCCAGAGCCGTGGTCGGCCGACCGCGTTTCCTCGTGCTCGACGACCCGCTGTCCGCGCTGGACGTCCACACCGAGGCCGCCGTGGAGGCCGCGCTGCGCCATGTCCTCACCGACACCACCGCGCTCATCGTGGCCCACCGCCCGTCCACCGTGCTCCTCGCCGACCGGGTCGCCCTGCTCTCCGGGGGCCGGATCACCGCGGTCGGCACCCACCAGGAACTGCTGCGCGCCAACCCCGAGTACGCCCACCTCATGTCAGGAAACGGCCGCCAGGAGGACGACCGATGAGTGCCCCCACCACCTCCTCCCCCACCACCGACGACCAGCCGGAGGACCTGCCGCCGCGGACCGGTCCGGACGACCCCTTCGACAAGGACGTCCTGCCCACCCCGCCCGGCGCCACCGGCATCCTGCTGCGCTCCCTGCTCGCCCCCATGCGGGCGCGGGTCGCGCTGACCACGCTCCTGCTGCTGCTCCAGCAGGCGGCCGTGCAGGCGGGCCCGCTGCTGGTGGCGTACGCCATCGACCGCGCGGTGCCCGCGTTCCGGGCCGGCGACCACGGGCCGCTGATCGCGGTGGCCGTCGGCTATCTGGGGTGCGCGCTGGTGTCCGGCGCCCTGCAGTACGCGTTCCTGATCGCGGCCGCCCGGGTCAACCAGGACGTGCTGCTCGATCTGCGCGGCCGTATCTTCCGGCACGCGCAGGCCCTCAGCGTCGACTTCCACGAGCGCTACACCTCGGGCCGGCTCATCTCCCGCTCCACCACGGACGTGGAGTCCCTGCGCGAGCTCCTCAGCGAGGGCCTGCAGGAGCTGGTGACCGTGGTGCTGTCCTTCCTGTACATCTCGGCGATGCTGCTCTGGCTGGACCTCGGGCTCGGCGCGGTGGCGGTGGCGTCCTTCGTGCCGCTGTACCAGCTGGTGCGGGTGTACCGGCGGCGCGCGGGGCGGGTGTTCACCACCCGGTCCACCGCGATCGCGGCCGTGATCGTGAAGTTCGTGGAGACGATGAACGGCATCCGGCCGGTGCGCGCCTTCCGCCGCGAGGCCGTCAACGACGCCGATTTCCGGGTCCTCAACCGGCGCCACGAGCTCACGAACGGCGACGCCCTGCTGGAGATGGCCCGGTACGTCATCGGCTCCCGGGTCGTCGCCAACACGGCCGTCGCGCTGATCGTCCTGTGGGGCTCCTACCGGGTGGCGGGCGGCACGCTGGCGCTGGGTGTGCTGGCGGCGGCGGTGCTGTATCTGCGGCGGCTGTACGACCCGATCGACCGGCTCGGCATGTTCCTCAACTCGTACCAGTCGGCGGCGGCCTCGCTGGAGAAGATCGCGGGGCTGCTCGCGCAGACGCCGTCGGTGCCCGAGCCCTCGGTGCCGAAGGAGTTGCCCGCGCCGCGGGACGACCTGCCCGGCCGCGAGGTCGTGTTCGACGGGGTGTCCTTCGGCTACCGCACCGGGGGCGAGGTTCTGCCCCGGTTCGACCTCGTCCTGCCCGCCGGGCAGACCGTCGCCGTCGTCGGCTCCACCGGCGCGGGCAAGTCCACCCTGGCCAAGCTGCTGGCCCGCTTCTACGACCCGTCCGGCGGGCGGGTGCTGCTCGACGGGGTCGATCTGCGCGAGCTCGCCGTGCCGGAGCTGCGGCGCGGGGTGGTCATGGTGACGCAGGAGGCGTTCCTGTTCTCCGGCACGGTCGCCGAGAACATCGCCATCGGGCGCCCGGACGCGACCCGGGAGGAGATCGAGCGGGCGGCCAAGGCGATCGGCGCGCATGAGTTCATCAGCGCGCTGCCCGACGGCTACGACACCGACGTCCGCAAGCGGGGCGGCCGTATCTCCGCGGGTCAGCGGCAACTCGTGGCGTTCGCACGGGCGTTGCTCGCGGATCCTGCGGTGCTGATCCTGGACGAGGCGACCAGCTCGCTGGACATCCCCGGGGAGCGGGCCGTGCAGGCGGCGATGGCGACGGTGCTGAAGGGCCGTACGGCGGTGGTGATCGCGCACCGGCTGTCGACGGTGGAGATCGCCGACCGGGTGCTGGTGATGGAGCACGGCCGGATCGTGGAGGACGGCGCGCCCGCCGATCTCATCGCGGGCACGGGCCGCTTCGCGGACCTGCACCGGGCCTGGCGGGACAGCCTGGCCTGATTGTCCGTATAGCGAACATGAACTCCCGGACAACGGACCGTTTCCGGCCAAATTCCTGACGCGCTCCTGACAGACAGCGCAATCCACTGCCACTCTTCCCACTGCTACTTCACAGCAACCCCACAGCTACACCGTTCTGCGTACCGCCTTAGTCGTGTCCGGACGGCCCACCCGCCGTCCGGTCTCCCCAGGCCGTGTGATCCGCGGCCGCGCAGAAGGAGTCAGTGTTGAGAAGCAGTTCCTCTCGCAGACGCACCTCCCACACCCCGTACCGCAAGGCCGCGGCCGTCGCCCTCGTCGGCGTCTCCGCGCTCATCGCCGCCGCCGTGCAGTCGGGCGCGGCCACCGCCGCCCCGGAGCAGGCACCGGCGGCCGGCCAGGCCCGTCCCGGCGCCGAGTCGGTCCGGCTCACCCCCGCCCAGCGCGCCGAGCTGATCCGCAAGGCCGACACCGGCAAGGCGGCCACCGCCAAGGAGCTGGGCCTCGGCGCCAAGGAGGCGCTCGTCGTCCGTGACGTGGTCAAGGACGCGGACGGCACCCTGCACACCCGCTACGAGCGCACCTACGCGGGTCTGCCCGTGCTCGGCGGCGACCTGGTCGTGGAGACCGCGAAGTCCGGCGCGACCGAGGACGTCACCAAGGCCAGCCGTGCCGCGATCAAGGTCGCCTCGCTGACGCCCACCGTCCCCGCGGCGAAGGCGGAGAAGCAGGCGCTGACCCTGGCGAAGGCCGACGGCGCGGCGGACGCGGACACCAACCGCGCGCCGCGCAAGGTGATCTGGGCGGCGAACGGCACCCCGGTCCTGGCGTACGAGACGGTCGTGGGCGGCCTCCAGGAGGACGGCACCCCGAACGAGCTGCATGTCGTCACCGACGCGGCCACCGGCCAGAAGCTCTACGAGTACCAGGGCATCGAGACCGGCACCGGCAACACCATGTACAGCGGCACGGTGACGCTCGGCACCACGCAGTCCGGGTCGACGTACAACCTGACCGACGCGGCGCGCGGCAACCACAAGACGTACAACCTCAACCGGGGCTCCTCCGGCACCGGCACGCTGTTCTCCGGCTCCGACGACGTCTGGGGCAACGGGGCCGCGTCCAACGCGGAGACCGCGGGCGCCGACGCGCACTACGGCGCGGCCCTGACCTGGGACTACTACAAGAACGTGCACGGGCGCAGCGGTATCCGCGGCGACGGCGTGGCCGCGTACTCGCGGGTCCACTACGGCAACGCGTACGTCAACGCGTTCTGGGACGACAGCTGCTTCTGCATGACGTACGGCGACGGCTCGGGCAACACGCACCCGCTGACGGCGATCGACGTGGCCGGCCACGAGATGACCCACGGCGTCACCTCCAACACCGCGGGCCTGAACTACTCCGGCGAGTCCGGCGGCCTCAACGAGGCGACCTCGGACATCTTCGGCACCTCGGTGGAGTTCTACGCCAACAACTCCTCGGACGTCGGTGACTACCTCATCGGCGAGGAGATCGACATCAACGGCGACGGCACGCCGCTGCGGTACATGGACAAGCCGAGCAAGGACGGCGCGTCGAAGGACAGCTGGTACTCGGGCATCGGCTCGGTCGACGTGCACTACTCGTCCGGCCCGGCGAACCATTTCTTCTACCTCCTCTCCGAGGGCAGCGGCACCAAGACGATCAACGGTGTCACCTACAACTCGCCCACGTCGGACGGTCTCGCGGTCACCGGCATAGGCCGGGACAAGGCGGAGAAGATCTGGTTCCGCGCGCTGACCACGAAGTTCACCTCGACCACCAACTACGCGGGCGCCCGCACCGGCACCCTCGCGGCGGCGGGTGAGCTGTACGGCACGACGAGCGCCGAGTACACGGCGGTGGCGAACGCCTGGGCGGGCGTCGCGGTCGGCACGCGGCCCGGCGGCGGCGGGGGCGGCGGCACCTCCTTCGAGAACACCGCCGACGTGTCGATTCCGGACAACGGCGCGGCGGTCACCTCGTCGATCACCGTCTCCGGCCGGACGGGCAACGCGCCGTCGAACCTCCAGGTCGGGGTGGACATCGTCCACACCTACATCGGTGACCTCCAGGTGCAGCTGGTCGCCCCCGACGGGACGGCGTACACGCTGAAGGCGTACGGCACCGGCGGCAGCACGGACAACCTCAGCACCACGTACACGGTGAACGCCTCCTCCGAGGTCGCCAACGGTGTCTGGCAGTTGAGGGTCCAGGACAACGCGGCCGTCGACACCGGTTACATCAACAGCTGGAAGCTGACGTTCCCGTAAACCGGGACATACGCAGCGCAGATGCCGCCCCGGGGCCACGAGCCGCCCGGGGCGGCACCGTCTTTTTGCCAGCCGATTGCCCATCGCCTGTTGGCCTTTTACCGAGGTCAACTCCGTTTACATTTCGGCAATGTTCATCGGTTGGTTGATTTTCAGCCAACATCACATCGGGGTCCTGACATGTACGCGACCTGATGCGAGGCTTCCTGGCAACCGCCGCACAACTTCACCACAGCTTCGGCCGGCATCCCCACGCCGTCCGGGCACCCCCACACCCAAGGAGCTTGTGTGACCTCCCTCTACGCGCGTCACCAGCGCACCACCCTGGCGATCGCCACCGCTGTCGCGGCCGGCGCCCTGGTCACCACCGGTCTGACCTCCGGTGCCGTGGCCGCCCCGACCGCCGCGGACGCCGCCGCCAAGCCGTCCGCCGCGCCGACCGCGCTCTCCGCCTCCGCCCGCACCGCCCTGATCAAGGACAAGCAGGCCGACGCGACCGCGACCGCGCAGGAGATAGGCCTCGGCACCAAGGAGAAGCTGGTCGTCCGCGACGTCGTCAAGGACGCCGACGGCACCGTCCACACGCGCTACGAGCGAACCTACGCGGGCCTGCCGGTGCTCGGCGGCGACCTGGTCGTCCACGAGTCGGCCGCCGGCGTGAACAAGGGCGTCACCAAGGCGACGAAGACCACCATCAAGGTCGCCTCGCTCAAGCCGGTCGTCACCGCCGCCAAGGCGGAGAAGCAGGCGCTGACCCTCGCCAAGGCCGCCGGCTCGGCCAAGACCGCGGCGGACAACGCGCCCCGCAAGGTGATCTGGGCGGGCAACGGTGCCAAGCCGGTCCTCGCGTACGAGACGGTCGTCGGTGGTCTCCAGGACGACGGCACCCCGAACGAGCTGCACGTCATCACCGACGCGGCCACCGGCAAGAAGCTCTACGAGTACCAGGGCATCGAGACCGGCACCGGCAAGAGCCTGTACTCCGGCACCGTCAGCCTCAACACCACGCTGTCGGGCTCGACGTACCAGCTGACCGACGGCACCCGCGGCGGCCACAAGACGTACAACAAGTCGCACGGCACGTCCTCCTCGGCGGGCACGCTGTTCACCGACGCCGACGACACCTGGGGCACCGGCGCGGCCTCCAGCTCCACCACCGACCAGACGGCCGCCGTCGACGCCGCCTACGGCGCCCAGGTGACCTGGGACTTCTACAAGTCGACCTTCGGCCGCAGCGGCATCAAGAACAACGGCGTGGCCGCCTACTCCCGCGTCCACTACGGCAACGCGTACGTCAACGCGTTCTGGGACGACAGCTGCTTCTGCATGACGTACGGCGACGGCGAGGGCAACGTCAACCCGCTGACCTCGCTGGACGTGGCCGGCCACGAGATGAGCCACGGCGTCACCGCGAACACCGCGGGCCTGAACTACTCCGGCGAGTCCGGCGGCCTGAACGAGGCCACCTCGGACATCTTCGGCACCGGCGTGGAGTTCTACGCCGCCAACTCCAACGACCCCGGTGACTACCTCATCGGCGAGAAGATCGACATCAACGGCGACGGCACCCCGCTGCGCTACATGGACAAGCCCAGCAAGGACGGCGGCTCGTCGGACTACTGGTCCTCCACCGTCGGCAGCAAGGACGTCCACTACTCGTCCGGCGTCGCGAACCACTTCTTCTACCTGCTGTCCGAGGGCAGCGGCTCGAAGACGATCAACGGCGTCACCTACAACTCGCCGACGTACAACGGCTCCACGGTCACCGGCATCGGCCGCGCCAAGGCGCTGCAGATCTGGTACAAGGCGCTGACGACGTACATGACCTCGACGACGAACTACAAGGCCGCCCGCACGGCGACCCTGAGCGCGGCGTCGGCGCTGTACGGCTCCAGCAGCACCGAGTACGCCACGGTCGCCGCGGCCTGGACGGCGGTCAACGTCAGCTAGTCCTGTTTCAGGTGAGAGGGCGGTACCCGGGACGAAGGCATCCCCGGGTACCGCCCTACCCTTGTCTCCCATGCCGCCCAAGGACTTCACCTACGACGACGTCGGCGCGACCCGCGACCGCCCCGGCTTCTGCCCGCCCGGCTTCCACCCGCTGCACGTGCGCACCCGCATCGGCGAGGGCCACGACCTCTTCCGGCGCGCGGCGGAGGCGGTCATGACGTGGGAGATGCACCGCGCGATGGGCGTGGGCGTCGCTGCCTCGTCGGACCGCGCGGCCCCCGACGTGGACGTCACGATCACCCTGGCCGGCCTGATCAAGGCCCCCTGCCGCGTCATATGGACGGCCGACGAACACCGCCGCGCGGGCTGGGCCTACGGCACCCTCTCCGGCCACCCCGAATCCGGCGAGGAATCCTTCCTGGTCGACCGCACGGGCGACGGCACGGTCTGGCTCACCGTCTCCGCCTTCAGCCGCGCGGCCAAGTGGTACGCGCGGGCGGCGGGGCCGGCTACGCGGGGGTTGCAGAGCGCTTATGCGCGGCGGTGCGGGACGGTGCTGCGGGGGTTGTGCACAGACGGACAGCCGTGAGGTAGCCGCCTTACGCGCCGAACCGCCCGCCTACCTCGAACCACAGCAACTTCCCGCCGTTCCGCCCGAGCGGCCAACCTCCCCACCAGTCGGCGTACTCCTGCACGAGGTACAGTCCGCGCCCGTTCTCCCTCTCGACCGGAGCAAGCGCGAGACGGTTTCCGGGAGGCTTGGCGAAGGGCGCGGGAACGTGCGGGTCGCTGTCCCAGACACCCACCCTGAGCCGCCCGTCCCCCACGGCGGTGAGCCTCAGCGTGGCCGGCCCTTCGGTGTGCAGATAGGCGTTGGCGACCAACTCGGACGTCACCAACTCGACGGCCTCCAGCACTTCCTGCCTGCCGTGCCCCCCGAGCACCGCCCGCACGGTCATCCGTGCGACCCGTGCGGCTCTGGGGTCATGCGGCAGACGGAGGGCGTACGACCAGGTGTCGGGCGGGGCTACGGTGACCATGAGGACCTCCGAAGGTGGGGGGAATCCTTGGAAGCACCACGCTAGGGGCCATGGGGAGATACATCTTCCAGTTCAGGGAGATGAGCCCACAGTTACCTCTTGTGGGGTACAAGAGCCACCGCGATGCCGTACGGAAGGAAGCGTCTTGCCGCCCACCGGCAACCCGACCCTGCGCCAGCGGCGACTGGGCGCCGAACTGCGCAGACTGCGCGAACAGGCCGGCTTCAGTGTCACCGGCGCCGCAGGTCTGCTCGGCGTCAACCAGGGACGCGTCAGCATGATCGAGACCGGACGCAGTTCCCTCAGCGCCGACCGGGTGCGCACCATGGCGTCCGCATACGCCTGTTCCGACGTGGCGCTCGTGGACGCCCTGGCCGACTTCACCGGGCGGCGGGCTCCCGGCTGGTGGGAGCCCTACCGCGAACACCTGCCCGCCGCCCTGGTCGACCTGGCCGAACTGGAACATCACGCGACGGGGCTGCGGGTGGCTCTCGTGACCCACATCCCGGCGCTGCTCCAGACCACGGACCACGCCCGTGCTCTCTTCCGGGCGGTGGTGCCGCCCATGCGGCAGTACGAGATCGAACACCGCCTCACCCACCGCATCAGACGACAGGGCATCATGCACCGGGAAACCCCACCCCGGTACTCGGCGTTCATCCACGAGTCGGCCCTACGCATGGGCTTCGGCGGCCCGGACGTCGCCTTCGGCCAGCTCAAGCATCTGATCGAAATGAGCGAGTTGCCACATGTCACGGTCAGGGTGATCCCGTTCGGCACGGAGAATTTCCCGAGCACCGGCCAGTCCTTCGACTACGTCGAGGGTCCTGTACGTCAACTCGATACCGTGCAGTTGGACACCCACCATGGCGGCTGCGGGTTTCTCGACTCCGAGGCACAGTTGACCAAGTACCGTGCCGTTCTCGACCACATGGAGACCTGCGCACTACCCCCGGCCACGTCACGCGACTTCATCAATCGTCTCGCCCAGGGCATCTGAAAGGCATCGACGTGCAAACTCTCCACTGGCAGAAGTCCTCGTACAGCGGCGACAGTTCGAACTGCGTCAACATCGCCGCCTCCCCGACCGGTTCCCTCCACCTCCGCGAGAGCGACGAGCCGGGCGTCGTCCTCACCACGACGACGCCCGGCCTGCATGCCCTGATACGCGGCCTCAAGGGCGACCCAGAACAGTTGTGGAGAGGTCAGGTGCGGGAGACCACGCCGCAGCCCTCCTCACGATCCGCGGCGATGTCCGGACTACGGTCGTAGGGGTCCGTCGTCGGCCCGGTCGGGGTCGGGCCCGCAGTCCCGCTCGTCGAAAGGTGTCGGCGTTGTCGTCGACGGGGGCACACTGTCGCGGACAGGTTGGCCAGCAGTTCCGCCCCGCCCGGCGAAGCCCTCGTCGTAGGTACTCTGAGAACCCTGGCCGATTCGCTTTCCCCGTGCGCGGCGACGCTCCGCGGAATTGACGTACGAAGAATTCCTGTCGCCCCACAACGGCGTCTCCTTCATTGCCTCGACGCCCGGTTGGGCATTCAACACGCGGACCAGGAACTCCGCCGTCCCGAAGTCGTACTGGGTCCAGATGTCGTCGCCGTGGCTGAAGACCATCACGGCCCACTTGTCTGGTTCGCCGCGGGTGAGCCAGCAGAAGAGGTCGGCGCTGCTCGCGGCTCCCCAGGTCACCAATTCCTCGGGTTCGGCTTCGATTGCGGTGGGCTCCGTTTCCGCCCAGGTCTCGCGGGCGTCCGCCGTGATGAAACCCATGCCGCCGCGTGGCGCGCCGGGTTCGTCGCAGGTTTCCGGCGTGACGGTGGTGGGGGCGATGACCTGAAGGTAGTCCCCGAGGAGCACATCACCGTAGCGGGCAATGAGGTTCTTGTAGTCGGAGGGAAACTCCAGCCCCCAGGCTTCCTCGACCGCTGCCCAGTCCACGGCCAGGCCGCTGCCCGGCCGTGGAGGCAACAGCTCTGTAAATGCCTCGAAGCAGTTCTGCGCTGTCATGATTGCCGTTCTCACCGCCAGGGTTGTTCACCAGTGCGGGAGTGTGCGGATCTGAGGGGCGAGGTTCGCTCAGTCTCCGAACATACCTGCGAACGGATCGGCCTCCCCGGTCCAGGGGTCGATCCCGGAGTCCCGGAGCCGCTGCTGCTCGTCCCGGTGGAGGAAGCGGGGGGAAGCGGCACCCCAGAGAGACAGGTCTCCGAGGGGACAACGGTCGAACTCCGCGCGAAAAACGTGACAGAGGAACTCGGCCATTCCGCCTGGATATTCGGACCAGCGCCCGCCGTCCCGGCTCCACACCACCACGGGCCACTTGTCCGGGTCGTCCCCGGCGGCCCGCCAGCACAGGATGTCCGCACTGGAGTCCAGGCCCCAGGTGATGAGCCGTGGCTCGGGAGGCTCGGCCCGCCACGTCTCCTCCGCGTTCCGCGACTCCTCGGCCATCCCCATGTACGCAGGACCGCCGTCGAAGCCACCCCGGGGCTCGGCAAGCAGCACGCTCAGGTAGTCGTCGATCGTGCCCGCGCCGTACTCGGCCATGAACTTCTTGAAGTCTCCGGGGAAGGGGGTGCCCCAACTCGCCTCCACGGCACCCCAGTCCACCGTGTCACCCGCCCCCGGGTGAGAGGGCATGACCCTCCTCAGCTCATCGAACCAGGTCAAGACTTCACCGCCTCTCGGGCATTACGGTAGCGAACCGGTCGGTACCGGAAGGCCACTGCGGCTGTCGATGACCATGCCGTAGTTCTTCCAGCCCTTGCGCGGACTATGGACCGAGTTGGGAACGGTCAGGCTGAACGCGATACCGGGGGAGCCGTCGGGCATGGTGCCCCGGGCCGTGATGTCGAAGGAGACCGGCACAGTCCGTGCTCCCGAATACTGCGGTGTCACCTTGTAGTGGACCACCTGGCCGTGGTCGACGGCGTCCTTCACCTGGCTCTCGTAGGAGAACATGTGGTCGTCGATCCGGCCGTCGCCCCGCACGGCGGCGTTCGCCTGGCGTGAGCAGGTGGCCAGATTCCGCAGGTCCGTGCCCGAGCCTCTGAGATCGCTGCCGAGCAGGTGGCAGGCGTTGACGGCGAGGGCCGGGTCGAGGCCGCCGAGGTGTCCCACGTAAGCCCTGGCCCACTGGTAGCCGGGCGGTTTTATCCCCTGGACGGTCGAGCTGCCCTCGTGCGTGTCGAAGTAGTCACTGTCCAGGCACGCCTCCACGCCGGTGGCCCTGTTGCCGTTCGCGCTGTCGAGGTCGTTGTACTCCACCCAGCCCTCGCCACCGCGACGGCAGTCGCCGCGGTTCTGGGTGTCCGTGCCCGTCCCGTTGCCGTCGGCGAGCAGCCCGTTCGGGGCCAGCGCCTCGATCGGGATGAACGCCGTGATCTCGGCCAGTGTGTGGTCCAGGATGAGCGCTCTTTCCAGCGCACCCTGCTGAATCCGAGCCGCGTCCACTCTCGGCTTCGGGGCCGGGCGAGTCGGCGCAGGAGTCGGGTTCTTGCCCCGGTTCGGGTTTCGAGGGGGCGTGGGCTTCCTGGGCTGTGTCGGCCGCATGGTTGTGGAACCACGCGACGTGGATGAGCCGGAACCGCGTCCGCCACGGCCGTAACTTCCGCTGCTGCCAGGAGGCCTGCTGGAGGTCTTGCAGTTGTAGGTGCAGCGTGACGACTTGGGCGGCCTGGCCGGGCGAGTGCGCCCGGCGCCGCAGCGCCTGGCGTTGCACATGTCGTTGCGCGGATCGCGGTACCTGCTCGTGCTCCTGGAACGCCTGGTGCTCTTGGAGGATCCCCTGGTGGTTCCGCCTCGCGCCTTGGTGCTTCCGCCGCCGCGGGTGCTGCCTCGGCCCATGCCGAGGCCGCCGCGGCCACCGCCGCCACCGCCGCCTTTTCGGCCAGCCATTCGAGCGCCGCCACGGGGACGGGCCAGTCGGCCGCACTCACGGAGATCGCGAGCGTTTCGCCATCTCTCCGGACCAGATTCTCCACCGTCCACAGGCCGCTCTCGCCGGATATCCAGTAGAGCCAACCGGGCAGGTCCCACCCGTGTCGAGGCTGGTGACGGCGTAGAGGGTCTCCCGGGTGTGCCGCTTGCCGCTCTTCTGGCGGCGTCGGTGGATGCGCAGGGCCAGCCGCGCTTCCGCGAAGGCGATCCCGCCCAGGTTCGCCGCGATGGCCATGGTCTTGACCGAGCGGGACTCACGCCGCCCGTGCCCTGTTGCGGAAACGGTGTGCGCCACGGGCACCTGCTCCCATGGCAGGGCCTTGACCTGGGCTGACGCGGTCGGCTGGTTTCCCTTGATCACCGCGATGTAGTGGGCCTTCTTCTCCTGCACCAGCCAGCGCACCTGGTCCTTGACGCTGTGCAGGGCGTCGAAGGCGACCACGGCGCCGGCCAGATCGAGTAGTTCCAGCAGCGGGCGGAAGGGGGCCGTCTCCGGCGGACAGCAGGTGCCGGTAGTGCTGGGTTCGGTGGGCGGAGCCGGACAGCGCCTTCGCCGTCCACCGCAATCGCCGACCGCGGCGCCGAGCCGGTGGTACCGACGTCGGTGTGGTCGCGTTCGGCCAGGTAGGCACCGATCACGTCGTCCAGGGCGTCGCCGTCGAGGGCGGCCAGGAGCCGGGTGAGGGTGGAATGGGACGGGGCGTGCCGGCGTCCGGGCAGGTGGCGGCGGATGCCGAATTGTTCCAGCACCGTGGCGGCGGCGCGCTGCCCCCACTCTGTGATCTCGGTGATGGTCCGGGCGCCGGAGACGACTACCAGCAGCAAACCGACCGCCCAAGGGATACCACCGCCCGCGACGCGACCGTGGGTCGGGTAGGCACTGGAGGTGGGCGCGCAGGCGGTCCGTGTCGTGCGGGCGGAGGGGGACCAGTTTCACCAGGACGGCAGGGATCGGGGAGGATGGGGCAGCAGGCACGGGACCTCAATGTCATCAACTGGCGTAGACACCCTTGATCACCGGTCTCGTGCCGGTGCTGCTCCCGCGTCAACTCCCACCGAGCACGGACGATCCACGCGATCCCGGAACTTGCAACCCCCTGCCAATCCACTGGAGCGGGTCAACCACGAGGTCAAGCGCCGCGTCGACGTCCTCCAGATCTTCCCCAACGACGACGCGCTCCTGCGACTGGTCACCGCCGTCCTGTTCGAGCTGCACGACGAATGGATCGCCTTCCCCCGCCGCTACCTGCCCGAAGGAAGCATGGATCAGCTTTACCCCGCCTAGCTCCCCGACAGCGCCCCCGCGCTACCGAATACCACCAACACGCCCTGACCAAGATCGGCTGCACCAACCAGCGGGACACCATCCAGTTGCGCTTCACCGACGCCGACGGCATGCGCCTGACCTATTTCGACACCAACATCACATAAGAGTCAATCTACCTAGATCAAATTTCCTCTCAGGCGGGCGGTGTGGTCGAGGCGGCAGACCGCATGAGGGCGGGGGCGGCCAGAGCGGCAGGCGCAACACAGCTCAACAGGACCACGGGCCATGCCGCCAGGGCCACAAAAAGCGAGGTGGGGACACTTGCGCAAACGGCGGCCACTGCGACCGCGACGGCGCGAGCGGACCCTGAGGCCGGATTGGTGCTCATCGCCTTGGCCCAGAGCAACACGACCATGGTGATCCCCAACTCGACGACCGCTGCGGGAAGGGCTCCCTGGAGCGCACCCGCCCACCGGCGCCCGCTCTGCCGGCTCCCTCCGGACTGCGCCTCGGCCACACTCAAAAAGATGTAGTAGAAAATCGCCAATGGTGCGACCGCCGACACTGCGACGCATCCGAGCCGGATCAGGAGCCGAAAAGCTTTCATATTTCACCTTCATCTCTGCCCCGGATTTGCCGGGATGGTATCGGGCGACCGGAAACCGGACCGCCGGGCCGCTCGAAGCCATCGGGAACTCCTGCCCGTATCCATACTCGTGCATGGCCGCGTATCGATTCAGGGGAATACCGACAGCCTTCTTGTCCTTGTCAAAGTTCCAGTCCTTGTACACCTGGACGTTGAACGTCATCCGACCGACTTCCCGTCCGAAATGGCGGTTCCGGTGACGCGGACTTGCGCATGCCCGATGCCGTAGTGGTTGTCCTCGGTCTCGAGATTCAGTCCGCTATCTCACGCAGAAGGCCTTTGCACGCGGCATGACCTCTCACGTAGCGACATTCACCGCTCTTGGAATCGACGACAACTCCCGGACTGCCACCGAACCTTGGTCTCCCGTTCGGAGCCGACGGACTAACGGTGATCTGAAACAGGTAGAGACCTGCCGTCGAGATTCCCCGAAAAAGGAACCCCCATCGCAATCCATCGATTCCAGGAAGATTACGGGAACCGAATTCTCGTGCCGCCAGCGTAGCGGCCTCCAGGGTGATCAATGTGCGCCACTTCCCGTGTGCATGAACTCCCAGTGATCTCAATCCAAGTCCGCATATCCGCCCGCCTGCCCGTCAACGAACTTCACGTTCCCTCCGCGGTTCACTGCGTTGAAGAAGTGGCCTATGTCCGAACCCTCCTGCCAGGCGAAGATGACTCCTCGTGCTCCATTCCGGTGTCTTGAGCAACTCGTTCGCGACCCCGGCCGCACCGTCGTCCTGACACTTGAATGTACTTCCGAAGTAATATTCCAGCTCCTCGGGGGCCACTACACCGCTGTCCCACGCTTTCACGGGCTTACCAGCGAGTGTGCTGTCGGTCGCGATGGCACATGCTCCACAGTTGTACCAATTCTTGGGGCGCCGTGTTCTGCCGCATTGATGAACTTGAGGGACCCACCCACTGTGGCCCCAGCGATCGTCAAGCTGCTGCCGGACGCTCCGCCGCCCGCCATGAGCCTGCTGACCGGACTCCTCAATTGCCCGGACGCGCTGATGACGTGATCGAAGGGCACCTCACGACAGGACGGCCGAGGTTCGCGGTCCCGCGTTCCGTGCGCACGTGACGCAAGACCGCCCCGCCTGTCTGTCCTCAGCCAGGAGATCATGCGAACGGATCAGGGGTGGCTGCGGCAGCGCCGGAACCCGGCCGCTCCAATGGAGTTCGTTGCCCTTGTGCAGAGATCTGGGCCGACACTGTGCACACTGACCGGCCGCGGCAGCCCGTGGGACCTGACGCCAGAGCAAACGGCGCAAACATGCGAAGAGGTAGCGGCAGGCCCGAGCCGGGGTGGCGTCGTCGCCACGCGGACCAGCTGAACCGCACGTCGTTGCAGGTCAGCGGGATCAGTCCGTCCGGGTTGTATCGCTGACGCGTTCGTGGGAGGCGTCAGCGGCGAGAAAGCATGGTCGAGCATGGCGAAGGTGGCCCAGCAGTGCCCCGTCAGGGTCGACGAGGCCCATGCCACCTCCGCTGGGAGGCCGAGTGTCCCTTCCGTCGGCGCGTCAGCGCATCAGCACCCCCGCCCCCTCCGCCCCCTCCTCCCCCGGCACCGCCACCACCCCCAGCTCCGCGCCGGAGGCGAGGAGGCGGTGGGACGGGAGGATGCGGACCGTGTAGCCATAGGGGCCGGTGCGGTCCAGGGAGAGGGGGCCCTCGTAGAGCCAGCGGCCCTCCAGGTCGGGGCCCGAGGCGGCCTTCAGGGGGACCGTGGCCGCGTCAGTGATGCGGTCCTCCTCGTCGACCCGGCCGGAGACCGCCTGGACCTCGACGTCCTCGGGGGCGAGTTCGCCGAGGCCCACCCGGACGCGCAGGGCGAGGGTCGTGCCGAGTTCGGCGGTCGTGGTGGCGACCGACGTCTCGACGTGGTCGACCGTCACCGCGTGCCAGGCGGCGCGCACCCTCGTCTTCCAGACGGCCAGTTCACGGGCCGTGTCGGGGCTCATCGCGCGGTGGGCCTGGGCGGCCGGCGTGTAGAGGCGGTCGACGTACTCGCGGACCATCCGGCCGGCCAGGACCTTGGGGCCGAGCAGGGTGAGGGTCTGGCGGACCATCTCGATCCAGCGGTCGGGCAGACCGGCGCGGCCCCGCTCGTAGAAGCGGGGCGTGATGCGCTGCTCGAGGAGGTCGTACAGCGCCGCCGCCTCGATGTCGTCGCGGTGGTCGGGGTCGGTGCCGGCGCCGTCCGCGGTGGGGATGGCCCAGCCGAAGTCGGGCTGGAACCACTCGTCCCACCAGCCGTCCAGGACGGAGAGGTTGAGGCAGCCGTTGAGCGCCGCCTTCATGCCCGAGGTGCCGCACGCCTCCAGGGGGCGGAGGGGGTTGTTGAGCCAGATGTCGCAGCCGGGGTACAGCTTCTGCGCCATCGCCATGCCGTAGTCGGGGAGGAAGACGATGCGGTGGCGGACCCGGGGGTCGTCCGAGAACCGGACCAGTTCCTGGACCAGGCGTTTACCGCCGTCGTCCGCCGGGTGCGCCTTGCCCGCGACCACGATCTGGATCGGGTGCGTCGGGTGCAGGAGAAGTTCCATCAGGCGGTCGCGGTCGCGCAGCATCAGCGTCAGACGCTTGTACGACGGGACGCGGCGCGCGAAGCCGATGGTCAGGACGTCGGGGTCCAGGACCCCGTCGATCCAGCCCAGCTCGGCGGTGCCCGCGCCCCGCTGCCGCCAGGAGGCCCGCAGCCGCTTACGCACCTCCACCACCAGCTGTTCGCGCAGGACGCGCCGCAGGTCCCAGATGCTCTGGTCGGAGATGCCGGAGACGACGTCCCAGCGGTCGCCGTCGCCGACGGCCAGCGCGTCCTCGGCGCGCTGGGCGCCCACCTGGCGGGCGCCGAGCCGCAGCACCTCGGGGGCGACCCAGGTCGGGGCGTGCACCCCGTTGGTGACGGAGGTGATCGGCACCTCGTCGGGGTCGAAGCCGGGCCACAGGCCGGAGAACATCTCCCGGCTGACATGGCCGTGCAGCAGGGACACCCCGTTGGCCCGCTGGGCGAGCCGGAGGCCCATCACGGCCATGTTGAAGAGGTTCGGCTCGCCGCCCGGGTACGTCTCCATGCCCAGCCGCAGGATGCGGTCGACGTCCATGCGCGGGAGTTCGGCGTCGGGGCCGAAGTGGCGGGCGACCAGCTCACGGTCGAAGCGGTCGATGCCGGCCGGGACGGGGGTGTGGGTGGTGAAGACGGTCCCCGCACGGACCGCCTCCAGTCCCGGGTCGAAGTCCAGTCCGGCGTCGCGGAGTTCGGAGATCCGCTCCAGGCCCAGGAAGCCCGCGTGCCCCTCGTTGGTGTGGAACACCTCGGGCGGGGCGTGCCCGGTGAGCCGGCAGTACGTCCGTACCGCCCGGACACCTCCTATGCCGAGCAGCATCTCCTGCAGCAGCCGGTGTTCGCTGCCGCCGCCGTAGAGCCGGTCGGTCACGCCGCGTTCACCGAGGCCGTTCTCCTCGACGTCGGAGTCCAGCATCAGCAGGGGGACGCGGCCGACCCGGGCCAGCCAGACGCGGGCGTGCAGCGACCTTCCGCCGGGCAGGGCCAGGGAGACCCGGGCGGGGGTGCCGTCGTCCTCCCGCAGCAGGGTCAGCGGGAGTTCGTTGGGGTCGAGGACGGGATAGTGCTCCTGCTGCCAGCCGTCGCGGGAGAGGGTCTGGCGGAAGTAGCCGTGGCGGTAGAGGAGTCCGACGCCGATCAGGGGGACGCCGAGATCGCTGGCCGCCTTGAGGTGGTCCCCGGCGAGGATGCCGAGGCCGCCGGAGTACTGGGGCAGGGCGGCCGTGATGCCGAACTCGGGCGAGAAGTAGGCGACGGCGGCGGGGAGTTCGGCGGCGCTGGGCCGGGTCTGGTACCAGCGGTCGCCGGTCAGATAGTCGTGCAGTTCGTCCACGGCGGCGGTCAGCCGGCGCAGGAAGCGGCGGTCCTCGGCCAGTTCGGCGAGGCGCTCCGGCCGTACGCCGCCGAGCAGCCGTACCGGGTCCCCGTCCGAGGCGGCCCAGCGCTCGGGATCGACGGACTGGAAGAGTTCACGGGTGTCCGCGTGCCATGACCAGCGCAGATTGCGGGCCAGGTCACTGAGCGGCCGGAGGGGTTCGGGGAGAAGGGGTCGGACGGTGAATCGACGGATCGCCTTCACATTCCACCTCGGCGTGGCGCGTTCGCTGGATGGACGTACGGCTGTGTACGCCCGGTCATCCAGCACGGTACCGGTGTTGTCCTCGCCCCTGCCGTAGGCCAGACCGGCCGGATCAAGCAAATGGCGATATGGCCGATTCACCCCCCTAGGCCACCTTGTGACCCCTCACCCCGCACGAGAGGCTGCCCAGTGGCGCGCCCGGTGGTCGCAGCGGTCCGGCGTGCGCCGCGTCGAGGAGGGGAACGCGAACCATGGCACGGACGCGCATCCGGCGTCTGCGCCGGGCGGGGAGCCTGACCGCGGTCGTCACGACCCTGGTCCTGTCGGCCGCAAGTCCGCCCGCGCACGCCGTACCGGAGGGAAGAGTCGTCGGCGCCGGTCTGCCCGGTTCCGTCGGCGGCAGCTATCTCGTGACGTTGAAGGGGGACACCCGGGCGTCCTCGGCGGCCGGTCGGCGACTCGTCACCGCCCATGGGGCGAGAATCAGCCACACCTACGGCACGGTCCTCAACGGCTTCGCCGTGCGCGCGAGCGCGAGACAGGCCCGGCGGCTCGCGGCCGACCCCGGGGTCGCCTCGGTCGTCCAGGACAGCGAGGTGACGGTGGACTCCGCGAAGAGAGCGCCGTCCTGGGGGCTGGACCGGATCGACCAGCCGGGTCTGCCGCTGGACGGCCGCTATCGCGCGCCGGGGTCCGGGGGCGCCGGGGTGACGGTGTACGTCATCGACACCGGGATCCGGATCACCCACGACGACTTCGGCGGGCGCGCGAGCTACGGCTGGGACTTCGTCGACGGTGACCGCACCGCCGCCGACGGCAACGGCCACGGCACCCAGGTCGCCGGCATCATCGCGGGCCGCACCCTCGGTGTCGCCGGAAAGGCGAAGGTCATCGCCGTACGCGTCCTGGACGACGCGGGCGCCGGCACCACCGCGCAGGCCATCGCCGGCATCGACTGGGTCACCCGGCACGCCCGCAGGCCGGCCGTCGCCAACCTCAGCCTGGGCGGCTCGTACAACGCGCAGCTCGACGCGGCCGTCCGCGCCTCCATCAGATCCGGTGTCACCTATGTCGTGGCGGCGGGCAACGGGGGCCGGGCCGCCGCCCTGGAGTCCCCCGCCGACGTCCGGGAGGCCGTCACCGTCGGCGCCACCGACCGCAGGGACTCCCGTGCCGCGTTCTCCAACTACGGTTCGGCCCTCGACCTGTTCGCGCCGGGGGTGTCGATCACCTCCGCGTCGTCCACCAGCGACACCGGCCGAGTCACCTCCTCGGGTACGTCGATGGCGGCGCCGCACGCGGCGGGAGCGGCCGCGCTCCATCTCGCCGGTCACCCGAAAGCCACCCCGGCCCAGGTGGCCCGGGCGCTGGTCGCGGGGGCCGTGAACGGCAAGGTCTCCGGCCGGGGGGCCGGTTCGCCGGACAAACTCCTCCAGGTGACCCCCGCCAGGTGACGGACCACCACGACCGGCTCCCTTCCGCGCCCGCCGAGGCCGCGAACGGGGCCGGTCTTGTGCGTAGACATACGCGTGAGTAGTTAACAAAGTGCCGGAATGCGCACCCGATTAGGGTGGGAAGGCTCCCCCGGTACTGGACCCCACATCCCTCCGCCCACCCTCGTTGCTGCGGACAGGAGCGGTCATGCCCGCCACGCACCACTCGTCATCACCCCCGACACCCCGTACCCCCCGTACCGAGGCCACCCATGCCTCCGAAGCCGCGCCGCCCGTGCCCACCGCCGTCGGGCGCATCCCGGTCCTCGACGTCCGCCCCCTGGTCCAGCAGGGGCGCCGGCCGGCGAAGGCCGTCACCGGTGAGACCTTCGAGGTCTCGGCGACCGTGTTCCGCGAGGGCCACGACGCCGTCGCCGCCAATGTCGTACTGAAGGACCCCGACGGCCGGCCCGGTCCCTGGACCCCGATGCGTGAACTCGCCCCGGGCAGCGACCGCTGGGGCGCCGACGTCACCCCGGACGCGCCGGGCCGCTGGACGTACCAGGTGGAGGCCTGGAGCGATCCGGTCGCCACCTGGCGGCACCACGCGCAGATCAAGATCCCCGCGGGGATGGACACCGAGCTCGTCCTGGAGGAGGGCGCCCGGCTGTACGAGCGCGCGGTGGCCGGGGTGGCCAAGGGGGGTGGAAAACGCGCCGTTCTGCGTGCCGCGGTCGCCGCCCTGCGCGACGAGGCCCGCCCCCCGGCCTCCCGTCTGGCGGCGGCGTTGACGCCGGAGGTGGACGCGGTCCTGGCCCGGTATCCGCTGCGGGACCTGCTCACCGCCTCCGAGCCGCTGCCCCTGCTGGTCGAACGCGAACGGGCCCTGTACGGCTCCTGGTACGAGTTCTTCCCCCGCTCCGAGGGCACCGCCGACACCCCGCACGGCACCTTCCGCACCGCCGCCCGCCGGCTCCCCGCCATCGCCGCCATGGGCTTCGACGTCGTCTACCTCCCCCCGATCCACCCCATCGGCACCACCTTCCGCAAAGGCCGCAACAACACCCTGCACGCCACCCCCGACGACGTCGGCGTCCCCTGGGCCATCGGCTCCCCCGAAGGCGGCCACGACAGCGTCCACCCCGGCCTCGGCACCCTCGACGACTTCGCCCGCTTCGTCGAACAGGCCCGCACCCTCGGCCTCGAGATCGCCCTCGACTTCGCCCTGCAGTGCTCCCCCGACCACCCCTGGGTGCACAAACACCCCGAGTGGTTCCACCACCGCCCCGACGGCACCATCGCCCACGCCGAGAACCCGCCGAAGAAGTACCAGGACATCTACCCCATCGCCTTCGACGCCGACCTCGACGGCCTCATCACCGAGACCCTGCGCGTCCTGCGCCACTGGATGGCGCACGGCGTGCGGATCTTCCGCGTCGACAACCCCCACACCAAACCGGTCGTCTTCTGGGAACGGGTCATCGCCGACATCAACCGCACCGACCCCGACGTCCTCTTCCTCGCCGAGGCCTTCACCCGCCCCGCGATGATGCGCACCCTCGCCCAGATCGGCTTCCAGCAGTCCTACACCTACTTCACCTGGCGCAACACCAAACAGGAACTGACCGAGTACCTCACCGAACTCTCGGGGGAGACCGCCTCCTACATGCGGCCCAACCTCTTCGCCAACACCCCCGACATCCTCCACGA
>NZ_JBEXXE010000073.1:0-37694 GCF_040630255.1 Streptomyces sp. NPDC005820
CGCGACGAGTTCTCCCAGTGGGACCCGCGCCGGCAGCGGCCCGAGCTGTGGAACCTGTACAACGGCCGCCACGCGCCCGGCGAACACGTCCGCGTCTTCCCGCTGTCCAACTGGACCGAGCTCGACGTCTGGCAGTACATCGCCCGCGAGGACATCGAGCTGCCCGACATCTACTTCGCGCACTACCGCGAGGTGTTCCGGCGGGGCGGGATGTGGCTCACGGCCGGTGAGTGGGGCGGGCCCAGGCCGGGTGAGGCCGTCGAGAAGCGGCAGGTCCGCTACCGCACGGTCGGCGACATGTCCTGCACCGGCGCGGTGGACTCCGACGCCGGCACCATCGAGAAGGTGATCTCCGAGATCGCCGCCTCCCGGCTCACCGAGCGCGGCGCCACCCGCGCCGACGACAAGCTCTCCGAGGCCGCCATGGAGGACCGCAAGCGCGAGGGGTACTTCTAGAGATGACGACGGACATGACGACAGCCGGCATGACTGTGGACACCCTCCGGTTCGCCACCGCCGGTTCCGTCGACGACGGCAAGTCCACCCTCGTGGGACGGCTGCTGCACGACTCCAAGTCGGTCCTCGCCGACCAGCTGGAGGCCGTGGAGACCGCCTCCCGCAACCGTGGCAAGGACGCGCCCGACCTGGCTCTGCTCACGGACGGGTTGCGCGCCGAGCGCGAGCAGGGCATCACCATCGACGTGGCCTACCGCTACTTCGCCACGCCGAAGCGGCGGTTCATCCTCGCCGACACCCCGGGCCATGTGCAGTACACCCGCAACATGGTCACGGGCGCCTCGACGGCGGAGCTGGCGATCGTCCTGGTCGACGCCCGCAACGGCGTGGTCGAGCAGACCCGCCGGCACGCGGCGGTGGCCGGACTGCTGCGCGTCCCGCACGTCGTGCTCGCCGTCAACAAGATGGACCTGGTCGACTACCGGCAGGACGTCTTCGAGCGGATCGTCGGGGAATTCGCCGCCGACGCCGCCGAGTTCGGGCTGCCGGGCTTCACCCCGATCCCGGTCTCGGCGCTCGCCGGCGACAACGTGGTCGAGCGGTCGGCGCACATGGACTGGTACACCGGTCCGGCCCTGCTGGAGTTCCTGGAGAGCGTGCCCGTCGGCACCGACGCGGCCGACGCGCCCACCCGGTTCCCGGTGCAGTACGTCCTGCGGCACGGCGAGGTCCGCCACTACGCGGGCCAGTTGGTGTCGGGCTCGCTGCGGGTCGGCGACCGGGTGACCGTCCATCCGTCCGGCGAGACCTCCGAGGTCGCCGCCATCGACGTACTCGGCGAGGACGTCCGGGTGGCGTACGCGCCGCAGTCGGTCGGGGTGCGGCTGGCGGACCAGCGGGACGTCTCGCGCGGGGACATGATCACGGCGGGCGCCGACGCGCCGACGCCGACGCGGGACGTACGGGCGGCCGTGTGCCATCTGGCCGACCGTCCGCTGCGGGTCGGCGACCGGGTGCTGCTCAAGCACACCACCCGGACCGTCAAGGCGCTCGTGCAGGATCTCGGCGGGGCCTCCGCGCTGGCCGTGAACGACCTGGGCCGGATCACCCTGCGCACCGCCGAGCCGCTCGCGCTGGACGACTACGCGGTCTCCCGGCGTACGGGGGCGTTCATCCTGATCGACCCGGCCGACGGGGCGACGCTCACCGCGGGCATGGTGGACCTCGGCTGAGACAGGCGTTCCGAGGTAAGTATTCTTACCGCCCTCCCCCTCCGGGAGGGCGGTTTCTCATGTCCGGCCCCCGCAGTGTCACCGCTCGTCAATAACGCGGTAACAACGGGAGCAGGCAGGCGAGACGGGGCGTTGGGCGGGGTAAGCAACCCGTTAGCCGTACCATTCCTGAAAGTTGAAGGCAGGACCACCTGATGTCGATCACGGGACCCTGCGCCAAGAACGGACTCGCCTTGCAAGATCGCCCCTCCGACTCGACCGCCTCCTGGCGGATCGCACTGCCGCACTCCGCCGCGGCCGTGCCGGTGGCTCGCGCACTGGTCCGTACGGCGCTGGCGGAGCTGGAGCACGGCGCGGACAGCGACACCGCGGAGCTGCTCACGGCCGAGCTGGTCGCGAACGCCGTGGAGCACACCGCCGCCGGGGACGCCCCGATAGAGCTGGTGGTGGAGCTGCGGCCGAGCGGCTGCCAGGTCGAGGTGCACGACCCCGACCCGATGCCACCGGGCGACCTCACCCGGCCCTCGGGCGCGGAGCCCGACCCCTGGCTGGAGCACGGGCGGGGGCTGCTGCTGATCCGCGCGCTGAGCTCGTCCTGCGGGCACCGCCCCACCGAGAAGGGCAAGGCGGTGTGGTTCCGGCTGGCCGTGGTGCCTCCGCAGTGGCGGCCGCGGCCCGAGTGACCCCGGTCAGGCGAGGGTGGCGACCAGGACGGCCTTGATGGTGTGCAGGCGGTTCTCCGCCTCGTCGAAGACGACCGAGTGGGCCGACTCGAAGACCTCGTCGGTGACCTCCAGCGAGTCCAGGCCGTGGGCCTCGAAGATCTCGCGGCCCACCTTGGTGCCGAGGTCGTGGAAGGCCGGCAGACAGTGCAGAAAGCGGACGTCCGGGTTGCCGGTGGCGCGCAGGACGTCCATGGTCACCGCGTACGGGCCGAGGGCGGCGATCCGCTCGTCCCAGACCTCCTTGGGCTCGCCCATGGACACCCAGACGTCGGTGGCGACGAAGTCGGCGCCGAGCACGCCCTCGGCGACGGACTCGGTGAGCGTGATCCGGGCGCCACTGGTCTCGGCCAGCTCACGGGCCCGGTCGACGATCTCCTGGGCGGGCCAGTAGGTCTTGGGGGCGACGATCCGTACGTCCATGCCGAGCAGGGCCCCGGTGACCAGGTAGGAGTTGCCCATGTTGAAGCGGGCGTCGCCGAGGTAGGCGAAGGCGATCTCCGGCAGGGGCTTGGCGGTGTGCTCGGTCATCGTCAGGACGTCGGCGAGCATCTGGGTGGGGTGCCAGTCGTCGGTGAGGCCGTTGTAGACGGGCACACCGGCGTACGCGGCGAGCTCCTCGACGTTCTGCTGGCTGTCCCCGCGGTACTCGATGCCGTCGTACATCCGGCCCAGCACGCGCGCGGTGTCCTTGACCGACTCCTTGTGGCCGATCTGCGAGCCGGAGGGGTCGAGGTAGGTGGTGGCGGCGCCCTGGTCCGCGGCGGCGACCTCGAACGCGCAGCGGGTGCGCGTCGAGGTCTTCTCGAAGATCAGCGCGATGTTCCTGCCGCGCAGGTGCTGGACCTCGGTCCCGGCCTTCTTGGCGGCCTTCAGCTCGGCGGCCAGCTCGATCAGGCCGCGGAACTCCTCCCCGGTGAAGTCCAGCTCCTTGAGGAAGTGGCGGCCGGCGAGGGCGGTCGGGACAGTCGCCATGGGGGCGCTCCAGAGGTACGAGAACGGGACCATGGAAGTCTATACGACGACTAGCATTTCTATACAGACCCATCGGCTCACATGTTCTCTACACGGCCCCCCGTTCGACCGGGCAGCTCATACAGCGCGGTCCACCCCGGCCCCGGCCCAGCTCGCTGCCCGGGATCTCGATCACCTCGATGCCCTGCTTGCGCAGATGGGTGTTGGTGGTGGCGTTGCGCTCGTAGGCGACGACGACACCCGGTTCGACGGCGAGGACGTTGCAGCCGTCGTCCCACTGCTCGCGCTCGGCCGCGTGCACGTCCTGGGTGGCGGTGAGCACCCGGATCTCGCTGAGGCCGAGGGCCGCGGCGATCGCCCGGTGCATGTGCTCCGGCGGGTGGTCGGTGACCTTCAGCTCCTTCTCGCCGACGCCCGGCTCGATGGTGTACGAGCGGAGCATGCCGAGTCCGGCGTACTGGGTGAAGGTGTCGCCGTCGACCATCGTCATCACGGTGTCGAGGTGCATGAAGGCGCGCCGCTTCGGCATGTCCAGGGCCACGATGGTCTGCGCCGAGCCGGCCGCGAACAGCTTGTGCGCGAGCATCTCCACGGCCTGCGGGGTGGTCCGCTCGCTCATGCCGATGAGGACGGCGCCGTTGCCGATGACGAGGACGTCGCCGCCCTCGATGGTCGAGGGGTAGTCGGCCTGCCCTTCGGACCAGACGTTGAACAGCTCGCCGCGGAAGAGGGGATGGTGCCGGTAGATCGCCTCGAAGTGCACGGTCTCCCGCTGCCGGGCGGGCCAGCGCATGGCGTTGACGGCGACGCCGTCGTAGATCCAGGCGGAGGTGTCGCGGGTGAAGAGGTGGTTGGGCAGGGGGGCGAGGAGGAAGTCGTCGAGGTCCATGACATGGAAGCGCACGGAGGTCGGTTCGGCGTTGGCCGCCAGGAACTCCCGTTTGGTCATGCCGCCGACGAGGCTCTCGGCCAGGTCGGGCGCGGACAGGGCCTCGAAGACGGCACGGAGGTGGTCGGTGGCGAGCACCCCGTACTCCTTCTCGTCGAAGACGCGGTCCAGGACGAGCGCGCGGGCCGCCGGGATCTCCAGGGCCTCGACGAGCAGATCGCCGAACAGATGGACCTCGACGCCCCGGTCGCGCAGGACGTCGGCGAACCCGTCGTGCTCGGCGCGCGCCCGGCGCACCCAGAGCACGTCGTCGAAGAGCAGTGCGTCCTTGTTGCTGGGGGTGAGCCTTTTGAGCTCGAGATCCGGCCGGTGCAGGATGACGCGGCGCAGCCGCCCGGCCTCGGAGTCGACATGGAATCCCATGCCTCCATCCTGACCACCGTCGCCCGCCTTCACCCGCTCTTGTGTCGTTTCGCAACCGCTTGTTTTCGTCCTCTTGACGACAAGTGATCCCTCCGATTATCGTCTCGGTGACGACATCCAGGCGAGGGGGGACCTCTCATGGCCGACATCACCCGGCGGCTGGGCTGGCGCCATCTGCGCGGCGCTCCGACGGCACACATCCGCCACCACCGCTCGGGCACGCTGGTGCACGACGGCCCGGGGCTCAGCTTCTGGTTCCGCGCGCTGACCGCGGCGCTCTCCGAAGTACCGGTCGACGACCGCGAGCTGGCCATGACCTTCCACGCCCGCACGGTCGACTTCCAGGACGTCACCGTGCAGGCGACGGTGACCTACCGGATCAGCGACCCGGCCGTCGCGGCCAGCCGCCTCGACTTCTCCGTCGACCCGGACACCGGCGTCTGGCGCGGCGCGCCCCTGGAACAGCTCGGCACCCTGCTCACCGAGACGGCCCAGCAGCACGCCCTGGACGTCCTCGCCCGTACACCGCTGTCGGCCGCGCTGGTCGACGGCGTGACGGCGGTACGGGAACGGGTCGCGGCGGGACTGGCGGCGGAACCGCGGCTGCCGGCGACGGGCATCGAGGTGGTCGCCGTACGCGTGATGGCGCTGCGCCCGGAACCGGAGGTGGAGCGCGCGCTGCGCACGCCGGCCCGTGAGCAGATCCAGCAGGAGGCCGACCGGGCGACGTACGAACGGCGGGCGGTGGCGGTCGAGCGGGAGCGGACCATCGCCGAGAACGAGCTCGCCAGCCGGATCGAACTCGCCCGGCGCGAGGAGCAGTTGGTCGAGCAGCGCGGCACCAACGCCCGCCGTGAGGCGGAGGAGACCGCGGCGGCGGACCAGGTGCGGGCTCAGGCCGAGGCGGACCGGACGGTCCGGCTGGCGGAGGCCGAGGCCACGCGCTCGGTGAAGCTCGCGGAGGCCGAGGCGGCCAAGCAGGTGCATCTCGCCGACGCCGAGGCGCGGCGCACGGAGCGGCTGGCCGATGCGGAGTCGGCACGCACGGTGAAGCTCGCGGAGGCGG
This sequence comes from Streptomyces sp. NPDC005820, assembly GCF_040630255.1. Classification (NCBI taxonomy): domain Bacteria; kingdom Bacillati; phylum Actinomycetota; class Actinomycetes; order Kitasatosporales; family Streptomycetaceae; genus Streptomyces; species Streptomyces sp. NPDC005820. Next base: position 5,764 of record NZ_JBEXXE010000073.1, read on the forward strand.
AGGCGGCCCGTGCGGTACGGCTCGCCCGGGCGGAGGCCGAGGCGGCACGCGAGGTCGGCGAGGCCCGGGCCCAGGCGCAGGCGGCCTGGCTGCGGGTCCACGCGGACGTCGACGTCGTGACCCTGAACGCGCTGACCGGCACCCGGCTTGCGGAGAACCTGCCGCACATCGACAGCGTCACGATCTCGCCGGACGTGCTGACCGGCCTGCTCGCCAAGCTGGGAGCCGGGAGTTGAGTCTCGCCCCGCGGGCCGTGCTGGTCCACCGCACCACGGAGTACGAGGAGCTGGTGGCCCGGCACGGCACCCACGGCCAGGCCGCCTTCTTCCTCTCCTCGCGGGGCCGGGACATCGAGGAGGTCGCGGAGCGGCACCGCCGCACCCGGCGCGCCCTGGCGGAGGTGACCTCGGCGATCCCCCTGACCTGGCGGCAGAGCCAGGTGGAGCGGGCCGACCTGGACCGCTTCCTGTTCGCGCCGGAGGACGTGGTGATCGTCGTGGGCCAGGACGGTCTGGTGGCGAACGTCGCCAAGTACCTCGCCGGGCAGCCCGTGGTCGGCATCGACACCGACCCCGGCCGCAACCCGGGCGTCCTGGTCCGCCACCGCCCCGCCGACGCCGGCGCCCTGCTGCCCTCGGTGCTCGCCTCCGGCACCGGGGTGTCCGAACTGACCATGGTCGAGGCGGTCGCCGACGACACCCAGCGGCTGGTGGCCCTCAACGAGATCTATCTGGGCGCCGCCGGTCACCAGACCGCCCGCTACCGCCTGGGCCTCGAGGACGACGGGGGTGCCGCCGAGGCCCAGGCCTCCTCCGGGGTGCTGGTCGGCACCGGCACGGGCGCCACCGGCTGGATCCGCTCGGTCTGGCAGGAGCGGGGCGGGCGCGTCCGGCTGCCCGCGCCGACGGAGCAACGGCTCGTGTGGTTCGTCCGGGAGGCCTGGCCGTCACCGGCGACGGGAACCTCGTGCGTGGCGGGCGAGCTGACCGCCGGGGACGGGCTGACGCTGACCGTCGAGTCCGAGCGGATCGTCGCGTTCGGGGACGGGATCGAGAGCGACGCGGTGGAGCTGACCTGGGGGCAGACCGTGCGGGTGGGGGTGTGCGGGGAGCGGCTGCGGCTGGTGGGGTGAGGCCGCGGCCGCCTCTGAGCCGTTGGGGCGAAATGCCGGACGGTGGCGGCGCGTCGGCGCAGGGGCGTGGCACACCTCTGGTAAACGCCCCCTCCTGGCAGGAGCCTGTCTTGCCCCCCATACGTACGGCCCCGCGCAGATGGCGCGCCCGCTGCGCCCTCACCGGCGTCCTTGCCGCCGTCGCCCTGCTGTGCGGGACGCTGCCCGCCGACGCCCGCACCGGTCTGAACTGGATCACGCTGCCTTCCCTGCCCAAGGCCCGAGCCGACCTGGCCGCGGCCGCCGCGCCCTGCCCTCGGGGGCAGAGCGGGAGCTGTCTCTACGCGGTCGGCGGGTGGGACAGCGGCGTGCTGGCCACGGCCCAGGCATACAACCAGCGCACCAACGCCTGGTCCACGCTGCCGGACCTGCCCACGCCGCGCTACGGCCTCGCGGCGGCTGCCGCGCCCTGCCCGGACGGACAGAGCGGAACCTGTGTGTACGCCCTCGGGGGGTACGGCGCGAGCGGCCGCGTCGCGACGGTCCAGTCCTACGACCCGGCGACCGGCGGCTGGACCACGGTCACGTCGCTGGGCACGGCACGCGCCTACCCCGGGGCCGCGGCCGCGCCCTGCCCCGCCGGACAGACCGGAACCTGCCTCTACGCGGTGGGCGGTGACGACGGCTCCGGTGTCACGGCGAGAGTGGAGTCGTTCAACCCCGTCACCAGGACCTGGACCACTCTCAGCGCACTGCACACGGCCCGGAACGGCGTGAGCGCCGCGACCGCCATCTGTCCGGCGGGTCAGACGGGGACCTGCGTCTACGCGGTGGGCGGGCTCGACTCCACCGGCCACGTCACGGGCGCGGTGGAGTCCTACAACCCGGTGACCCGGGCCTGGACCACGCTGGCAGCGCTGCCGGTTCCCCTGGCGACCCCGGTGGTGGCGGCCACGACCTGCCCGCCCGGCCAGCAGGGAACCTGTGTCTACGCGGCGACCGGTATCGGTGCCGGCGGCGCGCGGTCGGACGCCCAGTCGTACAACCCGCTGTCGCGCGTCTGGACCACCCTGCCGTCGGCGCCGACCGCCCGCCAGGAAGCGGCGGGCGCGGCCCTGCCCTGTCCGCCGGGCACGACCGGCAACTGCGTCTTCGTCGTCGGCGGCTTCGCGAGCAGCGGCGTCGTCGCCACCGTGCAGGCCCTCGACCCGCCGGTGACCGGCGGGCGCTGACCTCACAGCCTCGGGTCCACCGGCTCCGACTCCAGGGCCAGCACCCCGAACACCGCCTCGTGGACGCGCCACAGCGGCTCGCCCTCGGCGAGGCGGTCCAGTGCCTCCAGGCCGAGCACGTACTCGCGGATCGCCAGCGAACGCTTGTGGTTCAGGAAGCGTCCGCGCAGCCGGGCGAGGTGGTCGGGGCGGGTGTACTCCGGGCCGTAGATGATCCGGAGGTACTCCCTGCCCCGGCACTTGATGCCCGGCTGGACGAGCCGGCCCTCGCCGCTGCGGACCAGGGCGCCGAGCGGCTTGACGACCATGCCCTCGCCGCCCCGGCCCGTCATCTCCAGCCACCAGTCGACGCCGGCCCGCACCGAGGCGGGGTCGGCGGTGTCGACGTACAGCCGGCCGGTGGTCTGCAGCAGTCCGGTGTCATCGTGCTCCACCAGCCGGTCCAGCAGGGCCAGTTGCTCGTCGTGCGGCAGACCCGCGAGGCTGCGGCCCTGGACGGCGAGCAGCTGGAACGGGGCCAGGCGTACGCCGTCCAGGCCGTCCGTCGTCCAGCAGTAGCGGCGGTACGCCTCCGTGAACGCGGCCGCGTCCGAGGCGCGCTCCCGCTGCCGGGCCAGCAGGTCGGCGACGTCGACGCCCCGGGCCGCGGCGCCCTCCAGAGCGCCCAGCGCACCCGGGAAGACGGCCCCGGAGGCGGCGCCGACCGCCGCGTACTGGGACCGCAGCAGCCCGGACGCCTTCAGCGACCACGGCATCAGCTCGGCGTCCAGCAGCAGCCAGTCGGTCTCCAGCTCCGCCCAGAGACCCGCCGCGTCCGCCGCCGCCCGCACCCGGCCGAGGATCTCCTCGGTCACCGCGACGTCGTCGAAGAACGGCCGGCCGGTGCGGGTGTACAGCGACCCGGTGGGCCCGTCGACGCCGAAGCGCCTGCGTGCCGTCTCGGCGTCGCGGCACACCAGCGCCACCGCCCGCGAGCCCATGTGCTTCTCCTCGCACACGACCCGCTCCACCCCGTCCGCGGCGTACTGCGCGAACGCCTCCGCCGGGTGCTCCAGGTAGCCCTCGACGCGGCTGGTCGCCGTGGGCGCCATGGTCGGCGGGAGGTACGGCAGCAGCCGCGGGTCGACCGCGAACCGGCTCATGACCTCCAGGGCCGCCGCCGCGTTCTCCTCACGGATCGACACCCGGGACTGGCCCTCGTACCGGGTCTCGACGATCCGGCGGCCGTGGACGTCGGCCAGGTCGAGCGGACGCCCGTCGTGCCCACCGGGCGCCTCGGAGCGCAGCGGCTTCACCGGCTCGTACCAGACCTGCTCCGCCGGTACGTCGACCAGCTGGCGCTCCGGCCAGCGCAGCGCGGTCAGCTTGCCGCCGAAGACGGCGCCGGTGTCCAGGCAGATGGTGTTGTTCAGCCAGGTCGCCTCCGGGACGGGCGTGTGGCCGTAGACGACCGCCGCCCGGCCCCGGTAGTCCTCGGCCCACGGGTAGCGCACCGGCAGCCCGAACTCGTCGGTCTCACCGGTGGTCTCGCCGTACAGCGCGTGCGAGCGGACCCGGCCGGAGGTGCGGCCGTGGTACTTCTCCGGCAGACCGGCGTGGCAGACCACCAGCCGGCCGCCGTCGAGGACGTAGTGGCTGACGAGCTTGTCGATGAACTCCCGTACCTCGGCGCGGAACTCCTCGCTCTCGTCCTCCATCTGCTCGATGGTCTCGGCGAGGCCATGGGTGTGCTGGACGTTGCGGCCCTTGAGGTAACGGCCGTACTTGTTCTCGTGGTTGCCCGGCACGCACAGGGCGTTGCCCGACTTGACCATGGACATCACGCGGCGCAGCACGCCCGGGCTGTCCGGGCCCCGGTCGACGAGGTCGCCGACGAAGACGGCCGTCCGGCCCTCGGGGTGGACGCCGTCGGTGTAGCCCAGCTTGCCCAGCAGCGACTCCAGTTCGGCGGCGCAGCCGTGGATGTCGCCGACGATGTCGAACGGGCCGGTGAGGTGGGTCAGGTCGTTGAAGCGCTTCTCGGTGACGACGGTGGCGTTCTCCACATCGTCCACGCCCCGCAGGACGTGCACCTTGCGGAAGCCCTCGCGCTCCAGGTGGCGCAGGGAGCGGCGGAGTTCGCGGGTGTGGCGCTGGATGACCCGGCGCGGCATGTCGGCGCGGTCGGTACGGCCCGCGTTGCGCTCGGCGCACACCTCCTCGGGCACGTCGAGCACGATGGCGATGGGCAGCACGTCGTACTGCTTCGCCAGGTCGATCAGCTGCCGGCGGGCGTCCTGCTGGACGCTGGTGGCGTCGACGACCGTGCGGCGGCCGGCCGCGAGCCGCTTGCCCGCGATGTAGTGCAGGACGTCGAAGGCGTCCCGGGTCGCGCTCTGGTCGTTCTCGTCGTCGGAGACCAGGCCGCGGCAGAAGTCGGAGGAGATGACCTCGGTGGGCTTGAAGTGCCGGCGCGCGAAGGTCGACTTGCCGGAACCGGAGGCGCCGATCAGCACGACGAGGGAGAGGTCGGTGACGGGAAGCACCCGGCCCTTGGTCTGGTTCTCGGTCATGCCGCCTTCGCCTCCTTCTCGTTCGGGGTGCCGGCCGTGGGGGTGGTCAGGGTGAACACGGCCATCTGGGTGGGCGGTCCCACCTCCGGGTCGTCCGGGCCGACGGGGACGAACTCCACGCCGTAGCCGTGCCGTTCGGCGACGGCGGCCGCCCAGGCGCGGAACTCCTCGCGGGTCCACTCGAAGCGGTGGTCGCCGTGCCGGACGTGTCCGGCCGGGAGGGACTCCCAGCGGACGTTGTACTCGACGTTCGGGGTGGTGACGAGGACCGTGCGGGGGCGGGCCGCGCCGAACACCGTGTACTCCAGGGCGGGCAGCCTCGGCAGGTCGAGGTGCTCGATCACCTCGCTGAGCACGGCCGCGTCATAGCCCTTGAGGCGGGTGTCGGTGTACGCGAGCGAGCCCTGCACGAGCCGGACGCGGGACGCCTGCCGTTCGCCCATCCGGTCCAGCTTCAGCCGGCGGGCGGCGATGGTGAGGGCGCGGACCGAGACGTCCATGCCGACGATCTCGGTGAACCTCGGGTCCTTCAGCAGTGCCTGCACCAACTGGCCCTGGCCGCAGCCGAGGTCGAGCACCCGGGCGGCGCCGGCGGCGCGCAGCGCCTCGATGATCGCGTCGCGCCGCTGGACGGCCAGCGGGGTCGGCTTCTCCTCGGTCTCGGCCTCCGCCCCGACCGCGTTGTCGATGTCCTCGACCGCGCTGTCGTCGGTCTCGGCGAGCCGCACCAGCTCCAGCCGCTCCATCGCCTGCCGGGTCAGCGACCAGCGGCGGGACAGATAGCGGCTGGTGATCAGCCGCTGCTCGGGGTGGTCGGGCAGCCAGCCCTCACCGGCGCGCAGCAGCTTGTCGACCTCGTCGGACGAGACCCAGTAGTGCTTGGCGTCGTCGAGGACCGGCAGCAGGACATAGAGGTGCCGCAGGGCCTCGGCGAGGGTCAGTGTCTCCGACTCCAGGACGAGCCGTACGTACCGCGAGTCGCCCCACTCCGGGAACGCGGGGTCCAGGGCCACCGGGTCGGCGGTCACCGTCCAGCCGAGCGGCTCGAACAGCGCCCGTACCAGGCCGGGGCCGCCGCGGGCCGGCAGCGCGGGCACCTCGATGTGCAACGGCCGGGCCTGCGCGGGGAGTTCGGGCCTGGCCGTGCACACGGCCCGCATCGCGCTGGAGAAGACGCCGCTCAGCGCGACGGCCAGCAGCGAGGAGGCCGCGTACGGGCGGTCGTTGACGTACTGGGCGAGCGCCGCGTCGGGGGCGCCGCCGCGGCCCTTGCCCTTGCCGCGCCGGACCAGCGCCACGGCGTCCACCTCGAGGAGCAGCGCCGCCGTGCAGCGATCGGCGGCGGCCTCGGGGTAGAGGACGTGCGCCGTGCCGTAGGACGTGGAGAACGCCTGTGATTTCCCGGGATGCTTGTGCAGCAGATAGCCCAGGTCGGTGGCGGGGCGCTCGGGGGTGCCGGTGGTGGTGATCGTCAGGAACACGGTGGGTTGCCTCGAAAGGTCGGATGGGAGCGAAAGCGCTGGTCGTGCGCTTGTGCGCAGCTCCAACGTACAGAGGTACGGGCCCGGGGGCGGGGGAATTTACCGGCTAGCGCTCCGCCCGCTGCCAGGCGCCGACGCCCAGCTTGCCGGTGGTGCCGAGGTCGAGGTGGGGGGTGATCGTCACCGGGGCGGCGCCGGACTGCGCGCGGATCCGGACGTACGGGACGGTCACCGGGTCCGGGCCGGCCTCGGTGGTGTTGCGCCAGGCCAGGCCGGAGACCGCGCTCTCGCCCGGCTTCAGGGTGAGGGCGCGGGGCGGGTCGTCGAGGCCGGTGCCTGAGGCGATGCCGGCGCCGCCGTGCAGGATCCGCACGCCCTCGACCGGCGCGCGGTCCTCGTCGAGGAGGGTGAGCTGCGGGTAGCCGTCGAGGGAGTAGTCCTTCGTGCCGCAGTTCTCCAGGCGCAGTCCGACGACCCGCAGGCCCATCGCGGCGTCGCCGTCGTCGGCGGTGACCCGGATCCCGGACGCCGGGCAGACGCCCGCCGCGGCGGGGGCCTCGGCCGCGGGGACCTTGGTGACCTCGGCGACCTTCACGGTGGTCACCGGCGAGGCGCCGGGGGTGAGGACCCCCGGTTCGACGGTCCCCCGCACGGTCTTCCCGGCGCCCACCTCCCGCACCGTCACCCACTGGTTGCTCATGACCTCGCCCGCGCTCGTCGTGAAGTCGAAGAGCACGGAGTACGTCAGCGCCTCGGGGCCGTCGTTGGTGACCTCGTAGGCGGCGAAGATCCCGGAGTCGCCGGGCAGGCTGTCGGCGTGGACGCTCCAGTCGGACGCACTGGGCGTCGGGGTGGCCGAGGGGATGGTCACGGCGGTGATGCGCACCCCGTCCACCGGCGGGTCGGTGACCGGGGTGCGGGGTGCCCGGGAGGCCGCTCCCACGCCGCCGCCGATGTCGTCGCCCGCCCGCTCCGTTCCGCAGGCCGCGGCGAGCAGGAGCACGGCGGCGACGGCCGGGAGCAGACGGGCCGGGCGGGGGCGGCGGGGTGGACGGGGTGGGCGCATCCGGTCACCTCATCAGGAGCGGCCCGGAAGGACTGTGGCGGAAGCCATAGTTCCAGTCACAGGCATGTCACAGATCACGGGATGCGCGCCGCCCTGCCGTGGGCCTACGACAGCTGGGACTGCACCTCGGCGGAGATCAGCTCCAGGTGGTCGAGGTCGTGCAGGTCGAGGATCTGGAGGTAGAAGCGGCGGGAGCCGGTCTCGGTGTAGCGGCCGATCTTCTCGACGACCTCGGCCGGGGTGCCGGCCAGGCCGTTGGTCTTCAGTTCGTCGACCTCGCGGCCGATCACGGCGGCCCGGCGGGCGACCTCCTGGTCGTCCTTGCCGACGCAGACGACGAGGGCGTTGGAGTAGGTGATGGCGTCCGCGTCCCGGCCGATCGCCTCGGCGGCGGCCCGCACCCGGCCGAACTGGCGCATGCTGTCCTCGACCGAGCCGAACGGCATGTTGAACTCGTCGGCGAACCGGGCCGCGAGGCGAGGCGTACGGCTCGCGCCGTGGCCGCCGATCAGCACGGGGATCTTCGATTGCGCGGGCTTGGGCAGCGCGGGCGAGTCGGTGAGGGCGTAGTGCTCGCCGTGGAAGTCGAAGGTCTTGCCGGGCTCGGTGGCCCACAGGCCGGTGACGATCTCCAGCTGCTCCTCGAGGCGGCCGAACTTCTCCTTCGGGAAGGGGATGCCGTACGCCGTGTGCTCCTCCTCGAACCAGCCCGCGCCGAGCCCGAGTTCGACGCGGCCGCCGGACATCTGGTCCACCTGCGCGACCTGGATGGCGAGGACGCCGGGCAGCCGGAAGGTGGCGGCGGTCATGAGCGTGCCGAGGCGTATGCGGCGGGTCTCGCGGGCGAGGCCGGCCAGGGTGATCCAGGCGTCCGTGGGGCCGGGGAGACCGTCGACGTCGCCCATCTTCAGATAGTGGTCGGAGCGGAAGAAGGCGTCGAACCCGAGGTCTTCGGTGGCCTTCGCCACGGTGAGGAGGGTGTCGTAGGTGGCGCCCTGCTGGGGCTCGGTGAAAATACGAAGATCCATGCCTCCCATCCTGCACCTCGGGGTTCCCGTCCATCCCGGGGGTCCCCCGGGGCCCTGGCGTCCCCGGTCGGGTGAAAAACGGCCGTGCCGGGCGTGGGGGGTTGCCCGCGCCAGTGACCCGCCCCGGTGGTGATCGTTGGCCGGTGCGGTGCCGGACCGGTCGGCGCCCGTCCGGCGGATCGGTGCCGGGACGTCACCCGTGCCGGCCGTCCGGGGGCCGGGGCCCAGGAGGCCGTCATGACCGAAGAGAGCGTGCCGCAGCAGGGCGGGAGCGCCGCGCCGGCCCCGCCGAAAGGGCTGCTGCAGCAGATGGAGGAGCTGATGACGGCCTTGAACGCGGACCTCTCGGCGCTGGAGGACCACCAGGCCGCGGGAAGCTCACAGCGGACAGAGGTGGGGAGGGTGACGGCGACGGCGACGGGTGCGGGTGCGGGTGCGGGTACGGCGTCGGGTGCTGGTGCGGGTGTGGAGGAAGGCGACGCGGGCTGAGCCGGACGTCACCGATCCGGTAACACGGCCCCCTCCTTCTCACCTCTCTCCTCCCACACCTCCCTGTCCTCCCGCTCCCGCTCCTCTCTCGCCGCCAGTTTGCGCAGCATCTCCAGGACGCGGTCCCTGGACTCGTCGGCCGCGTCGATGGCCTCCATGCACTGCCAGTACGTGCCCTGGTCGTCCGCCGCGCTGGCCAGGGCGACCAGGGCGATGCCGACCTCGCCGAGCAGACCGCTCAGGTCGATCAGGGCCGCGCGGGCGTCGTCCAGCAGGGTGAGCTGGGCGGCCCGCAGATCGGCGTGGTCGAGGTCGGGGGCGTCCAGCACCCCGCAGCCCCGGCCCGCCAGCTCGGTCAACCCGAGGGCCTCGCCCCGCAGTTCGGGCGGGCCCGAGACGGCCAGCCGGCTTCCTATGGCCTGGGCCAGGGCCTGGGCCTGCCACACCTCCGTGAGAATCTCCGCCCTGCCCACGCTGCCCGCGAGCGCACGCCTGCTGGTCAGGATGAGCCGCACCGCGTCCATGCGCCACCCCCGTCTGTCCGACGTGCTCCTCGCACGTCCGCCCGAACTCCCTTGCGCACCGCCCTCGCGCACAGAGAGCGTTCCACTACCCAGAGTGAAGGCCTGTGGGGCGAAAAGCCAGAGGAAGGCGGAAATCTGTGGACAACAAATCGGTTTCGGACCACCGGACGACTCCGGAGAGTGAAAGCGGACCGTGGGAGTCCCTCGGTTGTCCACAGCCCGGCGGTCCACGCGCGGTCTACGGCGCCGGGAATCTGCGCTCGTTGCGGTCGATCTTCGCGTCGAGGGCGGCGAGCGGATCGACGCCGAGCACCTCGCAGAGCTGGAGCAGATACGCGAGGACGTCGGCGATCTCGTCCGTCACCCGGGGCGCGGTCTCCGGGTCGTCCATGACCCGCGCGGACTCCTCCGGGGTCAGCCACTGGAAGATCTCGACCAGTTCGGAGGCCTCCACGCTGAGCGCGGAGACGAGGTTCTTGGGGGTGTGGAAGGGCTGCCAGTTCCGGGCGGCCGCGAACTCGGCCAGTCTGCGCTGGAGTTTCGCCACGTCGAGGTGTTCTGTCACTTTCCCAGGTGTACCACCGTGACCCCGTGGGTCCGGGCCGCCCAGGAGGGGTCGCTGACCGCACCGACGCAGCGGATGTGCCCGCGGTCGGCCATCCGCACGGCGAGCCGGAGCAGACCGGTGCGCTGGCGTGGGTCCAGGCCGCGGTCGAGGTTGTCGGCGAGCAGGGTGAGCGCCTGCATCGCGGAGGGCACCTCACCGGCCGTGTCCAGGTCGAGCACGCCGGGGCCGGTGAGGAGGACCAGGGCGAGGGCGACGTAGCGCAGTTCGCCGTAGCCGAGGCGGGCGAGTTCCGTGCCGGTCCCGTCGCCGCGGTCGAGCAGCGCGCGGACCGTGCCGTCGGGCAGGGGTTCGGCGCGCAGGTCGACGACCTGTCCGGCGCAGCCGGCGTCGAGGGCGGCGACCAGGTGGGCGTGCCGGCGGGCGCACTCCTCGCGGGTGCGCCAGAGGACGTCGGCGAGGTTGTCGCAGCCGCCGAGCAGCCGGCCGGAGCCGACGGGCACGGGGGCGCCCATCCACTCCGGCTGGGGGTCGCAGACGAAGACCGAGCGCAGCGCGACGACCATCTGTTCGGCGGCGGCGAGCACCCGCCGCTGTCCGTCGGTCTTGCCGGCGACGCGCAGTGGCAGCAGGGCGGTGCCGAGGCGGTCGTCGGGGAGGGGGGCGCGGGTGACGGGTGCGGATCCGCCGGTGTGCCAGGCGGCCTGCACCGTACGGCGTCCCGGATCACGCAGCGCGGTCTCCAGCAGCACGCGTCCGTCGGCGCTCAGCCGCTCCCCCACGATGCGCAGTTCGGGTTCGGCCTGTACGGCGATGTCGAGCCGGACCGGGCCCTCGGGGCCGTCGGCGGTGCAGCCGATGCGGAAGCCGCGGCGCCGCTGGGCATCGGGGCGGGCCCCTTCGGGGACGCAGGCGAGCGGATCCGGGAAGACGTCGCGGACCCGGGCCCCGCCGCCGAGCCGCGCCAGTGCCTCGTAGGCCCGTACCGCCGTGGTCTTCCCGCTCCCACTGGGCCCCGCCAACACGGTCACCGCCCCCAACCCCATCCGGACCCGCCGATGCCCCGCGAAGGCGGCCAGCCGCAACTCGGTCACACAGGGCCGCAGGTGCCGACGAACCGCACCACCGGGAAGCGGCACGCCCTCGAGACCGGCGGGGCCACCGGGGCCGGACGAGCTTTCGGGACGGGTGCTCCGGGGTCCGACGGGGTCGTCGGAGAGCGGTGTGTCTTCGGGGCGGGTGGGGCTGGTCGAGGCGGAGGACGCGGTCATATGCGGACCGTAGGACTCCGCCCGCCGGGCGAACCGTTCCGGCCCCGCGGACTTCCTACGATCGAGCGACACCCCGGGCTGACACGCCCGCCCCCTACACCCCGGCGCCCTCCATGATTCCGCTCACCTCGGTGCCCGGTGGGGTGAGGAGGAAGACGTTGCGGTCGACGCGGTGCATGCCGCTGGCGAGGCCGAAGACGACTCCCGTGGAGAAGTCCAGGACGCGTTTGGCCACGTCGGTCTCCGCGCTGGTGAGGTCGAGGAGGACCGGGATGCCGGCCATCAGTGTCTCGGCGACCTCCCGCGCGTCGGCGAAGACGTTGACCCGCAGCACGACGAAGCGGCGACGGGTCTCCGTCACACTGTCGGGGAGCGAGCGGTGGTCCACCGCCGACGGCCAGGCGTCCCGGCCCCGCAAGGGAACGACCTGGGCGAGCCCTTCCCACTGTTCATCGGTGACGTCGTACCGGTTCACCGGATCCCCCCGAACTGACTCGCATTCCATGCCTGCACCAGCCAATTCTTACGCCAAGTCACCCGTTCGGCCCAACAGCGACACGGACGGCGACCGACTTGGGCGTCCCACGGCCGCTTCTTACCCCCCACACACCGGAATCTTCACGTCCAGGAACGGCTCGTTCACCGAGCGCGACTACGTTCACGTGCCGTGCACTTGGCAGATACCTCGCTGGTGACACCCGGTCGGCGGACACAGTCGGCGGTGTCCGCCCTCCCGGAACCTCCCGCGCAGTGGCGTCGCGTCCTGACCCTGCTCTCCGCCGTCACCCTCTTCATCGGCACCCGCTCGGTGTGGTCGACGGCCGCGAGCCACAAGGTCGTCGTGGCCGCCGCCATCTCGGTCTGCTACGCCTCGATCCTGGTGTGCGGGGTGCTCGCGCTCGTCGTGCGCCGGGCCCGCTCGCTGGCCCGCGTCGACCTGTGCGTGCTGGCCACCGCCGTGGTCCTGGTGCTGTGTGCCTGGGCGGTGTACCACCAGGGCGGCGACGAGGCGGTCCTCACCACCCAGGCCGCCCGGGAGCTCGCCGCCGGACGGCCCGTCTACGACCGGCCCTGGCCCTGGCTGTTCGGCCATGGCACGGTCGCGCTGACCCCGACCGTGTACGGCGGCTACGACTTCACGTACGGCTATCCGCCGCTCGCCCCGCTGCTCACCGCGCCGCTGCTGTGGCTCGGGCACGGGGGCGCCCCGGCGACGGCCATGGCGACCGGCGCGCTGCTCGTGGGCGCGGTGACGCTGTGGCGGATGCTGCCCGTGCCGTGGCGCCCGGCGGCGACGATGGTGTGCCTCGGTTTCTCGTTCCTGCCGATGTACGGGCGGCAGGGCTATCCGGCGATCCTGGCGCTGGCGCTGCTGCTGCCGGCGGTGGTGCGCTGGCCGCGCACCGGGCGCGGCGGGCTGCTCGGCCGGGCGGGCGTGGCACGGGCCGTCTGCCTCGGCGGGGCCTGCGCCGCGCAGCAGCTGTCGTGGTTCGTGGTGCCGTTCCTGCTGGCCGGGATCTACGCGGTGCGCCGCGGTGAGCTGGGTCCGCGCGCGGCGGCGGGCGTGGTGCTGCGGATCGCCGGGGTCGCCGTCACCGTATGGCTGCTGATCAACACGTACTTCCTGGTGCAGCAGCCGGCGGCCTGGCTGAAGGGGATCGCGCTGCCGCTGACGCAGGGCGCGGTGCTGCACGGTCAGGGGCTGATCGGCATCTCGCTGTACCTCACGGACGGCAGCGACCGGCTCGACTGGTACGGGCATGCGAGCCTGCTGCTGGCGGCCGGGCTGCTGGCGCTGTTCGTGCTGTTCGTACGGCGGCTGGGGCCGGCCGCGACCGTGCTGCCGTGGTGCGCGTTCTTCCTGGCCACGCGTTCCCAGGACGGCTACTACCTGATGATGACGCCGCTGTGGCTGGCGTCCGCGGTGACCGCGCCGCTGCCGGAGTTCGCCGGTGCGTGGCAGCCGAGACCCCGGGTGATGGCGGGTCCGCGGCGGCATCCGGCGCGGGTCGCCGCGGCCGTCCTGGTGCTGTTGCCCGCCCTGGTGAGCGCGACGGCGGCGGCCACCGGGGCGCCTCCGCTGCGGATGCGGGTGACGGGGGTCCGGCATCCCTCGGCGACCGCGGTGACGCTGATGACCGTGCGGGTCGTCAACACCGGTGACCGCGCGCTGAGTCCGCACTTCACCCTCACCACGGGCCAGGGCATGGACCCGTACTGGATCGTGGTCGCGGGGCCGCGCACGCTGCCCGCCCACCGCGCGGCCCGCTATGAACTCCGGCCGCCCAAGGGGACGTTCCGCCTTCCCCGGCCGAGCGTGCGGATCCGGCTGCGGGCCTTCACGGCGGATCCGCAGACGCTGTCGAGCGCGGACGTGGGCGCCGCGCTACGGGCGCCCGTCGTACGAGGGTGAGGTGACGGCCGGTCAGGCGTTCGTCGCGCGGGTGAAGCGGAGCGTGGCGGTGACCGTGGTCAGGCCCTTGATCATGCCCATCTGGTTCCAGCCCAGGCCGAACTCGGCCCGGTCGACGGTGAATTCGGCGTCCAGCGTGACGGCGTCGGCGCTCGCGCCGGTCAGCTTCGCGGTGAAGGAGTGCGGGCGGCTGATGCCGCGCACGGTGAGCTGACCGGACACCTGGACGGTGTCGGCGCCGCGGAGTTCGGCGGACCGCACGGCGTAGGTGATCTCGGGGTGGTTCGCCGCATCGAAGAAGTCGGTGCCGCGCAGGTGCTCGTCGCGCTTGGCGTTCTTCGTGTCGAGGGAGGCCACGTCCAGGCTGAGGGTGCCGGTGGCGGAGCCGTCGGCGGCCACCTCTCCCCCGCCGCGCACGGCGCCGAAGGCGCCCTTGACGGTCACCAGGCCCCACATCGTCTTGTGCTTGAGGGCGACGGCGGAGGCACGGGTGTCGAGCTGCCACAGTCCGGTTTCCACGGCGACGGTCATGGTCGTTTCCTGTCCAGAGGTGATGATTCAAATTTGGATGACTCGACGCTAGCCGATTATCCAAAAGTGGACAACCCCGTCGTCCAAAATTGGACCACGGTTACACTCGATGCATGGCCGACCCCGAGGAGCACCTCCCTGACCTGCCCCAGTGCCCGGCCGCCCGGGGCACCGGGCTGCTGCCGCCCGAGCTGCGCGCCTGGATGGTGCTGCTCGCCGCCACGGGAGCCGTGGAGCAACGGCTGCGGACGGTGGTGAAGGAACGGCTGGACGTCTCGCACGACGAGTTCCTGATCCTGTGCCTGCTCGCGGAGCACCCCGAGGAGGGCCTGCGCATGACACGGGTCGCCGAGCTGCTGGGCCGCCCCAAGACCCGGCTGACGTACCAGGTCGCCTGCCTCCAGCACGCCGGACTGGTCACCCGCCGCTCCGTCTGCGGCGACAAGCGGGGCATCGAGATCGCCCTCACCGACAAGGCCCGCACCCTCCTGCGCGAGGCCTCCGGCGCCCTCGCCGGGACGGTCACCGCGGCCCTGGCCCATGTCATGGGCCCCGAACAGTGCGCGGCGATGAGCGGGCTGGTACCGGCGGCGGGCGGGGAGACGGAGACGGGGTCCGTGGACAAGGGCGACACCGGCGAGGACACCGGGGCGGCGGCCGTCGGAGCCTCCGGCTGAGGCTGCTCGGGGGCAGGTCGGCCGGGTACCCGGCGGCTGCCGCGCCCACCGGTCGGCCGTGTCGGCCGACCGGTATCCCCAGGAGGCTTCCCTGGGCGTACAGGAGCTGCCCGACCCGGTCCGTCACCACCCGCCGCCGGGCTCCCCGGTGGATCCCGGCGCCCTCGCGGCGGCGCTCCGCGCGGGTGGACGGGGAGGTGCGGTTCGACGCGGGAGCTGGGCCGCGTACTCCACCGACGCCTCGAACTTCCGGCAGACCCCGATCGGCGTGATCGTCCCCCGCACCCCCGAGGCGCGGCCCGTCGAGGCGGTGGCGGTGGCCCAGGAGCACGGCGCGCCGGTGCTGTCGCGGGGCGTCGGGACCAGTCTGGCCGGGCAGTGCACCACGCGTAGGAGCGGACGCCCTCAACCGGCGGCTCGCTCCGCCGGGGGCGGTGGCCAAGGGGCTCGTCGTGGCCGGGGCCGGGCTGGCGGCGGGCGGGGTCGTGGCCGGGGCGGCGGGGGTGGTGCGGAGGCTGCTGTGGGAGTGAGGGCCCTCGGGAGGGCCCCTTGCGTACGCCCCGCGCGCGGCGCTACTCCACGACCGTCGTATCCGGCGTGACCGCCTCGACCACCTCGATCGCCCGCTCCTCCGGCACCCCGGCCGCGATGAGCGTGACGACGGCGGTCCGGGTGCCGTCGTCCTCCAGTGCTCCGGTGTTGACCTGCTCCAGCAGGGCCCAGTGCATGGCCTCCAGACCCGCGCTCAGCACGGCGGGCGGCAGCTGGCCGTGGAAGACGCCGTCGCGCCGGCCGCGCTCCAGGATGGAGGTGACCTCGGCACGGGCGGGCGCCAGGATCTCGGCGACGCGCTCCACGCCCAGATCGCGCCGGGCGAGCGCGAGCAGCAGCCGGTAGCGGTCGCCGACGGGCCAGATGCAGCGCACGAAGTGCGCGAGCGCCCGCTCGGCCGGCTCCTCGGGCCGGCTCGCGGTCTCCAGCACCTTGCACAGCGTCTCGGACGCCTCCTCGGCGAGCGCCTCCAGCAGCGCGGCCCGCCCGGGGAAGTGCCCAAAGAGCGTGCGTCGTACGACACCGGAGGCGCGCGCCAGCTCCTCCAGGGTGACGTCCGGGTTGTGGCCGAGCTCACGGCGGGCCGTCTCGAGGATCCGTGCCCGGTTGGACCGCGAGTTCCGGCGCTGCGGCTCGCGGGCCACGGGCTTGGTCACGGTGGAACCTCGTGCTCGGCGGGACTACGGGACATCCATTCTGGCACGGTCCTCACCAAACTCACCGGCCCCGCCCGGCCCATGGGAACCCGTCACCGACCCTTCCGCACGCCACCATAGCGGGACGAAACGGTCCTCACGCGACACGCCAAACTTGTCGGCATCGCTTTCTTGAACTATTCGTGTTTAGCCCAGTAGGTTGTCCCCATGACCACGCCCCAGCCCCGAACCGTCGCCGATGAGCTGCGCGGTGCCGGCCTGCGGGTGACGGCCGCCCGCGTCGCGCTGCTGGAGACCGTCCGCAGCGGCGACCACCTCGACGTCGACGCGATCGCGTCCGGAGTGCGCGACCGCGTCGGCCACATCTCCGTCCAGGCCGTGTACGAGGCGCTGCACGCGCTGACCGCGGCCGGACTCGTCCGCCGTATCGAGCCGCCGGGCAGCCCCGCGCGGTTCGAGGGACGCGTCGGGGACAACCACCACCACCTCGTGTGCCGCTCGTGCGGCGTCGTCGCCGACGTCGACTGCGCGGTCGGTCACGCCCCCTGTCTCACCGCGTCCGACGACCAGGGCTTCGCGATCGACGAGGCCGAGGTCATCTACTGGGGCCTGTGCCCCACCTGTTCCACCGCCGGAACACCGTGAATTCCCCCGTTCGGAAGGAACCCCCTATGTCCGAAAACCCCTCGTCCGAGGCGAAGTGCCCCGTCGCTCACGACCGCGCGGCACACCCCACCCAGGGCGGCGGCAACCGCCAGTGGTGGCCGGAGCGCCTCAACCTGAAGATCCTCGCCAAGAACCCGGCGGTGGCGAACCCCCTCGGTGAGGACTTCGACTACGCGGAGGCGTTCAAGAACCTCGACCTGGCGGCCGTCAAACAGGACATCGCCGCGGTGCTGACCGACTCGCAGGACTGGTGGCCCGCCGACTTCGGCAACTACGGCCCGCTGATGGTCCGTATGGCCTGGCACAGCGCGGGCACCTACCGCATCTCCGACGGCCGCGGCGGCGCCGGCGCCGGCCAGCAGCGCTTCGCGCCCCTGAACAGCTGGCCGGACAACGGCAACCTGGACAAGGCCCGCCGTCTGCTGTGGCCGGTGAAGAAGAAGTACGGCCAGGCGCTGTCCTGGGCCGACCTGATGATCCTCACCGGCAACGTGGCCCTGGAGCAGATGGGCTTCGAGACCTTCGGCTTCGGCGGCGGCCGCGCCGACGTCTGGGAGGCCGAGGAGGACGTCTACTGGGGTCCCGAGAAGGTCTGGCTGGACGACCAGCGCTACACCGGCGACCGCAACCTGGAGAACCCGCTCGGCGCCGTCCAGATGGGTCTCATCTACGTCAACCCCGAGGGCCCCAACGGCAACCCGGACCCGATCGCCGCGGCCCGCGACATCCGTGAGACGTTCCGCCGCATGGCGATGAACGACGAGGAGACCGTCGCCCTCATCGCCGGTGGCCACACCTTCGGCAAGACCCACGGCGCCGGCCCGGCGGACAACGTGGGCGCCGAGCCCGAGGCCGCCCCGATCGAGGCGCAGGGCCTCGGCTGGGCCAGCACCTACGGCTCCGGCAAGGGCGGCGACGCCATCACCTCCGGCCTGGAGGTCACCTGGACCGCCACGCCGACCCAGTGGGGCAACGGGTTCTTCAAGAACCTGTTCGAGTACGAGTGGGAGCTGACCGAGTCCCCGGCCGGCGCCAAGCAGTGGGTCGCCAAGGACGCCGAGGCGATCATCCCCGACGCGCACGACGCGTCGAAGAAGCAGCTGCCGACCATGCTCACCACCGACCTGTCGCTGCGCTTCGACCCGGTCTACGAGCAGATCTCGCGCCGCTTCTACGAGAACCCGGCCGAGTTCGCCGACGCGTTCGCCCGCGCCTGGTTCAAGCTGACCCACCGTGACATGGGCCCGAAGTCGCTGTACCTCGGCGCGGAGGTCCCGGCGGAGACCCTGATCTGGCAGGACCCGCTGCCGGCGGCCGAGGGCGAGGCCATCGACGCGGCCGACGTCACGGCCCTCAAGGCCAAGCTGCTCGCCTCCGGTCTGACCGTCTCCCAGCTGGTGTCCACCGCCTGGGCGTCGGCCTCCACCTTCCGCGGCAGCGACAAGCGCGGCGGTGCCAACGGCGCCCGCATCCGCCTGGAGCCGCAGCGCGGCTGGGAGGCCAACAACCCCGACGACCTGCGTCACGTCCTCAGCGTCATCGAGGGCGTCCAGGCCGAGTTCAACACCGGCGCCAAGAAGGTCTCCGTGGCCGACCTGATCGTCCTCGGCGGTGCCGCCGCGATCGAGAAGGCCGCCAAGGACGCCGGCTTCGACGTGGAGGTCCCCTTCACGCCGGGCCGTGTCGACGCGACCGACGAGCACACGGACGCCGAGTCGTTCGCCGCGCTGGAGCCGTACTGGGACGGCTTCCGCAACTACACCGGCAAGGGCACCCGCCTGCCGGCCGAGTACCTGCTGCTCGACAAGGCGAACCTGCTCACCCTGAGCGCCCCCGAGATGACGGTCCTGGTCGGCGGTCTGCGCGTCCTGGGCGCCAACACCGGCGGCTCCAAGCACGGTGTGTTCACCGACGCCCCGGGCGTCCTGACCAACGACTTCTTCGTCAACCTGCTCGAGCTGGGCACGACGTGGAAGTCCACCTCGGAGGACCAGCACACCTTCGAGGGCCGCGACGACGCGGGCAACCTGAAGTGGACCGGCACCCGTGCCGACCTGGTCTTCGGCTCCAACTCCGAGCTGCGCGCCCTCGCCGAGGTCTACGCGAGCGACGACGCGAAGGAGAAGTTCGTGAAGGACTTCGTCGCGGCCTGGGCCAAGGTCTCGGACCTGGACCGGTTCGACCTGGTCTGATCCCGAACCGTCCCTGAAGTGAGAGAGGGCGCCCGGGCTTGTCCCGGGCGCCCTTCGCGTTCAGCTCCAGGGGGTGTAGCCGCCGTCCACGCGGATGGTGTCGATGCCGCTGATGTGCCGGGCGCCGCAGCGGTCCTGGGGCAGGACCAGTTGGGGGCCGACCCCGTCGAGCGGGGTGTCGTCGATGGTGGTGGCGAGCAGCACGGCGGCGTTGCCGAAGTCGGGGTCGATCTCCGCCCAGGACAGCACGGCCTGATGCCCGTCCGCCCCGTGCACGGCGATCAGGAACCGCAGCCGGTCCTTGCGCCGGGCGGGGTCGAAGCCGGGCCGGGCCGCCGACAGCACGTCGTGCAGGAGCGGGCCGGTGAACCGGTGGTGCTGGACGCCGCTGGTGGCGCACTCGAAGCTGACCGCCGCCCGTCGCTGGGGCCAGGCCAGCAGATCGGCCACGGTGAGCCGGGCCGGCCGGGCCAGATCTCCGGCGAGCACGAGTTCCGTCCCCTGACGCACGGGCCACCACCTCCCGGGTGACCGTACCCGGGAGGGGCGGGCCGGCAAACGCAGATACCATCCACACACTTCGCCGCAAGCCGCTTGTGCCATGCCCAAGGGGATCCGACGCTTGCATCTGCCGCCGTTCGTCGGCGTGGGGGTGCCCGTCGGGCCTGTGGTAGCTTGCCGAAGCCAGTCGTACCCAAGTGCGTACCTGTACGCGGACGGGTCAGGGAATCCGGTGCGAATCCGGAGCTGACGCGCAGCGGTGAGGGCGACGGGCGGGGCAACGGCCACTGGACGGCGAAGCGGTCCGGGAAGGCGTCCCGTCCGGGTGACCCCGAGTCCGAAGACCTGCTGGCGGCCTCCGGCGGCACAGACGCCGGGGGAGCAACCGCACGACCGGGCTTCGCGCATGAGCCCTCGACGCCGAAGGATGTTCCGTGCCGCTCGCACGCCCCGTCCGTCCCGCCGCCCCGCTGTTCCTGGCCGGTGCCCTGCTGTTGACCGGGTGTGCCGGTTCGGCCGACGACCCGGGTGCGGCCGGCTCCTCCGGTTCCGCCGCCGGGAGCGCGGCCGCCGGATATCCCGTCACCCTCGACAACTGCGGGCGGAAGGTGCGCGTGGACGGCCCTCCGCGGCGGGCCGTCTCCCTCAACCAGGGCACCACCGAGATCATGCTCTCCCTCGGGCTCGCCGACCGGATGGCCGGCACCGCCACCTGGACCGACCCGGTGGCCAAGGGCCTGGAGAAGGCCGCGGCGAAGGTGGAGCGGCTGGCCGACGACGCCCCCGCCTTCGAGAAGGTGCTGGACGCCGAACCCGACTTCGTCGCCGCCTCCTTCGCCTCCACCCTCGGCACGGGCGGGGTGGCCACACGCGAGCAGTTCGAGAAGCTCGGCGTCCCCACGTACCTCTCCCCCGCCGACTGCGTCGGCAAGGACAACAGCGGCGACGGCGACGGCTCGCGCACCGAGCCGCTCACCATGGACGCGGTCTACGGCGAAGTCACCGATCTGGCGCGGGTCTTCGGCGTCGAGGAGCGGGGCCGCGCGCTCGTCGCCGAGCTGAAGGGGCGGCTGGACAGGGCCACGTCGGGCCTCGACGCCCGGGACGTGAGCGTCCTGTACTGGTTCGCCAACGCGCAGTCCCCCTACCTGGCCGGCTGCTGCGGCGCGCCCGGCGTGATCACCCGCGAGGCCGGGGTGGAGAACGCCTTCGACGACACCCACGAGGAGTGGCCCCAGGTCGGCTGGGAGACCGTCGCCGACCGCGACCCCGACGTCCTCGTCATCGGCGATCTGACGCGCAGGCAGCAGACCGCCGAGACGGCGGCGAGGAAGATCGCGTTCCTGGAGTCCGATCCGGTCACCAGGAACATGACCGCCGTGCGGAAGAAGCGGTACGTGCTGCTGTCCGGGCAGGCCATGAACCCCACGATCCGGACCGTGGAAGGCGTGGAGAAGGTGGCGGCGGCGCTGCGCGCGTACGGCCTCGCGGGGTGAGCGAGGTCCCGACGGCCGCGGTCGCGGCGGCGGTCCCGGTGGCGCTGCGGCGCGCGCTGCTGTGGGCGGCCGGGCTCGCGCTGCTGTGCGGCTCCGTCGCGGTGGCGATCACCATCGGCCCGGCGGACATCGCCGTCGGTGACGTATGGGCCACGGTGGCGGCCCATCTCGGCTGGGGCCAGGGGCGGTTGTCGCCGATCAGGGACGGGATCGTGTGGAATCTGCGGCTGCCGCGCACCCTGCTGGCGGCGGTGTGCGGGGCCGGGCTGGCCGTGTGCGGGGCGGTGATGCAGTCGCTGTTGCGCAACCCGCTCGCCGACCCCTTCGTCCTGGGCGTCTCCTCGGGCGCCTCGACCGGTGCGGTCGTGGTCGTGGTGCTCGGCGCGGGCGGTGGGGCCGTGTCGGTGTCGGGCGGCGCGTTCGTGGGCGCGGTGGTGTCGTTCGCGCTGGTGCTGCTGCTCAGTCACACTCTCGGGGGCACCACGGACCGGGTGGTGCTCGCCGGGGTCGCCGCGATGCAGTTGTTCTCGGCGCTGACCTCGTTCGTGGTGATGACGGCGGCCGACGCGGAGACCACGCGCGGGGTGCTGTTCTGGCTGCTCGGCTCGCTCGGCGGGGCCGACTGGACGGATGTGGGCCTGTGTCTGGCGGTGCTGGCGGCGGCGCTGCCGGTGTGTCTGGGGTACGCCCGCGCGCTGGACGCGTTCGCGTTCGGGCAGGACGCGGCCGCCGCGCTGGGGGTGCATGTGGCCCGTACCCGGCTGGTGCTGCTGTGCGTCACGGCCCTGCTGACGGCGGTGCTGGTCGGCTCGGCGGGGGCGATCGGCTTCGTCGGGCTGGTGCTGCCGCACGCGGCCCGCGCGCTGACCGGCCCCGGGCACACCCGGCTGCTGCCGGCGACCGCGCTGGCCGGGGCGGTGTTCCTGGTCTGGGTCGACACGCTGGCCCGTACGCTGCTGGACCCGCAGGAGGTGCCGGTGGGTGTGATGACCTCGCTGATCGGCGTCCCGGCGTTCGTGCTGATCCTCTACCGGGGCGGGGACACCCGGTGAACGGCTTCCCGCACGCCGGGGGCCCGCGATGACCGACCTCGCCGCCCCCACCGACGCCGCGCCCGCCCCCTCCGCCGGCCTGCGTGCCGACCGGGTGAGCCGGGCGGCCGACGGCACCCTGATCCTGGACGGGGTCAGCCTCGCCCCGCGTCCCGGGACCGTGACCGGACTGCTCGGCCCGAACGGCTCCGGGAAGTCGACGCTGCTGCGGCTGCTCGCCGGTGTCCTCGCCCCGGCCTCCGGATCGGTCACGCTCGACGGGCGCCCGCTGGAGCGGGTGGGGCGCCGTGCCGTCGCCCGGCGGGTGGCCGTGGTCGAGCAGCAGGCGGACACCCAGGTGGCGTTGACGGTCCTCGACGTCGTACGCCTCGGCCGGGTCCCGCACCGGCGGGCCTGGGCGCCCGCCTCCGCCGCGGACGAGGAGGCCGTCCGTTCCGCGCTGGCCCGCACCGGTCTGGCCGACAAGGCCGCACGCCCCTGGCGGACCCTGTCCGGCGGGGAGCGCCAGCGCGTCCAGATCGCCCGCGCCCTCGCCCAGCAGCCCCGGGAACTGCTGCTGGACGAGCCCACCAACCACCTCGACATCCAGCATCAGCTCGCCCTGCTGGACCTCATCACCGAACTCCGGCTCACCAGCGTGGTGGCCCTGCACGACCTCAACCTGGCCGCGATGTACTGCGACCGGGTCCTCGTGCTCCGGCAGGGCCGCGTGGTGGCGGGCGGCCCGCCGGACGAGGTCCTCACCGAGGAACGGATCGCCGACGTGTACGGCGTACGCGCCGCCGTCACCCGGGGCTCCCCCGGGGACCGCCCGCACATACGCTTCCTGGGCACGCTCCCCGCTCCAGGAGAAACCGGAGGAACCGGAGGAACCGGAGGAACCGTCATATGACCAGTCGTGTCAGCTTCGTCTCGCCCGCGATGAACGACTCCCTGCGCCGGGCCCGCTTCGACGACGGGGGCCCGATCGACGCGGGCGGGGCGGCACGGGCGCGGGCCGCCGCCGGGTCGCTGCCCTCCGCGGTACGGGTCCTGGTCTCCCCGAGTGTGCGCTGCCGGGAGACGGCGGTCGCCCTCGGTCTCGACGGGATCGAGGAGGCGGAACTGGCGGGGCTGGACGTGGGGCGCTGGCGGGGCCTGACCCTAGCGGAGGTCGGCGCCGCCGAGCCGCAGGAGGTGGGCCGCTGGCTCGCCGATCCCGACGCGGCACCGCACGGCGGGGAGTCGGTGGCGGACCTGTGCGCCCGGGTGGGCCGCTGGCTGCGGCGGGCGTCGGAGACGGACGGTCGTACGGTCGCGGTGGTCGAGCCGGAGATCGTACGGGCCGTGGTGACGGTGGTGCTGGGGGCGCCGACGGCGGCCTTCTGGCGGCTCGACGTGCCTGCGCTGAGCGTCACCTCGGTCAGCGGGCGGGACGGCCGGTGGAACGTGCGGCTCGGGCAGCCGCTGGACCCGGCCGACGTATGACAGGGCCCCCGGACGGATCCGGGGGCCCTGTCGTCATACGGGTCGGCTCACTGCGGAACGGTCACCGTCGCCCTGGCCGGCGCCTGCGCGGGCTTCGGGTTCAGGAGGCGTTCGGCCAGTTCGCCGAAGACGAGGCCGAAGCCCGTCCACAGCGTGATCTGCAGGGCGAGGGTGGAGAGGCGGAACCGCCACAGCAGGGTGGCCGGGAAGTCCGCCGGGACTTCGTTGATCGCGGGCAGGAACGCGTACGCCAGCCCGATCAGGGTGACGAAGCCGAGGACGGCGACGACGGTGGCGTACCAGGTGCCGAGCCTCGGCGCGAGCCGCTTGCCGGCGATCACCGCGGCGATCGCGAGGAGCACGCCGAGCAGCATCATCAGGAAGAACAGGGTGGTGCGCTTGGCGATGGTGTCGTGGTCGCCGACGGCGGGCGGGTTGGCCGGGTACTTCAGGAACGGCACGACGTACACGGCCAGCAGCGCGGCCCCCGACAGCAGCAGCGCCGTGGCCCGCGGGCCGAAGCGGCCGATCCGGCCGAGGGCGAAGCAGTAGGCGAGGGCGGCGATGCCGCCGAAGGCGACCCCGTAGACCAGGACGCCGGTGGCGAGACCGGCGGTGGACTGCAGGGAACGGGAGACGAGTTCGACCTCGTGCTCGTGGGCGGGGGCGTGGGACTCCTCGAAGCCGATGGCGCTGTCGACATTCGGCTCGCCGAGGAAGTAGGCGACGACGAGGGCGAGCACGCCGGCCGCGAGGCCGGCGAGCATGCCCCGCACCAGTAGGTTTCGCACGGTTGCGGAGTTCATGGCGGTGCGGCGTCCCTCGTCAGTGGCAGGGGAAGCCGAGCAGGTGGCGGGCGTCGTGCACCCACTCGTGGACTCCCTCGCCTGAGACGACGGAGGTGGCGCCCTGCTCGGCGCCGACGAAGTACAGCAGGACCAGCATGAGGATGCCGAAGAAGACCGCCCAGGGGGCGATGTCCTTGAGCGGGAGCTTTGCGGGAACGGCAGGTGCGGCGGTGGTCGGCTGGGCGACGTGCTGCGCCATGGCAGGGCCTCCTCTGGGAGTTCGCGTCCCATCTCGGTGGTGCACAGGACGACGGCCCCGGGTCTGACTCGCGGCCCGCTCCCCGGAGAAGGGAGCACACCGTTCACAGTGGCGCGACCGTGCCGGACTTCCACCGGCTTCCGTGTTTCCGTCGTCGATATCAGAGTGAAGGTACCCTGCCCCGCCGAACTGGCCAATACCGCACGGTCCTACGTGATCCTGCTCTCCTCGCTCCGGACGGTCCGTCCCGGACTCCCGGAAGAGTTTCCGGCCGTCGTACGGCACCACGACGTGCCGGTGACGGTCGTCAGGGGCTGCGGGGTGCGGCCGTCGAGGTCCGCAGTACCAGTTCCGTCGCCAGTTCGATGCGCGGGGAGGCGGGCGGGCGGCCCTCGGCCGTCTGCAGCAGGACCCGGGTCGCCTCGCGGCCCAGTTCCTCGAACGGCTGGCGCACCGCGCTCAGCGGCGGGCAGGCCATGGCCGCCACCAGGGTGTCGTCGAAGGACATCACCGCGAGGTCGTCCGGTACGCGCAGTCCGTGCTGCCGGGCCGCCTCCAGCACGCCCAGCGCCTGTGCGTCGCTGGCGGCGAACACGGCCGTCGGCGGCCGCTCGGTGCGCAGGATGTGCAGGGTGGCGGTGAGCGCCTCGTCGTAGTCGAAGTCGGTGGAGCGCACGAGGGCCGGGTCGTAGCCGATGCCGGCCTCCTCCAGCGCGGCGCGGTAGCCGTGCAGACGCGCGGATCCGGCCAGCGAGTGGGAGCGCCCGGCGACCATGCCGATCCGGGTGTGGCCGAGGCCGATCAGATGCTGCACGGCCTCCCTGGCGCCGCTCCAGTTCGTGACCCCGATGCTGGGGATGTCCGAGGACGGGGCGCTGAGCGGGTCCACCAGCACCACCGGCAGCCGCTGCTCGACTATGCGCCGCTGGTCCTCCTCGGCCAGCATCGAGATCACGATGACCAGTCCGGCGGCGCCGAGCGCCACGCATTCTTCGAGCCACTGGGAGATCGACCGGCGGCCGGTGGTCCCGGTCACCACGTCGATGCCGAGTTCACCGGCCGCCTCCACGATCCCGCGGACGACCTCCAGCGTGTAGGGACCGGAGAGGTCGCGGAACACGGCGACGATCTGCCGTGGCGCCGCGGCCTCCCGGTCCCAGGGGCGGACATAGCCGTGCCGGTCCAGCAGTTCCTCGACCCGGGTGCGGGTCGAGGCGCCCACGTCGCGGCGCCGGTGCACCACTTTGGACACGGTGCTGAGCGAGAGGCCCAATTCCTGGGCGATGTTCGTCAGCAGCCCGTACTGCGCGTCCAGCCGGCCCTTGTCCGAGATGGTCACGGTGTCTGTCGGCTCCACTTCTGGGTGGCGTTGCCGAGCGGCGTCCACAGCTGGACCGGGGATCCGTTGGCGGTGCCCCAGCCGGTGACGTCCACGGCGAGACCATTGGAGCGGTTGACGACCGTTCCGTCCAGACGGAACGACCACTTCTGGCTGGACCTGCCGTTGCAGGCCCACAGGATCAGCTTCGTGCCGGCGGTGGTGCCGTCCGCGTTCGCCGCCAGGCACTTCCCGGAGATCCGCAGCTCACCGGCGGTGGTCCGGGTGATCGTCTGGTTGGCGTTGCCGGAGCAGGTGTAGATCTGCACCTGGACGCCGGTCTGGCCGTTCGGCACGTCCAGGCATTTGCCGGAGTTGGCGCCCTTCAGCGTGAAGGAGGCGTCCGTGGGCAGCGGGTCCTGGACGAGCTGCCAGTCCTGGGAGCCGTCGTCGGTCGAGGAGGCCAGGGTGACCGCGCCGCCGGCGGTCGCGCCGGTCAGGTAGAGGGAGGTGTTCTTGGTGGAGCGGAGCTTGTAGTAGCCGCTGGTCGAGGAGGCCACGAGGGTCCAGCGCTTGTCGGTGGCGTCGTCGTCGACCCACTGGGCGAGCTTCTGCCCGGCCGTGGCGGCGCCGGTCCAGACGGCCACCGCCCGGCCGCCCGCCTTGTTCAGGAGGGTGACGTCCGAGCCCTTGCTCTGGGTGTGCCAGCGCTGGCTGTCGTCCGCGGAGTTCACGGCGGCCGTGACGAGGTCGGGCACGTTCCCGGTGAGGTTCGCGTCCTGCGTCTTGCCACTCGCGGGGGTGAGGGCCTGGCCGGTGAGGCGGTTGACCAGGGTGGAGTAGGCGCCGTCGGAGCGGCCGAGGTCGACCTCGGCGTACTTCACGGGTCCGACGCTGCCGCCGCTCCAGGAGGCCTGGAGGATCAGGACGCGCCCGGTGCCGTCGACGTACTGGAGGTTGCGGCTGTACCCGGCGGCGATCGGCGTCTGGTACTGCTTCCAGGCGCCGGTGCTCGTGCCGGACTCGTTCACCCAGACGCTGCCGCTGCCGGACGCGTTGTAGACGATCCGCCCGTCGGGCATCGGGAGGAGGACCGGGCTGCCGCCGGTGGAGAGCGTGGTGCCGCCCGAGGGCACGGGCAGCGAGGTGATCGCCGCGTCGGTGGCCGAGAAGAACGTCAGCGGGTCGTCGCCGAGGCGGTAGCGGACGTTCGTGCCGCCGCCCCAGTACTCGTACGTCATGAGCCACTTGCCGTCGGTGGTCGGGGCGATCGTCGTCATGCCCGGTCTGCCGCCGCCGATCTCCGTCTTGCCGCCGCCCATCGACACCGTGGAGCCGGGGACGTCGACGACCGGGTCGCTCCAGGCCGTGCCGGTGCCGTCCCAGGTGCGGTGGACGAGGATCTGGCCTCCGGAGTCGGTCGCCGTGTCGTTGTCCGGGTCGAGGACCGGGACGCCGGTGGCGGTGTCGTAGCCGGTGTAGTCGTTCTCGTCCGAGTAGTAGGCGATCAGCTTGCCGCCCCGGGCGTACAGATGGGGTTCCCAGACGGGGTCGACCTGGGCGTGGGTGTTGGCGGAGGAGACCCGGCCGACGGCCCCGGCGCTGCCGCCCTGCCAGCCGCCGGCGGCGATGATGTTCTCGAAGCTCCAGGTCGCCCCGTCGTCCGTGCTGGCGTACAGGGCGAGGGCGACGTCCTTGCGGTCGCCGTCGCCGGAGGGCGTCCAGCTCGCATTCGCCGCCTTCTGCTCCTTGTAGTAGTAGTCGTCCCCGGAGACCACGCTCGCCAGCAGCAGGGTGCCCTCGGCGAGGTTTCCGACCTTCTGCGGGAGGACGTAGAGATAGGGGTTGGTCCAGTTGCTCGTGTACTTCGCGTACTGCGTGTCACCGGACAGATAGGCGGGTGCCTTGACGTCGGCGAGTTTCGCCCAGGTGGTGCCGTCGTCGTCGCTCTTGTAGACCGGCATGGTCTGCCCCACCGGAGCGCTCTCGCTGTCCTCGAAGGTCGCCACGATCCGCCCGTCGGGCAGTTGGGCGGACTTCGGATAGAGCACACAGGGGTTCTTGTTGCAGGCGGCGGGATTCGCCGCGACGTACAGGTTGGCGGTGCTCGGCTGATAGGCCGACGCGTTCGAGGCGGTGGCGATGGCGAATGCCAGGCCGATGGTGGTGGCCGTCGCTGCCGCGAGGGCCTTTCTCGCCCATGTGTCCATGAATACCGAAACCCTTTCGCACCCCGCTGCTCAGGGAATACGAATGCGGCTCATTACGTGTCCCGAGGCGGGTGGAGTCAGTATTGGGACGCGGTACGGCCGTGTCACCAGCCGCTTTCCGAAAGAGTTTCGCAAGCGGATGGACACAGGGAGTTGACGCCGGCACCTCGAAGGAGCGGCCCACGGAGGCGGGGTCGATCAGCGCCCGGGCAATAATTGCTCTGCCGATCGCGTATACGCCGAGAATATTGCCCGGCGGAGGTCGCGCCGGGCAATATTCGCAACCATGTGCCGCGGCTTCTGCGGGACCATGGATCCGTGCCCCGCGACGTCCTCACCCCCGCCCCCGCACCGCCTCCGGTCCCCCGCCGGACAGAGGTGACCCGGGGCGTCCGCGGCTCCTTCGGCATCCTGGCCGTCCTCGCCGTGACCGTCGCCGTCCATCCGGCCCTCGGGCGCCGCACGATCCTCGGTGTCGGCGCCGGGACGGCCGTGTACCTCGTCCTGCTCAACACGCTCTGATCCGTCGACCCGCCTGGAGAACCGCCCGTTGAACACCGACAGCTACTTCGAGTCCGTCGACGACCACCGCTACAAGCCGACACCGCACGTGGGCGGGGCCTGGGACACGGAGGAGCAGCACTTCAGTCCGCTGGGCGGACTCGTCGTCCACGCGCTCGACCGGCACCGGGCCGCCGGACCGGACGACGGTCTGCTCCTGTCCCGGATCAGCTACGACATCCTGGGGCGCCTGGCCCTCGACGAGTGCGAGATCCGGGTGGAGACCGTCCGGCCGGGGCGCACCATCGCGCTCCTCGAAGCGGTGGTGCGCATCGCCGGGCGGCCGGTCGTCCGGGCCCGCGCCTGGTACCTGGCCGGCTTCGACACCGGCGCGGTCGCGGGCACGGGCTCCGCCGACGGCCCGCTCACCCCGCCCGGGGAGCTCGCCTCCTGGCCCATGGCCGAGGTCTGGCCCGGCGGTTACATCGCCTCTCTCGACGTCCGCCCGGTGGCACCGCCGCGGCCGGGCCGTACGACCGCCTGGATCTCCACGCCCCTGGACCTGGTCGCCGGCGTCCCGGTCGGCCCGCTCGCGTCGTACGTCGCGCTGGTCGACACCGCCAACGGGATCGCCGTACGGCAGCCGCCGACCGCGTGGATGTTCCCGAACGTCGACCTGACGATCCACCTGCACCGGCAGCCGCGCGGCCGGTGGACGGGACTGGACACCACGGTCGACTTCGGCCCGTCCGGCCAGGGACTCACGAGCACGGTCCTGCACGACGTCGACGGACCGGTCGGTTCCGCCCAGCAGATCCTCACGGTCCGGCCGCTGCCCGGGGCGTAGGACGGCGGCGGGCCGTCCCCCGTACGGGCGGCCCTCCTGATCCGGCCGCCCCGCCCGCCACCTGGCGGACAACCGTCGCCACATGGCGGCTCCGGCCCCGGACTCCGTGCGCGCAGGATGGGCACAGGAGCCGCGTACGTGGTCGTACGCAAGGAATACGCGTA
Source organism: Streptomyces sp. NPDC005820 (assembly GCF_040630255.1). Taxonomy (NCBI): domain Bacteria; kingdom Bacillati; phylum Actinomycetota; class Actinomycetes; order Kitasatosporales; family Streptomycetaceae; genus Streptomyces; species Streptomyces sp. NPDC005820. The sequence goes on from NZ_JBEXXE010000073.1 coordinate 35,373, forward strand.
CGTGTCGCACCGTGTACGCGGGGAGGAGACAGTTCATGTCCCTGACGCCACCCCCGTTCGATCCCGAACTGGCCGCCGCGCTCGAGATCCTGCTCGCCCGGCTGCCCGGGTCCTTCGACGCCGAGCGCATCCGCGAGTTGCGGGCGGGCATGGGCGCCGCCACCCCGAGCGACGAGCAGCTGAGCTGCGCGGGGTTCTTCGAGGTCGAGGACCGCCTGGCGCCGGGCCCCGACGGCGGCCCCGACGTCCCGCTGCTGGTGTGCCGCCCCGCGAAGGCCACCGGACCGCGCCCGGTGTTCTACTTCGCGCACGGCGGTGGCATGGTCATCGGCAACAACAGGGTCGGCGTGGAGGTCGTCCTCGACTGGGCGCGGCAGCTCGACGCGGTGGTCGTCTCGGTGGAGTACCGGCTCGCGCCCGAGAACCCGCACCCCGCACCGGTCGAGGACGTCTACGCCGGGCTGGTGTGGGTCGCCGGGCACGCCGCCGAGATCGGCGGAGACCCCGGCCGGATCATCGTGGCGGGCACCAGCGCGGGTGGTGGCCTGGCCGCCGCTTCCGCCCTGCTGGCCCGTGACCGCAAGGGGCCGCAGCTGCTCGGCCAGGTCCTGATGTGCCCCATGCTGGACGACCGCAACGACACCCCCTCCGCCGTCCAGATGACGGGCCTCGGCGTGTGGGACCGGACGGCCAACGAGCAGGGGTGGAGCGCGCTGCTCGGCGAGCGGCGCGGTACGCCCGAGGTCCCCGCCCACGCGGCCCCGGCCCGTGCCGAGGACCTGTCGGGGCTGCCGCCCGCCTTCCTCGACGTCGGCTCCGCCGAGACGTTCCGGGACGAGGTGGTCGCCTACGCCTCCCGGATCTGGCGGTCCGGGGGCGTGGCCGAACTGCATGTGTGGCCCGGCGGTTTCCACGGCTTCGACACCCTGATGCCGCAGGCCGCGCTGTCCCAGGCCGCGTGTGCCGCCCGTCTGACGTGGCTGCGCCGGCTGCTCGGCGAGTGACGTCACCGGGCACCATGAGCAGATGAAAGAGCTGACCGCGCGGCTGAGCGCCGTGGATCCGGACGCCGGCGCCGCCGTCCAGGTCATCGCCTACTTCGACCGGCTCGCCGAGGCCCGGGCCGGCCTGGAGGCGCTGGTGCGCGGCGCCGCCGTGCTCTCCGGCTGTCCGGCGCGGCTCGTCGACGCCGGGCACGCGGTCCGCGTCCGGGTGGAACCGGACGGCACGCGCAGCGACCGCGACGATCCGCCGGACTCCGGGTGGCCCTCTGCGCCCGTGACCCGGGCCGGGGGTGCGGCGCTGTGGCTGGAGCGCGTCGCGGGCGGCGCGGGCGTGGTGGACGCGGTGATCCTGGAGCGGGCCGCCGGAGTCATCCGCGAGGTCCTGGAACGGACGCGCGGGCGGGTCCCCGCCGACGATCCCGCGCTGCTCGAAACGGTGCTCGACGCGGGCGCCGCCGAGCCGGCCCGGCTGCACGCGGCCCGGCAGCTCGGCCTCGCCGACCCCTCGACCCTCGTACGAGCGCTCGCCGCACCGGACGGACAGCCCCGCCTGCTGCCCTGCCGGCCCGGCACACGGCCCGCCGAGGCCGATCTTCCGGCGGGCCGCGTCGGAGTGGGGCCGGCGGTTCCCGTACCGGAGGCGCCCCGTTCCTGGACCGCCGCCCGGACCGCCCTGCGCTTCACCGCCGCCGGCACCGGACAGGACCCGGGAGAACGTGTCGTGCACGCCGACGACCTCGGCTCCATCGCGGCACTCGCCGAGCTCGTCGTACCGGGCGCCGTACCGCTGCCCGACGTACGGGCGCTCGAAGCGGCGACGGCGGACGCGCCCTGGATGCTCATCACCCTGCGGGCGGTGGCCTCGGCGACGAGCCTGCGCGCGGCCGCCGCGGAGATCAACGTCCACCACTCCACCCTGCAGAAACGGATCGCTCACGCCGAAGCGCTGCTGGGCTGGCCGGTCCACACCCCCAAGGGGCGGCTGCGGCTGCACCTGGCGCTGCTCATGCGGCAGTTGGCGCGCGCCTGAGCCCACCCCCGCAACCCTGTGTACGACTCGTCCACCACGAGGAGCCTTTCCATGGACCACGAGAGCCTGGCCAACCTGCTCAAGGAAGAACGCAGGTTCGCGCCGCCCGCCGACCTGGCCGCGAACGTCACGGCGCAGGCGTATGAACAGGCCAAGGCTGACAGGCTCGGCTTCTGGGCCGAGCAGGCCCGCAGGCTGACCTGGGCCACCGAGCCGACCCAGACACTGGACTGGTCGAACCCCCCGTTCGCGACATGGTTCGCCGACGGCGAGCTCAACATCGCCTAC
>NZ_JBEXXE010000074.1:0-35404 GCF_040630255.1 Streptomyces sp. NPDC005820
CTCAAGATGTGCGGCGGCTTCGCCGACGTCGACAAACTCGTCCCCGTCTACCAGGCCTACCAGGACGCCGCCCGCGAAGCGGGCATGCCCACCGGGCCCGACCAGGTCGGCATCCGCCGCGCGGTCATGATCGTCGAAGACGAGGCGGACCGCGACCGAGCCGGAGAACTCGGCCGGGAAGGCATCGAGACCCACATGCGCGTCAGTCTTGACAGCCTCAAGATCCCCGACGCCCCCCACATGCCCCTCTCTCCCGACGAACTCATCTATGGCACACCCGCCCAGGTCGCCGACGAGATCATCCGCCAGTGCCGGGCCCTCGGCGCCGGCAACTTCATAGCCAACTTCAACATCTTCGACCTCACCGAACTGCGCAAGGCCCACGAGCTCTTCGGCCGCGAGGTCACCCCGCGGCTCCGCGCAGCCCAGATCGGCTGACAGCGACACCGCCTTCTCCGCCTTCGGCCACCGGCCGGCCCCCCGTGTACCGGGGTGCCGACCGGTGGCCCGGCTCGTCCTGGCCGGTCGGCAGTTCCTCCGTCGTCCGCGCCACTGAGGGCGTCGCAGAGATCTGCGACGCCCTTTTGGCCAACCGAATACCTCTCCGACGGCGGGAACTTCGCCCGTCCGCGGTGCACACCGGCAGGATTCGGAACGGCCGACGGCCCCGGGCCACCACCTGGCTCCGCCGCGTACCGTGTGCGGAGAGCCGCAGTGCAGCTTCGCCGCCCCGCTCAGCGGGAGCCGGCGTGCCGCACCAGGGCGTCGAACAGGCCCTGCTGGGCAGGATCCTCGTGCGCGGTGTCCTCCGGGTGCCACTGGACGGCCGCGAACCAGGCCCAGGCAGTGGGCAGTTCGAGAGCCTCGATGGTGCCGTCCTCAGCGGTGGCGGCGACCGTCAACCCGTCGGCCAGGCGCTCGACCTGCTGGTGGTGGAAGCAGGATGCCTCGATCTTGTCCGTGCCCGCCGCCTGCGCGACCGCTGTCCCGGGCCGGATGGTCACGGGGTGCAGCAGATCGCGGTGCTCGCGGTCGGGGCCGCCCATGTCCTGGCGGAGACTGCCGCCCAGGGCGACATTGACGACCTGCAGCCCGCGGCAGACGGCCAACATCGGGATACCCGCCTCCAGTGCGTGCCGGGCGGTCGCGATGTCGAAGGCGTCCTGGAGATCGTCCACGTCGTAGACGCTGGAGTGAGTCTCGGTGACGCCGTAGAGGTGCGGGGCGAGGTCGCCTCCGCCGGGCAGGAGGATGCCGTCGAACCGGGTGAGCCGGGCGGCGACGTCCTCCTCGGCCGGGTCGGCCGGATGGACGGTCACGGGCTCCCCTCCGGCGCGCCACACAGCCTCGATCAGGGCGCGTGCGTTGACCTCGGCGGCGTAGCGGAGCGCGGAGGTGGTGGCGGAGAAGCGGGCGGGTACGGCGATGAGCGGTCGCCCCGGCGTCTTCGTCACAGCTGGATCCAGGTGGTCTTGAGCTCGGTGTACTTCTCCAGGGCGTGGACGGACTTGTCGCGCCCGTTCCCGGACTGCTTCACCCCGCCGAACGGGACCGTCAGATCCCCCTCCTCGTAGCAGTTGACCCAGACGGTCCCGGCCTTCAGGGCGCGCGAGACCCGGTGGGCGGTGCTCAGGTCGGAGGTCCACAGGCCGGCCGCGAGGCCGTACTCGGTGGCGTTGGCCAGGCGGACCGCCTCCTCGACGTCGTCGAAGGTCAGCACGGAGAGCACCGGGCCGAAGATCTCCTCGCGGGCCAGACGGCTCGCGGGGTCGACACGATCGAAGACGGTCGGTTCCAGGTACGACCCTCCGGTGGCCGTCAGCACACGGGAGCCGCCGGTGCGCAGCCGGGCGCCCTGCTCCCGCCCGTCCGCGATGTGGCCGCACACCCGCTCCAGGTGCATCTCATCCACCAGCGCGCCCATCTCGGTCTCCGGGTCGAGCGGGTCTCCGACCCGGAGCTCACGGGCACGCGCGACGATCGCCTCGGTGACCTCTTCGGCGACGGAGCTGTGGACGAGCAGCCGGGAGGGTGCCGTGCACATCTCACCCTGGTTGAAGAAGATGCCCCAGGCCGCGGTGGCGGCGGCCTTCGCCAGGTCGGGGGCGTCGGGGAGGACGATGTTCGGGGACTTGCCACCGAGTTCGAGCCAGACGCGCTTGAGGTTGGAGTCGGCGGCGTAGTGCAGGAAGTGGCGGCCCACGGCGGTGGAGCCGGTGAACGCGAGGACGTCGACGTCCGGGTGGAGGCCGAGGGCTCGTCCAGCGGTGGGGCCGTCGCCGGTGACGACGTTGAGGACGCCGGGCGGGAGGCCCGCCTCGGTGGCGACTCGGGCGAGGAGCAGCGCGGACAGGGGTGAGTTCTCGGACGGTTTGAGGACGACGGTGCAGCCCGCGGCGAGGGCGGGGGCGACTTTCCAGCCGGCCAGCGTCAGCGGGAAGTTCCACGGGACGACGGCGCCGACCACGCCCGCCGGTTCGCGGGTGACGAGGGCCAGGGCGTCGGGGGCGGTGTGCGGGGACTCGTCGGTGAGCTTGTCGGCCAGCTGCCCGTACCAGCGAAAGGTGTTGATGAGCGCACGGAGCTCGATCTGGTAGGCGTCGATGATCGGCTTGCCCATCTCCAGGGTGACGGTGAGGGCGAGCCGCTCGCGGTGTTCCTCCAGCAGGTCGGCGATCCGCACCAGCACCCGGCCGCGCTCGGCGGGGGTCAGACGCGGCCACGGGCCGGAGTCGAAAGCGCGCCGGGCGGCGGCGACCGCGAGGGCGACCTCGGCTTCGCCCCCGTCGGCGACGTGGGCCAGGACCTGTCCGTCACGGGGCGAGACGACGGCGAACGCGTCACCGCCACCGCTCTCCTCACGGCCGTCGATGTGGTGCCCGGTGGGGAAGTCGAGTTCCTTGGCCCGGGTCAGCAGTTCCGCGTGGGTGATGTTGTGCATGAAGGCCTCCAACGGTTCGTCACTCGGCGCCAGAGGTACCGGATTCGAGCAGCCGGCCACCGTCCCAGACCACGCCGACCTGGCGGTAGTACGCGGCGATCGGCTCGCGGATCTCCAGCCGCGCCAGTTCCTCGGTGGGCGCCTCGAACAGCTCCAGCTCGGCATCGCCGCTCCACGGCTGACCACCCTCGACGGAGGCCGCGCCGGACTCGATCAGTTCGTCGAGGGCGAGGCCCTTGCCCTTCTCGATCGACGGCAGCCAGCGGTGGTGCGCCATCGAGTGGGCGTTGACGAAGCCGTTGGTCTCGGACGGCTCGCGCAACGTCACCACGGCCTGAGCGAGGCGCCGGTCGGCCGCGGCCAGCGTCGCCCCGAACCTCGCGCCCGCCTCGATCCGCGGAGCGGGCCCGTACGGGTGCGGGCGGGTCTGGTGGATGGAACCGAGCTTCTTCGGGTAGCCCTGGTGCAGCCCCCGCGCGATCGCGAAGTCCTTGTCGACCCAGATGTAGACGCAGCGGGTGTAGGTCTGGCCCCGGTACTTGCAGCGGACGACCGCAAACGCCTCCTTGTACTGGGACAGCACCGGGTCCAGCAACTCGTCGCCTGAAGCGGAGCAGGACTGCCAGTCGGCCCAGATCAGCGCGACCGCGCCCGGGTCCTCGTCGGCCGGCTCCAGCGGCTCGGGCAGCAGTTCCCGCACCCGCGCGGGGTCGGTGCGGTATTCGACGGTGAGCAGGTCCCCGGAGTAGCGCCAGGGCGGGGAGGGGATCAGCGACGAGGTGCCGGTCGCGGTCTTGGGGTGGAAGTATCCACGGACACTGGCCATGGGGTCACGCTCCGGAGGGAGATCGGCGGTGGCACCCGCCACCGGTGGAGGAGAGAGCTGGGGGAGCAGCGGCGCGCCGCGGCCGCACGGGGCCGGGGCCGGGCGCCCCGGCACCGGCACCGGCTCGCCGTCGGCGGGGAAGGCGAGCCGGTGTCCGGCGGTCAGGAGCGGGCGAGCTGTTCCAGACGCTGGTGCAGCTGTTCGACGTAGGTCTCGGACTCCGGCTTCATCAGCACGCTGCGCAGGATGCGCGCGCCGTCGGCGTCCGCGGTGATCTTCGGGTGGCGGGAGGTGAAGCGGTCGGCGCCGACCCGCAGGGTGCTGAGGAAGACCGGGTCCTGGCTGTCGGTCATGCCTTCCTGCAGGATCCGGTTGCTGACCGCGTCGATCCGCGACAGCGTGAGCTCCGGGGTCACCGGGAAGTAGCCGACGATGTCGAGTTCCGGGGTCTGGAAGAGCTCCAGATACTCGGAGCCCTCGATCAGCTCGGCCCAGCGCAGCGCCGCGCGTCGGCCGGCCGCCAGGACCTGGCCCAGCCCGTCGCGCGTGGGCGGCAGCAGCTGGAAGGTGAGCCACAACGCGGCGGCGGCCGCACCCGCGCGGGAACACTCCAGGCTGATCTCACCCAGGTGCAGTTCCTCCGAGGTGAAATAGGTGTACGGGGAGTCGTGGAGGTAGAACCGGCCGACCTCGGGGTCCCGGAAGAGCACGGCGCCGCAGCCGTAGGGCTGGAGACCGTGCTTGTGCGGGTCCACCACGATGGAGTCGGCCTGGGCGACGGCCCGCCACGGCTCGGCGGGAAGACCCTCGGGGCCGTCCGCACCGGCCAGCAGGGTGAAGAACCCGCCGTAGGCACCGTCGACGTGGATGCGCACGCCGTAGCGCTCGCGCAGCGCCAGCGCCTCGTGCACCGGTTCGATCGCACCGAGCCCGGTCGTCCCGGTGGTCAGCACCACCGTTCCGACCTGCCCGCCGCGCAGCAGTTCCTCCAGCGCGTCCATGTCCATGCGGCCGAGGTCGTCGGTGGGCACGGGGAAGCCTTCCACACCGAGGACACCGCACATCCGGCCATGTGTGTAGTGGGCCTCGGTGCTATAGGCGACGCCCCTGCCGGGGTGCAGTTCGCGGGCGACGAAGAGGGCTTCGAGATTGGCGATGGTCCCGCTGGTGGTGAGGTGTCCCAGGTGCGTGTCGTAGCCGAACATGGTGGCCAGCTGCTGGACGACCTCACGCTCCATCGCGGCGGTGGCCGGACCGCCGTCGAGGGCGTGGTTGTTGGGGTTGATCAGCATCGCGGTCGTGTAACCCACGACGGCTGCCGGGTGCGGCGGCTTGAGCATCTGGCCCGCGTAGCGGGGGTGGAAGAAGGGGTAGTTGTCCTTGATCCGTTCGGTGAAGGTCTCGAACGCGGCGGCGAACCGGGTGTCGTCCACGGCCAGGGCCGGGTGCGGTTCGTAGGGGCCGAAGGTCTTCGCCCAATCGGCGTTCTTCTCGACCGCCGCGGTGAGCCACTTTGTCAGATCCATGCCGTCACTTCTCCTTGTCTTGCGTATCGACTCGACGGGGTGCGCGCTCAGCGGCGGGGCGGGCGGATGCCGCGGAACTCCCAGTCGCCGCCGAGGGCCGTGGAGAGGACCTCCTCGGACTCGGTGGGCTGGGCGCCGACGTCGGTGCGGACGGGCGTGGGACCGGTGACGATGTGGTTGGTGAGCCGCCCGAGGCCCTCGACCTCGACCTCGACGACGTCACCGGGCTGCACCGGGCGGGAGTTGGCGGGCGTGCCGGACAGCAGCACATCACCGGGGTAGAGGGTGATGGTGCGGGCGATGTCGGCGACGAGGTAGTGCATGTCCCACTGCATCTCGTCCGTCGAACCGTCCTGCACGACCTGCCCGTTGACGTACGTGCGCAGGCTCTTGCCGCGGAAGTCCCAGTCGGTGACCAGACCGGGGCCGAGCGGGCACAGGGTGTCGGAGCCCTTCACACGGAGCATCGAACCGGCGTCGGTGTCACGGAAGTCGTGCAGCCCGTAGTCGTTGGCCACGGTGTAACCGGCGATGTACTCCCCCGCCTCCTCGGGGGAGATGTTCCGTGCGGTCGTGCCGATGACGATGGCGACCTCGCCCTCGTAGTTGAGCCACTTGCAGCCCTCGGGGCGCACGATCGCGCCCTTGTGGGAGTTGAGGGCGGAGGTCGGCTTGTGGAAGTAGGTGGGGGTGGCCGGGAGATGGATCCCGAACTCGTCCACGCGGCTCTGGTGGTTGAGGTGGACGGCGATCACCTTGGACGGGACGACCGGCGGCAGGTGCTGCGCCTCCTCGGTCTTGACGCGGCGGCCGTCCCCGGCGACGAGTTCGTCCCCGTCGACGGTGACCTGGACGGCGGCGCCGTCGAGGAGGATGCGGCGGTATTCGGACATGGCGGCCTTCCTAGCGGCGGTGGGGATGGTGAGGTGCGACAGCTGCCGCGGGCGTGTCCGGGCCGGTCCAGCCGTCGGCGGGCCGGTCGAACCAGAGGTGGACCTGGCCGGTGCCGACGGAGTTCTCGTACTCCCCGTACTGACGGGCCGGGGCGGTACAGGCCTGCTCGCCGAGGGCGCCGGCCATCATCAGGTAGTGGAAGAACTTCGCCTCCGGCTTGACCTTCCAGAACGCGTCCATGGTGTCCAGGACCTTGTCGTGGCGGCCCTCCTTGAACCAGGCGATCCGCTCGTGGTCCGCCTCCCGGGCCTCGGGCGTACGGATGTGCACCGGATCGCTGGCCTCGTGGTCACGGATCTCCCGCAACGGCCAGAAGGTGTGCGAAAGGGCACCGGAGGCGATCAGCAGGACCCTGCGGCCGGGGGTGGCGGCGATACCGTCGGCGAGCGCCCGCCCGAGCCGCAGATGGTCCTCCATGTCACCGGTCTGGCAGACCCCGATCGTCACCCACCGCTTGTCCGGCAGCCCCTCCCCCAGGAACTTCCAGAGGTTGATGGTGGCGTAGTAGACCGGCAGGTAGTCGTCCTCGATCGCGGTGATCCAGGTACCGTGCTTGTCCGCGAACTTCTCTATGTTCCGGGCGAGTTCGGGGTCGCCGGGATAGTCGTACGGCATCCGGCACATCCCCCGCGGCAGCTCCTCGGAGGTGAACAGCCCGGCCCGGCGCTGCTGGGCCGTGACGACGAACTCGACGGTCGTCGCCCAGTGCGAGTCGAGGACGACGACGGTGTCGTAGTCGTCGCGCGTGAAGACATCCCTGCGCAGCTCACGCAGTCCGGTGACGAGGGTGATCTCCTTGCCCTCGTTGAGCTCGAGCCGGTCCGCCTCCGGCAGCACGATGGTGGGGACGTGGGCGAGGAGACCCGCCCCGACGATCTCACCCATGGTTCGTCCATCCGGTCGGCGCGGTCACGGTGTTCTTCAGGTCGCAGTAGAAGTCGAAGCTCCAGGTCCCGCCCTCCCGGCCGACACCCGACTGGCGGGAGCCGCCGAAGGGGGCCTGGAGGTCGCGGACGAAGAAGCAGTTGACCCACACGGTGCCGGCGACGAGCTGTGCGGTGACCCGCTCGGCACGCTCGGCGTCGCCGGTGGCGAGGGTGGCGGCGAGCCCGAACCGGGTGTCGTTGGCGAGCCGGACCGCCTCCTCCTCGGTGCCGAAGGTCTGGAGGGTGAGAACGGGCCCGAAGACCTCCTCCTGGACGATCTCCGAGTCCTGGGCGACGTCGGCGAGGAGGGTCGGCGCGTAGAACTGGCCGTCGCCCCGGTGCCCGCCGATGACGGCACGGGCACCGGCGGCGAGCGCCCGCTGCACGAACCCGTCGATCTTCTCCAGCTGACGCGGATGGATGTTGGGCCCGACGTCGGTGGCCTCGTCACGCGGGTCACCCTGCTTCAGTGCCGCGGCCTTCTCGACGAAACGGCGCGTGAACTCCTCGGCGACCGTCTCCTCCACCAGGAACCGGGAGGCCGCGAGACAGACCTGGCCTGCGTTGTCGTACTGCTCCACCGCCAGGTCCACGGCGAGGTCCAGGTCGGCGTCGGCGAAGACCAGCAGCGGCGACTTGCCGCCGAGTTCGAGGCTGAGCGGGGTGAGGTTGGCGGCGGCGGAGGCGGCGATGCGCCCGGCGGTCGGCACCGAGCCCGTGAAGCTGATCCGGCGCACGTCCGGGTGCGAGGTGAGCGCGTCGCCGATCTCGGCCCCATAGCCCTGCACGACGTTGAGCACCCCGGCCGGCAGCCCGGCCTCGGCCGCGATGTCGGCGAGGAGGGAGGCGGTGAGCGGGGACCACTCGGCGGGCTTGAGGATCACGGTGTTCCCGGCGGCGAGGGCTGGGGCGACCTTCCAGGTGGCCAGCATCAGCGGCGCGTTCCACGGGGTGATCAGCACCGTCGGCCCGGCCGGGTCCCAGCTCACGTGGTTGCGGTGGCCGCGGGTCTCGAAGTCCTCGTGGTCGAGCCTCAGCAGCCAGTCCGCGAAGAACCGGAAGTTGTGCGCGACGCGGGGCATGACTCCGCGCCGGTGGGAGCGGAGCAGCGCGCCGTTGTCCGTGGTCTCGACGATCGCCAGCTCTTCGAGCCGCTTCTCGACGCCGTCGGCGATGGCGTTCAGGATACGGGCGCGCTCGGCACGGGGGGTGGCGGCCCAGGCCGGGAAGGCCTCCTTGGCAGCGGCGACAGCGGCCCGCGCTTCGGCGGGGCCGCCTCGGGCGATCTCACCGAGAGGGCTGCCGTCGATGGGCGAGTGGTCGGTGAACGTTCCGGCGGAAGCGACACGTCGGCCGCCGATCCAGTGCCGGGTGTCGACGGAAACCCCGGAGATGACAGCCGCTTCGGTCTCGCGAGCCATGACCTTACCTCCAAATCATTTGACTCCAAATGAATAGCTCGTAAGGCAGGCCCGGGTCAAGGGGGCCGAGCAGTCATTCCGATCGGAGCACACGCGCCCCCAGGGGGGCGACGGAGCCGTCGTCGACCGGGCCGGACGCCGCATCACGTCACGTCACGCGGCCGGTGGTACCGGGTGCGGGCAGCCGCCGATGGCACCCACACCCGGCACCGACCCGCACTACGCCCGCGGGCGACGACCGGAGCGCCTCGGAGGGAGGTTCTCACCGTCGAGCAGTTCCCGCCTGCGCTTCTCGCCGTGCTCCTCGAGCCGGCTGACTATGGCGCGCAGACTGTCGGCGAGCTGTAGGCACTGCTCCGGGCTGAGCGAGCCCGAGACGAACGCCTCCTCCGCGTTGAACGCCGGGAAGAGCTCCTCCATGAGCCGCTCCCCTTCGGGGGTGAGCGAGAGCAGGACCCGGCGACCGTCCTCGGGATGGGTGGAGCGGGCCACGAGACCGCGCCCTTCGAGGGTGCGCGAGATACCGGTCAGGGTTCCTTTGGAGATGCCCGCCTCCTCCGCGACCGACCAGGTCTCCTGCTGGTCCCAGATCCACAGCACCCACAGCACCACGAACCCGGTCCACGTCAGCTCGTGCGGCCGCAGTACGGAGTTCTCCAGGTGCTGCCGGACGGCCGCCGCGGCGCGGTGGACGTTGGCCACGGCGGCCATGGCCTCGTGCTGGAGGGTCAAGCCGCCCAGTCGTCGCCGCACGGCCCGCTCGGTCTCGGCGATGGATCGATGGAGCGGGGGCATCATGCTCCTCCTGTGCGTCGGGGGCGGCGCACGCCGCCGACCTGCTTGTTTGCGCCCAAATATATCCCGGAGGCCCCGATCCCCGGCGGCTCCGGCTTCACCCGGAACCGCACGAATCCGCGCCGCCCTCTTGTGAGACACCCATCCGACTTTTATCGTTTGGCATCAAATAATCTGCCCGGATCCCCGAGCGGACCGCGAGACGCCCCATGCCGGGCGGGTGAATCCGCGCAGAATGACATGTGTCGCCGCACCCCTGGAGTTTCCATGAGTCCCCAGACAGAGCCCCAGGTCGAAGAGGTGATGGAGTCGCTCGGCGCCCAGGGCGTCGACGTCCTCCGAGTCGCCTACCCGGACCTCATGGGTTCCGACCGAAGCCGGGACATCCTGCTCCATCATCTGCCGCACGCGGCCGGGCACGGCCTCGCCTTCAGCCGCGCCGTGTACCACACGGCCGCCCGAGGCGATCACTCCGACATCGCCGGCGGCCTTGAGGCCGGCATGCCGGACATCGTGGTACGTCCGGACCTGGACACCGTCGTCCCACTGCCGTGGGAGCCGAACGTCGCCTGGTGCATCGGGGACGTCCGGGACCCGGCCACCGGGCGTAGCGTGCCGGAATCCCCCAGGGACCTGCTGCGGCAGGTCCTGGCGTCCCTGGCCGAGACAGGCCTGAGCCCACAGGTCGGACCGGAGCTGGAGTACGTCCTGCTCGAACGTGACACCGGCTCGGCCACCGGGTGGCGGCGCTACGCGCCCGAACCGGGCAACGTCTACACGACCGGCCGCAAGGGAGACCCGGACGGGCACCTCCTGCGCACGGTGCGTGCCCTGCACGCCCTCGGCCTGGACGTGAGCGGCGGCAACCGCGAGTTCGACGGCGGCCAGTTCGAGATCAACCTCAATCACTCCGAGGCACTGGACGCCGCGGACCGGGCCTTCTGGTTCAAGGCCGCGGTCAAGGAGCTCGCCCGCGCCGAAGGGCGGCTGGCGACGTTCATGGCCAAACCGTTCAACGACGGCGGCGGGTCGGGGTTCCACCTGCACGTCTCCCTCGTCGGCCCGGACGGGGTGAACGCCTTCGACGCCCCCCACGAGGCCCACGGCATGTCGGCCACCGCCCGGTACGCCCTGGCAGGCGTCCTCGCGCACGCGCCGGCGCTTTCCGCCCTGCTCAACCCCACCGTCAACTCCTACAAGCGGTTCGGCCCGGACACCACGGCTCCGTGGCTGATCAACTGGGGTCTGGACAACCGCAACGCCCTGGTCCGCATCCCGCCGGAACGGGGTGCCGCCACCCGGCTGGAGGTCCGCCTCGGCGATGCCACGGCCAACCCCTATCTCGCCGTCGCCGGCCTCCTGGCCGCGATCCGGCTCGGCATTGGCGCCGCCGCGGAACCCCCCGCCCCGGCGACCGGCTACGCCGCCGACACCACCACCGCCGCCCAGCTGCCCACCGACCTCGGCCAGGCCCTGGACGCCCTCGAAGCGGACGACGAGCTCACCGGCGCACTCGGCAAGCCCTTCGTCGACGCCTTCCTCACGTTCAAGCGGGACGAGCTCGCCAGGTTCCGGCAGTACGTCACCGACTGGGAGTTCCGCGAGTACGCCCAGATCAACTGACGGCCACCCGCCACCACCTCACCCACCCCCACTGCTCGGCGTGTCCTGACGCGGTCCGCCCTCGCTGCCCGGCCGACGGCGCCACGCCTCGCCCCGGCATGCCCTGAACACCCCTTCCCCGGCCCCGCAAACCCGCACAAGCGGCCCTTCGCGGCCCTCCCCGCGTCGCAAGACGCCGTGTCGCTTCGCCCGCCTTCCCCTCCTGCGAAGGAATCACCCGATGGCATTCCGCACACCGACCGACAGCAGCACACCCCGGCCGGCCGACCCGCCCAAGGAGGACTGTCCCGAGCCCGGCGCCGCCGCCCTGGGCACCGGCCTCAAACGGCGCCACGTCACCATGCTGGCGATCAGCGGAGCCATCGGCGCCGGTCTCTTCCTCGGCGCCGGAGCGGGCATCCGCACCGCCGGACCCGGCATCCTCATCTCCTACTGCCTGGCCGGCCTGCTCATGGTCCTCGTCATGCGCATGCTCGCCGAGATGGCCGTCGCCCAGCCCAGCAGCGGATCCTTCTCCGTCTACGCCGAGAAGGCCTTCGGACGCTGGGCGGGCTTCACCATCGGCTGGCTGTACTGGTGGCTGCTCGTCGTCGTGGTCGCGGCCGAGGCGACGGGAGCCGCCGCCATCGCCCACAGCTGGCTGCCGGGCGTTCCCCAGTGGGTGTTCGTCCTGGCCTCCATGGCCGCCCTCACCGTCGTCAACCTCTTCGACGTCGGACGCTTCGGCGAGTTCGAGTTCTGGTTCGGCGCCGTCAAGGTCACCGCCGTCGTCGCCTTCCTCGTCCTCGGCACCCTCGCCGTCTTCGGCCTGCTGCCCGACACCCACGCCGTGGGCCTGACCAACCTCACCGGCCACGGCGGCTTCCTCCCGAACGGCGTCAGCGGCGTGATGACCGGCCTGCTCGCCGTCGTCTTCTCCTTCGGCGGCATGGAACTCGTCACCATCGCCGCGGCCGAGGCCCCCGACCCCTCCGACGCCGTCCGCAGGGCCACTCGCACCGTCATCGTCCGGCTGCTGCTGTTCTACATCGGCTCCGTGGCCCTCATGGTGCTGCTGCTGCCCTGGGACTCCGCCTCCGCCACCACCAGCCCCTTCGTCTCCGTCCTCCAGCGCATCGGCATCCCCGCCTCCGCGGGACTGATGAACGTCGTCGTGCTCACCTCCCTGCTCTCCGCGCTCAACTCCAACCTCTACGGCGCCTCCCGCATGGCCTTCTCCCTCGCTCGGCGCGGCGACGCCCCCCGGGGCCTGCTGCACGTCTCCGCCACCGGGGTACCCCGGCGCGCCGTCCTCGCCTCCGTCGCCTTCGGCTTCGTCGCCGTCATCCTCAACTTCCTCGCCCCCGACCGCGTCCTGCCCTTCCTGCTCAACACGATCGGCGCCATCATCCTGGTCGTGTGGATCGGCATCGCGCTGTCCCAGCTCCGCCTGCGCCGATCCGCGGACCGCACCGGGCGGGACCTGACCACACGTATGTGGGGCCACCCCTGGCTGAGCTGGACGGCCCTGGCCGGCATGACTGGTGTCCTCGCCCTGATGTGCACCGACGACGACGCACTCACCCAACTGCTCTCCACCGCCGCACTCACCGTGGTCGTCCTGCTCGCCGCCGCCATCCACACCACGCGCGCCAGGAACCGGGCGAAGCCGTAGATCGTGTTCCGCTTCATGGCGTAAGCGACCTTGCTCGCGTCCCGGGAAGCCGCGCGTAGGCCCCGGGGAGACGGCTCCCGGGTCTGTCGTGAAGACGCAGGCCTGCCGTCAGCGCCATGCGCGGCCCGGAGCCGCGCCGATGCGCCGATGCGCCGATGACCTGCGGATTCCGGCGCCTTGATCCGCTGCACCAACTGGCGGGACGCCACCGAACCGTAGGGCCACAGCCCGTCCAGGCGGGCCGACCGATCACCGGCCGCATGCGCACCGAACCGGTCATCGACGACCTCTAAGCGGCTACCCGCCCCGCGGCACGGTCCGGACGGCGTGGCCTTCCCTACCGATCACGACGGCAGGCCGCTCGCGCATCCCGGCCGGCCCAGACGCGGTCGGCACCCGGTTCCATGTCACCCGGCCGACGTCCGCCGGCCGCGAACGCGAGACCCCGGCAGGCCGAAAGCGCAGGTCCGGTCTCCGCGGGGCACCAGCCGTCGACCTGGCCGCGGCCGTGCCGACACGGGCGGCGAGAAGACGTCCGGCCCCCGGCCGGACCGGCCCGATCGATCACGAACGGATGGCACACACGGTGGCACTCGCCGCGTCGCCGCCGTGTCCGCATGTGGGAAACCCCGTCTCCGACGTGACCACGATGCCCGGCGCGGCGTCGTGCCGGGCCGGGCATGGAGGTCACGCGCTGTCGCGTCCGCGGAAGGCGGCCATGCCCGCGGCCTGCGTCACCATCGACGACACGCCGCGCGATGGCCGCCGCCCGGCGGTGATCACCTGACCGCCGGTTGCTGTTCCTTGTGGAAGCGCCCGTCCTTCATGATGTAGTGCAGCCTGTCGTGGTCCTGCAGGACGGTGATGTCGGCGAGGGGGTCACCGTCGACCAGGATCAGGTCGGCGAGGTAACCGGGCCGGACCTTGCCGAGTTCGTGGGAGCGGAGCATGATGTCGCCGCCCAGCGCGGTGGCCGACAGAATCGCCTCCATCGGGGTGAAGCCGAGGCGTTCGACGAAGTGCTGAAGGTCGCGGGCGTAGGTGCCGTGCGGTGTCCAGGCGAAGCCGTAGTCGCCACCGGGCAGGATGCGGATGCCGCGGCGGTGCATCTCCCGCAGCCCCTCGACGGCGATCTCCAGTTCGCGCTTGTAACCGACGGCCTCGGCGGCCTCCTGGGGAAACCCGAACGACTCGGCCTCGTAGAGGGTGGCGATCAGCCAGTTGATACCGGGCGCGACGAACACCCAGTCCTTGTTGGCCTCCAGCAGGTCCATGCCCTCTTCGTCGGTGAAGCTGGCGTGATAGATGATGTCGACGTGGTGACGCACGCACATCTTGACGCTCTCGGCGCTGCGCGCGTGGGCGCAGACTCGCTTGCCGCGGCGGTGGGCCTCGGTGACGGCGGCCGCGACCTCCTCGTCGGAGAAGTAGGTGTCCTCGGCGCGCTGTGACCCGGTGATCTCCTCGCCGGTCATGGACAGCTTGATCTGGTCCACGCCCAGGTCGATCAGCTCCCGGACCGCCTTGCGCATGCCCTCGGGACCGTCGGCGAACTTGGTGATCGACTTGATCAGCGCGCCGCCGGTGACCGCGATCTCCGGACCGTTGGCCAGGTAACGCGGGCCGGGGATGCGGCCGGCGTCGATCGCGTCGCGGCACACCACGTCCAGGCGGTCCTTGGCGGAGGCGGCGCCCACACACATGGTGTAGCCGGAGTCGAGGTAGGTGCGGGCGGACTCGATGGAGAAGAGCAGGTGCTCCTCGACCGGCATGGTGCCCAGGCCGTCCAGGTCGGCGCTGTTGTTCCAGCTGAAGTGGGTGTGCGCGTCGCACAGCCCGGACATCAGGGTACGGCCGCGCCCCTCGATCACCCGTGCGTCACCGGCGTGCGCCGAGTCGACCGTGCCCACGGCGGCGATGCGGTCGTGGTCGACGAGTACGTCGCCCTGATAGGGGGCGTCGCCGGTGGAGTCCAGGATCTTGACATCGCGGAAGAGGGTCTTGTGCGGTGGGATGGGCATGGCAGTGCTCCTGGTGACTTGTGACGACGGCACCCCGGGGGGTGTCGAGCGCGGCTCAGAGGAATTTCAGGAGGTGTTCGGTGGTGGGGCGGGCGGCTTCCAGAGCCGTCCAGTGGCCGACGCCGGAGAGGATCGCCAGGGTGGCGTTGCCGTGGGCGGCGGCGAGTTCGGCGCTGGCCTCCGGGGGACCCACCCGGTCCTGTTCGCCGGTGACCAACAGCAGCGGCAGCGCGGGATCGATCGGGCCGGGGGCGGTGGCGGCGGCCAGGGCCTCACAGTTGCGGGCGTATCCCTCGGGGTCCTGGCGCATGACGAGCTCACGGACGAAGGCGGCGACCTCCGGCCGTTCGCCGCGGGTCGCCTCGGACAGGGCGCCCGCGACGACTCCGGGTGCCACCGCGGCGGTCCCCCGTTCGCGCAGCACGGCAGCACGGTCGCGCTGGGCCTGTCGTACCGCGTCGCTCGGCACCCGTACGGCGCCGAGCAGCGCCAGCGCGGAGACCTTGCCGGGGTGGCGGGCGGCCAGGGCGCGGACCACGAGGGTGCCCATCGAGTGCCCGACGACCGCGGCCGTGGGCACGTCCAGTTCGTCGAGGACCGCGGCCAGGTCCTCGGCATGGCTCTCGACGCTGATGTCCTCCGCGACGGGCGAGCGTCCCGCCCCTGCCGAGTCGACCCGGATCACCCGGAAGCGCTCGGCCAGGGCGTCCGCCTGTACCTGGTAGAAGTTCGACGTGCCGCCCAGACCGTGCACCATCAGGACCGCCGGTCCCTGCCCGTCGACCTCGACCGCCAGCGTCCTGCCGTTGACGTTCACGTTCGCCTCGCCGGTCATCGCTCTGCGCCGACTCGGTTGCGCAACGTGCCCAGTCCGGTGATGCTCACCTCGACCAGATCGCCTGTGCCGAGGAACCTGGGCGGGTCGAATCCGATCCCGACACCGGCCGGAGTGCCGGTGGCGATCAGGTCCCCGGGCAGCAGAGTGGTGCCTGCCGAAATCGTGGCGATCAGCTCCGGGATGTCGAAGATCAGGTCCTTGACCTGGGCGCTCTGCCGCAGCTCACCGTTGACCGTGGTCTCGACCCGCAGGGCGGTCACGTCGGTTACCTCGTCCGCGGTGACCGCGTAGGGGCCCATGGGGCAGTGGGTGTCCAGTGACTTGCCCAGCAGCCACTGCTTGTGGTCGCGTTGCAGGTCGCGGGCTGTCACGTCATTGACGATCGTGTAGCCCCACACGTGGTCGAAGGCACGCTCCCGGGAGATCCCCCGCCCGCCACGACCGATGATCACGGCGAGCTCACCCTCGTAGTCGAGCTCCGCCGTGACGCCGGGGTGCGGATCGATGCCGGCGCCGGGTCCGGTGACCGATGTCGTCGCCTTGCTGAAGACGATCGGTCTGTCGGGCAGAGCCTCGGAGCGGCTCGGGGTGTCGTAGCCACTGCGCCCGAACTCCACAGCGTGGTCACGGTAGTTCTTGCCGACGCAGAACAGGTTGCGGCGGGGGACGGGGATCGGCGCCAGCAGCCGCACCGAGTCCAGCGGCAGCACGGCGCGGTCGCCGGCCGCGTCCCGCAGCACCGGCCCCAGCTCGTGCCACCTCTCGATCAGCTCCAGCATCCCGGTACCGGGCGGGAGCAGACCGGTGGCGTCATGGACGACCCGGCGTTCGCTGTCGAGGACGCCCACGCGTCGTTCGGCCCCGGTGGAGTCCGCGGAGGAGAGGGTCACCAGCTTCACAATATGACCAATCTGAACCAATCGAACCAATATTGCGCCGTCACTGTATGACTCGCACGTCTCTCCTGTCCAGAGATTCGACCATTGCCTTTTCAACCGAAGATTGGTCTCGATTGGTTCATTGGCTACCATGATGCGGTGATGAGCGTCGAGCACTCGCTGCGGACTTTCGTGCGCGACGGACTGCGCAGCGGCACCCTGGGGCCTGGCGCCCGACTGCCCACCGAGCGCACCCTGGTCGAACGCTTCGCCGCGCCCCGCAGCGCCGTCCGCCGCGCCCTGGACGCGCTGGAGGAGGAGGGCCTGGTCGTCCGTCACGTGGGACGCGGCACCTTCCTCACAGAGGCCGCGCTGCCGTCCGTCGAAGGGGCTCCGGCCGACACCAGCCCTACCGAGATCATGCAGGTCCGGCTGCTGATCGAGCCTCCGGTCGCCGCGTTGGCCGCCGGCGTCGCCACCCAGGCCGACCTGGACCGCATCGCGCACTGCCTCGACCGCGGCGGCCGATGCGACGACTACCGGGATTTCGAGACCTGGGACACCCGACTCCACCACGCCATCGCGCAGGCGGCGCACAACGGCCTCCTGATGAGCATGTTCGACGTCCTGAACACGGCCCGCGCCCTGCCGATCTGGGGCAGCCTCAAACGCCGCACTTCCACGCCCGAGCGCCTGCGCTGCTACCACTCCGAGCACACCGCGATCGTCGAGGCCCTGCGCGACCGCGACCCCGCAGGCGCCCAGGACGCCATGCACAGCCATCTGCGGCACGTCGCGGACAGTCTTCTGGGCCGCCCCTGATCACCCTGGTGCGCCTCGCTCGGCGAACGCTCCTTCGGAGATACCCGATGCCGCAACCGACCACCCGCCCGTCGCCTGCCTTCACGGTGGCGGCGCGCCGGGTGCGGGCGGCGGAATCGGCTTCCAGCGCCGTCGGTTCCACGGCATCCCCCTGGCCGCGCTGACGGCCACGGAGTACCGGGCGCGTCGCCTCCGGCGCGCAGGCAGGACGGTCACCACATCCGCGACGCCCGCGGGCGCGGCCGGCTCACCGTCCGCCCACGGGACGCACCCGCGGCCCCGGGCGTGCACCGGCTTCCGGCACGTCCCGGGCGAGCGGACCGTCCAGCCGACCGCGGACCCGACCGGGGCCGAGGCGGCCACCTGCCGGGCCGCCCCGTACCGGGCGAGGCCGCCCGGCCGGTCGCCGACGCGGCGAGTGATCAGGGCTCTGCCGATCGGGGCTCTCCTGATCACGGGCATCCTCGGCAGCCGCCCGGACCGACCCGCCCACGGCCTGTGGACGCCCCCGCCCCGCCCGCCAGGCTCGGTCCGCGACACGCTCAGGTGTTCTGGCGCGGCATGCCACCGAGTGGCAGGTCGGAATCCATCGGTACCGTCTCGCCGGTGTCCAGCGCGGTGATCGCGTGGACCTCCGAGTCGGAGAGGGTGAAGTCGAAGACCTGCAGGTTCTGGGTGATCCGCTCGGGTGAAGCGGACTTCGGCGTGGCGGACAGACCGAGCTGCAGGTGCCAGCGCAGGATCACCTGTCCGGGCGTCCTGTGGTGGGCACGTGCGATTCCGGTGATCACCTCCGAGTCGAGAAGACCGGTCCCCGGGCCGAGCGGGCTCCAGGACTGTGTGAGGATTCCGTTCTCCTGGTGATACTCCCGCTCCGCGGCCCTGTTCGTCAGTGGGTTGAGCTCGATCTGGTTGACCGCGGGTACGACGCCGGTCTCCTCGACGAGACGGCGCAGGTGTGCGGGCTTGAAGTTCGACACGCCGATGGCGCGGACGCGTCCCTCCTGCTGCAGCTCTGCCAGCGTTCGCCAGGTCTCGACATAGAGGTCGAGCGCCGGAACGGGCCAGTGGATCAGATAGAGATCAAGATGGTCCAGGCCGAGTTCGGACAGCGACCGGTCGAACGCTCGTAGCGTCTCCTCGCGGCCGTGGTGGGAATTGCCCAGCTTCGTGGTCACGAACACGTCGCTGCGCGGCACGCCGGAGCTTCGGAGGCCGCGCCCGACCTCACGTTCGTTCTCGTACGCGGATGCCGTGTCCACCAAGCGGTACCCCTGACTCAAGGCGTAACGGACGGCGTCCTCGGCGACGTGTCCCTTCAACGGCCAGGTACCCAGGCCGATCGCAGGGATTTCCACGTCTTTTCCGATCGGGTAGGTGGTGTTGGTGGTGGCGGTCACAGCGGCCTCTCGTCACATAGTCCCGTGCTCATTCGGACACCGAATAGGAGATGATCTCCAGATCGTTTCCCTCGTTGTCATGGAAGTGCGCGTTGGTGAATCCGAGCTCCGGCCAGTGCTTCGGTCCGGTGTTGAACTCCACTCCACGCGCACGAAGCCTGTGGAACGCCGCTTCGCAGTCGGCCACGTTGAAACAGAGGTGCCCGAATCCACGGAGCGTCAGGGCTTCGACGTGTGGGCGCCAGCTGCGGGGGTGCGGGTCCGATCGGGGTAGTTCGACCAGTTCGAGCGTCATACCCGCGACGCGCATCATCTGGACGCGTGCGCCCAGGCTCGGGACCGTGAACTGCTCGGCGGGCTCGAAGCCCAGGTACTCCTGGTACCAGTCCGCGGTGCCCTGGAGATCGGCCACGTGCAGACCTACATGCCCCAGCCCGTTCAACGGCTCCGGGATCGGCCTGTCGGCGGAAGCACCATCGGGGGGCAGGTGTGCGGGGGCGTTGTCGTTCGCGGGTGACACGGGTTTCCTTTCGACCATGACGAGGGCTGACGCGGGGTCTCGCCCTCGGTGGAAGGTGGAGCCGATCCGGTACGTCGAACGGTGCGGCGGCTTACGCCGCACGCTCCGCCTCGCCCCGGCCTGCGGCGTTCGCTTCGCGACGGCGGCAACCGGCGTGTCGCGGGTCTTCGTCGCGGCCTCGGCCGACTGGGTGTGCGGTACACCCCGGTCCCGCGGATCCACCGCGTTTCACGAGGTCTGCGCCTTCCAGGCGCCTGAGGCCATCGTTTGTCGACCGCGGCTTCACCGGGGTCTGGCGGGCGGGTCGCACAGCCGGCGGACCGTCCCGTCGGTCAATGATCAGGAGGACGGAGAGGGAGTCCGGGCTGTCCGCCGGAACAGCCTCGTCAGTGAGGCTGAGGTACCGGGCCGACACGCGACCGGTGTCCGGGCCCTGCTCCGCGGAGAGACCGGATCGCCGGCCCTGCCACCCCTGAGAGGAGAACCGCTTCGGACTCGCCGGTCATCTCCCCCACCCCCTCTCATTTGACCCCAAATAAGTAGCAGCGGGCGCGCCGCGAGGTCAAGAGACTTGGTTCCGCGATTTATTTAGAGTCAAACGTTCGATCGATCGCCCACGCCTCCGGCCTCAGCGGGCAGCGGCCGCCGCTCGCCGGGCAGGAGGATCTCGGCACTACCTCCGGCACGGACCCGGTGCACACGCGACACACCGACAGCCGGCGACCCCGCCGTCGGCCCGACCACGAGCGCAGCCGACGCCCTGACACCTCAAGCGGCCCCGCAGGCCCCAAGCACACGACCTTCGACCACGCCTGCGACCGGGCAACTTCGCCCGACCCTCTTGCGGGCACCTCACCCCATCCGTATCGTTCGGCTCCAAATTATTGCCGTGCCCGCCTTGAGGTCGCCAAGCCCCCCACCGACCTCGGCCAGGCCCGTCCCGTCCCTGAGTCCGACGCCCAGCCCACCGAAACCCTCGGTCAACCCTTCGTCGACGTCCTTCTCACCTTCAAGCGGGTCGCACCCACCCGGTTCCACCAGTACGCCGCTCACCGCGCGTTCGACGAGTACGCCCAGACCAACGGGCAGCCACCCGCATCCACACTCCGGACTCCGGTCAGCCGCTCGTCGTGCCCCGTTGCGGTCCGACCGCTTGCCCGGCCCGCGCCGCCGTGGCGCGGGACCGCGCCTCGTCCCTCCATCACCTCGCCCTTTTGCGAAGGAGCCATCCCATGGCATTCCGCAAGACGACCGACAGCAACACAGCCCCGCGCGCAGACCTGCCGCGAAGGGACAGTTCCGAGCCCGGCGCCGCCGCCCTGGGCACCGGCCTCAAGCAGCGCCACGTCACCATGCTGGCGATCAGCGGCGTCATCGGCGCCGGTCTCTTCCTCGGCGCCGGAGCGGGCATCCACGCCGCCGGGCCCGGCATCCTCATCTCCTACTGCGTGGCCGGCCTGCTCATGGTGCTCGTCATGCGCATGCTCGCCGAGATGGCGGTCGACCAGCCCAGCAGCGGGTCCTTCTCCGTCTACGCCGAGAAGGCCTTCGGACGCTGGGCGGGCTTCACCATCGGCTGGCTGTACTGGTCCGGGCTCGTGGTCGTGGTGGCTGCCGAGGCGACGGGAGCGGGTGCCATCGCCCACAGTTGGCTGCCGGGCGTTCCCCAGTGGGTGTTCGTCCTGGCTTCCATGGCCGCCCTCACCGTCGTCAACCTCTTCGACGTCGGACGCTTCGGCGAGTTCGAGTTCTGGTTCGGCGCCGTCAAGGTCACCGCCGTCGTCGGCTTCCTCGTCCTCGGCGCCCTCGCCGTCTTCGGCCTGCTGCCCGACACCCACGCCGTGGGCCTGACCAACCTCACCGGCCACGGCGGCTTCCTCCCGAACGGCGTCAGCGGCGTGATGACCGGCCTGCTCGCCGTCGTCTTCGCCTTCGGCGGCGTGGAACTCGTCACCATCGCGGCGGCCGAGTCCGCCAACCCCAGAGAAGCCCTCCGGAAGACCACCCGCACGGTCGTCGCCCGCCTGCTGCTGTTCTACATCGGCTCCGTGGCCCTCATGGTGCTGCTGCTGCCCTGGGACTCCGCCTCCGCCACCACCAGCCCCTTCGTCGCCGTCCTGGACCGCATCGGCATCCCGGCCGCCGCGCAGCTGATGAACGTCGTCGTGCTCACCTCCCTGCTCTCCGCGCTCAACTCCAACCTCTACGGCGCCTCCCGCATCGGCTTCTCCCTGGCTCAGCGCGGCGAGGCTCCCCGGGGCCTGCTGCACGTCTCCACCGCCGGCGTACCCCGCCGCGCCGTCCTCGCCTCCGTCGCCTTCGGCTTCGTCACCGTCATCCTCAACGTCTTCGCCCCCGACCACGTCCTGCCCTTCCTGCTCAACACGCTGGGGGCCATGGTCCTGGTGATCTGGATGGCCATCGCGCTGTCCCAGATCCGTCTGCGCCACCTCGCGAACCGCACCCCCGGCCAGACCCCGACCGTGCGCATGTGGGGCCACCCCTGGCTGAGCTGGACCGCCGTGGCCGGCATGGCCGGCGTCCTCGCCCTGATGTGCACCGACGACGATGCGCGTTCCCAGCTGATCTCCACCGCCACCCTCACCGCGCTCATCATCGTCGCCGCGGTCATTCGCGACATGCTCACGAAGAACGAGTCACAGGCGTAGGGCTCGCTCCCCGGAGCGACACCGGACGCCCGGCGAAACCCGGGCGTCCGGCCCACGCCAGCAGAGTGCCGACGCCTTCGAGCGGACGACCATGTGAGTCATCGTCCGCACGCTTCGAACCACCTCTTGCCTCGGGCCCGTGCGCTGGGGAGTTCCCAGGAGAGCGCCGGCTGTCTGTTGCGATCGGGTGGGCAGTGCTCGTGGCGGCTCAAGGGCCCGGCGCCGACGACGGAGGCCGCCGGGTGGTTTCAACGGACCTCACTGCCTGCGGCGTTGCACCTGCGCCCCGCCCCGAGAGCGAACGCGGCGAGTCGTCCAGCATCCCGCTACCGGCGCTCTGCGTCGCCCGAGGCCAGCAGGCCGTCCATCACCAGTCCGGCCAGGGCCTCCGCCCTGGCGAGACGGTCCGCCTGCGTCAGGTGCTCGATGCGGCCCAACCGCCGGGCGAACGGCTCCTGCACCAGTCCTGACACCGGAGTGATGATGGCGGAGAACACGAGGTCGATGGAGACCCGGGCCATGCGCCCGGAGGTCATCAGCCTCTCGATGCTGGGCACCACGCGGGCCAGCGTCGGCTCGACGTACCGCTGGAAGAGGTAGTCCAGCCGCTCGGTGTCCCGTGCGCTTTCATTCGCCATCAGCAGGGCGAGGTACGGTTCGCCGCTGCTGACGCGGTGGAACTCTCCGACGAACTGCCGCACCACGTCCTCGTCGCCGCTTCCGGGGGCGGCCGGCGCCATGCGGGTCAGCTGACCCCCCAGTGCGGCGTCCACCACCGCGCGCCAGTAGGCCGCCTTGGAGCCGTAGCGGTCGTTGATGAAGGTGGGGCCGACCCCGAGACGCCGCGCGAGCTCCCGCGCCGACGCACCGTCGTATCCCAGCTCCGCGAACGCCTGCAGACCGCGCAGCAGCACCTCCGGCTCCGCGGGCACCGCGGCGGAATCCGCCCCGGGACGCCCAGGGCGTCGCGTGGTCGTCTGCTTGCCTCCCAAGGCCGCATTTCCACCTTTCCATCCATCCACCCGCCGCGTGTACGAAACAGTTTCGTACACTATGCCTATCGTGCAGGGCATCCTCACAAGGAGTCATCATGCGCAGGACCACCGTCGGCACGGTCGCTGTCGCCGTCGCGATCGTCGCCTCATTCACCCTCACCTCGGGGGGAGCCTCGGCGACCACCGTCACCGGCTCGTCCGCGAAGCACACCACCACCTCCCGGCAGGGGCTGACCCAGACCGGCGTTCCGGTCTTCATCGATCCTGCCGCGGACCTCGCCGCCAACCCGGACAGGGTCAACCAGTCCTGGTACGTGACCGCGCACGTGACCGCCGGGGGGGCACCGGTACGGCCTTCTCGCCCACTACCTGAGCGCCGGTGACGCCAAGCAAGGGCGCGCCGCCTCATCCGTGTCGATCACCGACGAGGACACGGGCTGGTACACGGACCCGGACCTTGTGCTCCCGCCTCAGGCAGGCCTTTCCGACAAGCCGGGCGTGGACATCCACACCGACAACATCACCTGGACGGGCGACGCCAAGGAGATGCGGCTGCGCGCCAAGGTCCCCGAGGGGACCATCGACGTCACGCTCCGCCCTCGCGGCAACGCCCTGTACAACATGGGGACGGGGTACTTCCCCATGTTCGGCGACGCCAGGTACCCGAACTACGAGTACGCCCTGCCCACCGTGGACACCTCCGGGACACTCACGCTGGGCGGCCGCACCCAGAAGGTCCGCGGGCAGTCCTGGCTGGACCGCCAGTGGGGACCTCTCCCCGACATCGCCTCGGGCGACGCCTGGTGGGCCTGGATGAGCCTCAGCCTGTCCAACGGCGACCGGATCAGCGTCTGGAACCAGAAGTTGGACAGGCAGAACAACTTCGCGACCGTCCTGAAGCCCGACGGCACCCAGACCGTCACCGAGGCGACCCTCACGCCCGACAGGTCAACCCTCTGGACGAGCCCGACCACCGGCAAGTCCTACCCCACCCGCTGGAAGGTCACGATCCCGGGCGAACACGCCGAGCTGAACGTCACCGTCCACGCCAAGGAACAGGAGCTGGTGAACACCGGCCCCCGGTACGAAGGCAGCGCCGCCGTCACCGGCGCCTACGACCACCGCCCGGTCACCGGCTCCACCTACGTCGAGGTCACCGGATAGCGGTCGCGCGCGGCCGCCGTACGACGCCCCTCGCCGGTACCCGACCCCCTCCGGCCGACCGCTCGAGCACAGTCGCCGTTCCCGGCGCCGGCCCGCGGGCGGGACCTCACCGGTTCCCGTCCCGCAGCGTCCGCAGGATGCGCTCCAGGTGCGCCCGATCCTCGGGCGGAAGCATCCCGGTGACGTGGGTGCGCAGATGGGCCACATGGACGGCGAGGGCGTGATCGAGGGCCGCGCCGCCCTTCGGGGTCAGGACGGCGAGGGCGGCACGCCGGTCGTGGGGGTCGGGCTCCCGGCGGATCAGGCCCTCCTTCGCCATACGGTCGGCGAGCCGGGTGAACCCGCCCGAACTGAACGACACCGCGTCCGCCAGGTCCGTCATCCGCATCCGATGCCCGGGCGTACGGCCGAGACGCAACAACACCTCGAACCAGGTGTCGGGTACCCCCAGATCATGGTGGACCAAGGGTCTGAGACGGCTGAACGCCTCCACGAACAGGCCGTAGAGGGTCACGTCGTCGTCATGCAGCAGTCGCCTTCTCACCCCGCCAGGATCCCAGAAGACTCTCCACGGAAGAAGCTGCCGTTGCAATATCTGCACCGGCAGACATATTGTCTGCATCGGCAGATACTTTCGCTCGTCCCATGGAACTGGAGCCATTTCATGCGCAAGCGCGTTCTCTCCGTCGCCGGTGCCGCCGCAGCCACCGCCGGTGTCATCGCCGCCGGTCTGACCCTGGGGTCCGGCTCGGCCGACGCCGCCCCTGCCGGCTCGCGCCAGCACTCGCACCGCACGCTCACGATCGAGGCCGTGGAGAAGGGCGCCGCGATCAACTTCGTGGACGTCGCCCCCGCCGACAACGCCCTCGGTGACCAGCTCATCGGGACCGGCGCCCTCACCACCCAGGCCGGCCGCACCCTCGGAACCAGCAGTTTCGTCGCCATCTCCACCGACACCAAGCCCCGCACCGCCGAACTGCTGACCTTCGTCTACGACCTGGGCAACGGCAACAAGATCACCACCACCGGTACCGCGAAGCTCTCCGCCAAGGGCCCCCTCTTCGACGAGCAGTTCGCCGTCACCGGCGGCACCGGCAAGTACCAGAACGCCTCCGGCCAGGTGCGCGTCGTACAGGAGACCGAGGAGCTGGCGAAGGTGACGTTCAAGATCCGCCTCTGACACCGGAGCAGCCCGCGCACCGCGTCGGGTGAGTTCGGCCCGGCACCCGGGCCGAACTCACCCGTCCTGTCGACCACGGCTGACCACGGCTGACCACGGCTGACCACGGCACGGGACAGTCAACAGAACGAACGGAGCAACCCGTGAAGATCCTCCTCATCGGCGCCACCGGCATGATCGGCTCCCGTATCGCAGCCGAGGCGTCCGCCCGGGGCCACGAGGTCACCGCCGCCACGCGCTCGGGCCGTACCGGCATCACGCTGGACGTCACGGCCCCCGGCCGGGTCGCCGAGGCCGCCGCCGGGCACGACGCCGTGGTCTCCGCCGTCTCCCCACCCCGCGACGGCTCCGGCCCGGCCGCGCCGTTGCTGGCCGCCTACCGCTCCCTGCTCGACGGGCTGCGCACGGCGGACGTGCGCCGGCTCCTCGTCGTCGGCGGGGCGGGCAGCCTGCGCACCGCCTCCGGCCAGGACCGCGTCGACACCCCCGACTTCCCCGCGATCTACAAGGCGGAGTCGCTGGCCCAGCGCGAGGTGCTGCGCCTGCTGCGCGCCGACGCGGACGACCTCGACTGGACCTACGTCTCCCCGGCAGACGAGATCGCCCCCGGTGAGCGCACCGGGACGTTCCAGCTCGGCAGGGACGACCTGCTCACCGCCGAGGACGGCAGCAGTTTCATCAGCGCCGAGGACTACGCCGTCGCACTGGTGGACGAGCTGGAGAAGCGCGACGCGATCCGGGGGCGCATCACCCTGGCGTACTGAGGGCCCATGAACAAACTGATCACCGGGGGCGGGCAGCGATCGGTGAAGTGACGGGTACGACGGCATGACAGGACCTCTTGTCGCGACTGGGCTTCGATGCCGCGGGTGCTGCCAGGAGGCCCTGGCCGTGTGCACGGGCCTACCGATTCGGCCACGGCCGCCGTCATCCGGCCCACTCCCGCCGACGACGACGAGGACGTGCCCGGTCAAGTGGTCCGAGAGCGCGGTCGCGAGGAACTCCAGGGCGCCGACGCACTCCTCGATGGTGCCGATCCGCCGCAGCGCGGTGACGTCGGTGACGGTTTCCCTGCCCGGCGCCAGGACGTTGGCGGTGACCCCGCCGCCGCGCAATGGGCGCACCCGCCGTCAGGGCGCGGTTGCAGACCGGCTGGGCACGCATGCCGGGCGCTACCGCCGCGACGGTGTTGAGCGTGGTCCCCAGGTTGCGGTCGAGCACGACGCGCAGTTGCTCGGGATCCACCGTGGCCGCCCTCGCGAACATGGCCAACGGCGTGTTGGGCATGGACGGCATGGAAGTCGAAATCGATCATTTCTTCAGATGTGAGGACGGCCTACGGTCTGTGCGGACGCGGGCTCCCCGCCGGCCAACCACGCAGCGCCCTCCGCGTAGAGGTGGTCGACCGGCTCACCGACCAGGCCCGGCAGACCGGGCCTGACCGTGAACCCGGCCTTGGTCTGCACATACCCGAGATGACGGTAGCCGACCGGGAAGCGGGCGAGGAGGTCCGCGTCGAGCTCGAGGGAGGCGGTGGGGTCGACGACGTCGAGGCGGTCCTTCTCGTAGATGGGCTGCCTGCGGACGATCAGCCACTCGCCTTCGCCGTCCCGGGCGAGGAAGTCGTAGAAGCGGCCGGTGCACACGACGTCGACCAGCACACCGTCGACCTCGGCACGCTGACTGATCGTCATCTTCGTCTGCGCGACGGCGCGTTCCCCTGCCACGTCCGAGGTGTGGCCACCGAGGAAGTGCAGGATGCTCACACCGTTCTCGAAGCCGTGTCTGCTGGCGGCCGTGAAGTCCGCGGCGGAGCCCTGGAACCACGTCGCGCTCATCCACCCGTCGGGATGCCAGACGGTGGCGAACCGTTCCCAGTCGCCGGCGTCCCGCCAGAGCGCCCAGTTCTCCACCAACTGCCTGATCCTGCTCTGATCCGTGTCCATCGATGTCTCCCGTCTCCTCCGGCCGACGGCTCCTGGCGAGCGTGTCCTCGAGGGTGAGATCAAGTACTCGGCCGACCGGCGGCTTCCGCATGGGACCGGACCCGAGCGGAGCCGGTCCCTCAGCCGTGGGCCTTCGCGCGCCCAGGCCACTTCCGTGCGGGTGGGTGAGGGGACACCGCGCTGCACGGCGCTGCGTCCGGTCGGCCGGCTCCTGACAGTTCAGGCCTCGCGCGCGTCGAGGTACGACCCGGTGCCTTCCCGACGCGCGGTGCCGGTACACCGGTCAGATCGGGTAGTGCCGCTGCCCCGACTGGATCGTGACCCAGCGGAGTTCGGTGAACTCCTCCAGGGCCGCCTTGGAGCCGAAGCGCCCGAAGCCACTGGCACCGACCCCTCCGAACGGCATCTGCGGCTCGTCGTGGACCGTCGCGCCGTTGATGTGGCAGATCCCCGACCGGATCCGGCGCGCCACGTCCAGCGCCACTCCGCCGTCCCGGCCGAACACCGCGGCGGACAGCCCGTACTCGGTGTCGTTGGCCTTGGCCACGGCGTCGTCGATGCCGTCGGCCTCGATGACCGAGACGACGGGCCCGAACGACTCCTCGGTGTAGATCCGCATCTGCGGGGTCACACCACGCAGCACGGTCGGGCGGACGTAGAGACCGTCCGCGTCACCGCCGGCCAGTACCTCGGCGCCGTGGGCACGGGCGTCCTCGATCAGCGCGAGCACGTGGTCGCGGGCCTGCGTGTGCACGAGCGGGCCGATCTGGGAGGACGGGTCGTCGGGTGGTCCGACGACCAGCTTGGCGGCGCGGTCGGCCAGGCTCCGGCTGAGTTCGTCGGCCACCGAACGGTCGACGATCACGCGCTCGGTCGACATGCAGATCTCGCCCTGGTTCATGAACGCGCCGAAACTGGCCGCCGCGGCGGCGGCCTCCACGTCCGCGTCGGGCAGCACCACCAGAGGGGCCTTCCCGCCCAGCTCCAGTACGACCCGCTTGAGGTGCCGTCCCGCCAGCTCGCCGATGATCCGGCCGACCCGCGTCGACCCGGTGAAGTTCACCCGGGCCGTGCGGGGATGGGCGACCAGGGCCTCGACGATCCCGGCGGCGTCCTCGGGCGCGTTGGTGATCAGATTGACGGCACCGGCCGGCACCCCCGCCTCGTGCAGTACGTCGACGATCGCGGCCTGGGTGAGCGGCGTCTGCTCGGACGCCTTGAGCACGACGGTGTTGCCGTACACCAGCGGCATCGCGACCGCTCGCACGCCCAGGATCAGCGGCGCGTTCCACGGGGCGATACCCACGACGACCCCGGCGGGCTGCCGGATCCCCAGGGCGGTCAGCCCCGGCACATCGGACGGGATCACCTCGCCGACGGCGGAGTACGCCTGCGCGGCGGCCTCGACGAGCATGCCCTTGGCGACATGGACATTGAACATGCACCACGGCCGGGTCGCGCCCATCTCCGCGCCCATGACCCCGGTGATCTCGTCGGCTCGTGCCTCCAGCAGCGCCGCCGCCCGCTCCAGCACCTCCCGGCGCCGGGCCGGCGGCAGTCCCGACCACACCGGGAGCGCCTGCGCCGCGGCGTCGACCGCGCGGTCGGCGTCGGCGGCGGTCGCGGCCGCGACCCGGGCGATCGGCCTGCCCGTCAGCGCCTCCGCCGTCTCGATGTACCGCCCGGTCTCGGCCGGGATCCGACGCCCGCCGACGAGCAGGTCGCAGGTCGGGGGCTCGGCATGCAGTTCTGTCCCTGACATTGGTATCTCCCTTGGCAACACGGGCTGCCCGCCACGGCGGCGACCAGTGCCCGCGGATATGTGAATCGACGCGGACGAGCCGCGATGCGACGGCTCATTCACCGCACACGGAAATCAGCGGACCGGATGACGGTCCGGGCCGTTCAGCCGGCCCCCTCCGGGGCCGCCACGATCTCATTGCGCAGCACACCGACTCCGGACACCTCGATCTCCGTCACATCGCCGGGAGCCAGGAAACGCGGCGGCTTCGCGGCCAGCCCGACCCCGCCCGGTGTTCCCGTGGCGATGACGTCGCCGGGAGCGAGGCTGGTGAACCCGGTGACATAACGCAGAATGTCCGTGAAATCGAAGACGAGGTCGCCCAGGGTGGCGTCCTGCCGTATCTCGCCGTTCACCCGCGTGGTGAGCCGTACCGACCCGAGATCGTCGAATTCGTCCAAAGTGACCAGCCAGGGGCCGAACGAAC
The DNA here is from genome assembly GCF_040630255.1 of Streptomyces sp. NPDC005820. Taxonomy (NCBI): domain Bacteria; kingdom Bacillati; phylum Actinomycetota; class Actinomycetes; order Kitasatosporales; family Streptomycetaceae; genus Streptomyces; species Streptomyces sp. NPDC005820. The sequence continues at coordinate 29,328 of NZ_JBEXXE010000074.1, forward strand.
CGACACCGCGGAAGTTCTTGCCCGGCAGCCACTGGCTGTTGTGCAGCTGCCAGTCCCGCGCACTGAGGTCGTTGTAGCAGGACAGTCCCGCGATCGCCGCCCGCGCGTCGGCGTCCGTCTCGACCGTCGACACGTGACGTCCGATGACGATCGCGACCTCGCCCTCGTAGTCCAGCTGCTTCGTGTTCGGCGGATGCACGACGGGCCGGCCGTGACCGACCTGGGTGTCGGCGAACCGGCTGAAGATCGTCGGGTGCTCCGGCTTTTCCAGGTGCCCCGTCTCCTCCCGGTGGTCGACGTAGTTGACCCCCACGCAGAGGATCTTCGCGGGGTCGGGGACCGGCGGCAGGTGTACGACATCGGCCAGTGCGTGCGTGGGCCTGCGGCGCGCGGTGAGGTGCTCCAGCGGACCCAGCAGGTCGCGCTCCAGCACCTCGCGGATCGTCGTCGCGTCTCCGGCGAGTGCCTCGGCGCCGTCGATGACCCCGTCGCCCGACAGGACACCGAACGACTCCACGTCACCGATGCGATACGAGAGCAGCTTCATAGGTACCTCTTTCGGAATCAGCCGTCACAGCCCTGGCAGGGCGGACTTACGCAAATGTCTGCTTCTCGGTCTCCAGGCCCACGTATCGGCCGCGGTGGAATATCAGCGGCAGCTCTCCTGGAACCGAGTCGAAGTCGGCCGCCTCACCGATGGCCATGAAGTGGTCGCCGGGCTCGTACACGGTGGTGAGCCGGCAGTCGATCCATGCCGCGGCCCCGTCCAGAACCGGTGAGCCGGTCTGCGGCGCGGGCCGCCACGACAGGCCGGCGAACTTGTCCGCCCCACGCTGGGCGAAGGCGTTGGAGATGTGGTCCTGGCCCGCGGTGAGGATGTTCACGCAGAAGGCCCCGGAGCGGCGTACCCGGGCGAAGCTCGTCGACGACACCCCGGCGAGGAATCCCACCAGCGGCGGTTCCACCGACACCCTGAGCAGACTGCCGACGGTGAGCCCGACCGGCTCGCCGTCGTCGACGGCGGTGATGACGGCAATGCCGTTCGGTATCACCGAGAAGACGTCCCGGAAGCTTCCGGCGTCCTTTCGGACACCGTCGTGCGTGAGTTCGGAATTGTCAGCCACGGATTTCTCCTGTCCCGTGATCACGGCCTTCTCCGCGATCACCATGGTCATTGCGTTGATGTGGACGCCGGGCGTGTTCGGTACGCCCGAGGCGTCGGCACCCCGGAGCCGGTCCATCCGGCGGACACACGGTCCGCCCGGCCGGGCCCGGCGTGTTCTCGCAGATCACAGCCGTCGACGCCATGGCCGAGATCGCGCGGCGCCCGCGCGGCGTCGGCGGCGGGGGCGGGCCGCCGACGGCCGTCACGGTGACGCGGCCCGTCGCCTCACGTGTCCACCCGGACCCGCAAGGCGGCCACCGGGCAGACCCCGGCACCGGCAGCCGCCGCTTCCTCGTTGTCCGGCGGCACCTGCCGGTCCTCGTACGCGAAAGTCACGTAGCCCTCGTCGTCGAGGTCGTAGAGCGCCGGTGCCCGCTCTCCGCAGAGGCCGTGTCCCTCGCAGCGCTCGCGGACCACCTCGACGCGCATCAGGCCGCGTTCCGAGCGACGAGCCGGACCGGGATCTCCGCGTGTGTGTTCACCATCGAGTTCTCGGCGATCACCGGATCGCCGGTCAGCTCGAAGCGCTCGACGGATTCCAGCAGCGCGTGGATCAGGGCGTGCAGTTCGAGGCGGGCGACGCCCTGGCCGGCGCAGCCGTGCGTGCCGTAGCCGAATCCGAGGTGGTCGATCGGATTGCGGCGGAAGTCGAACTCCTCCGGCCGCTCCCACTTCCGTTCGTCGCGGTTGGCGGAGGCGGTGAGCGGCCACAACCGGGCGCCCCGCGGGATCTCCACCCCGCCGAGCTCCGTGTCACGCGCGGCGACACGGGCGAACCCCCGGAAGGGACTCTCGAACCGGATGAGCTCGTTGATCGTGGAACCCACCAGCCCCGGCTCGGCGCGAAGCGCGGCCCACTGGTCCGGGCGCTCGGCGAAGACGACGAGCAGATGGCCGATCACCGCGGCCGTGGTCTCCAGTGAGGGACCGATGTAATCGATGAAGAGCAGCGGGCATTTGTCCTTGGGGATGACGCCCTGATCGGCCGCTTCGAGCATGGCCGCGGTGAGGGTGCCCGGCGCGACGTCCCGGTTCTGGGCGAGTTCGTGGGTGAACTCGAACATGCGCAGCGACATCTCCATGTTGTAGGGAGTTCGCTCCGAGGCGGGGCCCAGCGTGTCGGTGCCCACCTTCGCCCATTCGTACAGGTGCTCACGATTACGGTCGGGCAGGCCGAGGAAATCGGGAACGACCGACATCGGCAATGCCTCGGCCAGTTCGGCGACGCCGTCGATCTCGCCCCTGGCGACGACCTCCGCGACAAGACTCCGCGCCTTCTGCGCGATCTCCTCGCTGCGACCGCGTACGGCGCGGGGTTTCAGTCCGTCCGCGACGACGGAGCGCAGCAGGTCGTGCTCCGGCGGATCGCTGGCGATGGTGGTGCCTCGGATGAGCTGGTTCAGCTCGGGATTGAGCCCCACGCCCTCGCCGGAAACGAACGCCGAATGGTCTGCCAGCGCGGCTTTCACCTCGGTGTAACGGGTGACCACATACGCGTCGGGTTCACGCAGGCGGACGACGGCGCCCAACTCCCGCAACTGCCGGTATTGCTCGTAACGGGTGCGCTGATCCGAACTGGCGAACATGTCGATGTCTGTCACGGGTACGACGTCCACGGTTCCTCCTTGAACCACACGGCGACGGACGACAACCTGCCCTGCACGTCACTTCACGAGCGTTTCCCGGCAACCCTTCCGACGAGGTTCATGATTCGCCGGGAGCCGCTCGCGGCGAGCACGGCCTGCTCGACGGGGGCCTTGATCAAGCGGTCAAGAGGCGGGCGCTCACCGGGCCGGCGACTTTCCCGGCCCATGCTGGGGTTCAAGGCGCAACGGATGGGCATCCCCAGGACCAAGCGCCGCATGCACTCGTTGTTGTGGTCGCACGGGACGATCTCCCCCGCACGGCCCTCGCGGATCTTGTTCGCGAACGCGGGGTCGGCGAGCAGCGGGCGCGCGAGCATCACGGCGTCGCCATGGCCCTCGGCGATGACCTCCGCCGCGCGCCGGTGGCTGTGGACGCCGCCGAGAATCAGCGGGCACGACAGAGCCTCGTGGAAGATCTTCGCCTCGCCGTGCGCGACCGTCGACGCATCGGGGTCGGAGGCGTTCATCGACTCGTAGTTGCCGTCGGTCAGGGCCACGTAGTCCAGGCCCTCGCGTTCGACCTGCTGTGCGACGGCCGCGAACCCCTCGGGACCCTGGCCGCCGTCCACATGCTCGTTCGCACTGATACGCAGCCCGATCGGGAACGAAGCCCCGACCCGCTCGCGGATGAGACGCACGATGTTCACCAGGACCCGCGCCCGGTTCTCGACGCTCCCGCCGTATTCATCGGTCCGCCAGTTCGACCTGGGCGAGAGAAACGACGCGAGGAAGTAGCTCATCATCGCGGCGACCTCGACCCCGTCGAAACCGGCCCGTTGAGCACGCACGGCGGCCATGGCCATGTCCTGCTCGATCTGACGGATCTCGCCGACCGTCGCCTCACGCGGCGTCGCGGTGGCGACTTCGAACGGGGCGAGGACGCCGGGGGGCAGCCTGTCCGGCTTGATCACCACGTTCTTGGGACTCGCGGCGATGAGCGGCGAACCGGGCTTGCCCATGGTCCCGAAGCTGGCGGACAGTTCGGCGAAGATCGGGGTCCCGTGCGCGTGGACCGCGTCCGTGATCCGCTTGAGTTCAGGAACGAAACGGTCCTCGTCGAACCGGAGAACCCCTTTGAACCGTGATTCCTCGTAGGCGCGGCGGGTCGCGACCGTGCCGCCCAGGATGACGAGACCGACGCCGCCCTTCGCCCGCTCGCTCAGGAACGCGATCGTCTGCTCGGTCGGCCGGCCGTCCGGGCGCGCCGACAGCGCCGCCATCGGAGCCATGACGATCCGATTGGCGAGTGTCACCGAGTTGATGGCGAGCGGGGTGAAGAGAACGTCTCCCGGCTTGGTGTTCTCGGGCATGAGAACCCTCCTGTTGTCTCATCGATTCACATGAATCGCTTCCGCGTCGGGGCCGGCGGATGCACCGTCCGGTCGGCCCGGAGTCGTCGCCCGCCCTGTGGGGGCGGCGGTCACGACTGCTTCTTGGCGAACTTTCCGAGCAGGTTGATGAATCGCTCGGAGCCCGCCGCGGTGAGCACGGCCTTCTCGATGGGGGACTTGACCAGACGGCCGACCGGCGGGAGGCTGCCGGGCTGCCGGCTCTCGCGGCCCGTCCGGGGGTTCACGGTGCAGCGGACGGGGAAGTCCAGGGCCAGCCGGAGCATGCAGTGGTTGTGGTGGTCGCACCGGATGATGTCCTGGGACCGGCCGTTGCGGGCCTTGTTCGCGTAGTCGGGGTCGGCGAGCAGTTGGCGGGCGAGCATCACGGCGTCGCCGTGGCCCTCGGAGATGGCCTGCGCCGCGTTCTCCGGGCCGTGAATGCTGCCGATGATCACCGGGCACGACAGGGCTTCCCGGAAGATCTTCGCCTCGCCGTGCGCGACCGTGGGCGTGTCCGTGTCGGAGATGTTGAAGTGCATCGACTCGTAGTTGCCGTCGGTCAGCGCCACGTAGTCCAGACCCTCAGGTTCGACGTGGCGCGCGATGTCCGCGAACCCCTCGGGGCCCTGGCCGCCGTCCACATGCTCGTTGGCGGTGATCCGCAGCCCGATCGGGAACGAGGGCCCGACCTTCTCCCGGATGAGACGCACGATGTCCGCCAGGACCCGGGCCCGGTTCTCGACGCTCCCGCCGTATTCGTCGGTCCGCCAGTTCGTCCTGGGCGAGAGAAACGACGTGAGGAAGTAGTTCATCATCGCGGGGACCTCGACCCCGTCGAAGCCGGCCCGTTGAGCACGCACGGCGGATTCGGCCATTTCCTGCGTGAGCCGGCGAATCTCCTCGACCGTCGCCTCGCGCGGTGTCCCGGTCACACGATCGGCCGGGGAGAACATTCCCTTGGGCAGGCGCTCCCGGCCGATCACGATGTTCTTGGGGCTCGCGGCGATGAGCGGCCAGGCGGCCGAGGGTTTGGCCATGGCGCCCATGCCGGGCATCAATTCGGCGAAGATCGGCGTGCCGTGAGCATGGACCGCGTCGGTGACCCGCTTGAGGTCGGGCACGAAACGATCGTCGTCGAACCGGATGCCCGTCTTGACGGGCTTCTCTCCCCAACTCCGGCGAGTGGCCGCCGACCCGCCCAGAATGATCAGGCCGACACCGCCTTTCGCCCGCTCACTCAGAAACGCGATGGTCTGCTCGCTCGGATGGCCGTCCAGCCGCGGTGACAGCGCCGCCATCGGAGCCATGACGATCCGGTTGGCGAGCGTCACCTTGTTGATGGTGAGCGGAGTGAACAGAATGTCGGTCTGCTCGGCGTTCTCAGACACAAAACCCTCCTGGCATTGAGGCGATTCCCTACGCATCAGTCACCGAATCGCTGACTCAATGGAAAGATCGTCCAGCTGTTTCAGAAATCCCACCGGACGTGGGAGCGGAACCTGGTGGCCGGACGGCGCACACCGATCCGGGACCGCGCCCCGGTCCGGGCGGCGGGCACGGACCCGCACAGGCGGTTCCGCTTCATCGCCACTCCTCGTGCGGGCCGGCGAAGGATCCAGGGCCGCTGTCCGAAACACCATTGACAAGTTTTCGTTCACTGACGTTATCTTTGATGTGTCAGCTTGACAAGGTTGATGTGCCACAAGCTCCAAGTGGGGCAGCAGTGAGGGGAAGCTCGTCGGCATCCGCCCGGACGAGTCCGCCCGCCACGCCAGGCCCCACCTGACGCGACCAGTGCTTCCGAGCTCAAAGGAGAGAGCGATGACTGTCACGTCTTCTGGTCCGGACACCGGTACGGGTTACGGTCGTCCCGCCTCGTCACACGACGCCCGTCTGACCGAGGTGGGCCCGGGAACCCCGATGGGCGAGGCGCTG
>NZ_JBEXXE010000075.1:0-34783 GCF_040630255.1 Streptomyces sp. NPDC005820
TGTACACGGCCTCCCCCGGGCTCGTGGGTCCGGCCGGACACGGTCACCGGCGCCGGCGACGCGTCGCCGGCGCCCGCGAGCGCCGCGCTGCCGCTCGCGGGTACCTCGACGTAGGCCGGCGCGCCCGCCGAGGTACGGACGACCTCGGCGCGGTCGTACGGGCCGGCGTTGAACACCCGGGTGCCGCCCGCGCCGAGCGCCGCGACCGCCTCCGCCGTCAGCGCCTCCAGTTCCTCGGCGACGCGCGCGTACTCGGCCTCGGCCTCACGGTGCACCCAGGCGATCGAGGAGCCCGGCAGGATGTCGTGGAACTGGTGCAGCAGCACCGTCTTCCACAGCCGGTCCAGCTTCTCGTACGGGTAGGAGTAGCCCGGCGCGTGCAGCGCGGCCGTCGTCGCCCACAGCTCGGCCTCGCGCAGCCGGTGTTCGCTGCGCCGGTTGCCCTGCTTGGTGCGGGCCTGGGAGGTGTAGGTGGCGCGGTGCAGCTCCAGGTAGAGCTCGCCGACCCAGACGGGGGCGTCCGGGTACTCCTCGCGGGCCTTGGCGAAGAACTGGTCCGGGTGCTCGATGACCACCTTGGGCGAGCCCTCGAGGTCGGCGAGACGGCGGGCCCGCTCCATGATCTCGCGGGTGGGGCCGCCACCGCCGTCGCCCCAGCCGAACGGGGCGAGCGAGCGCGTGCCGCCGCCCTTCTCGGAGTAGTTGCGGACCGCGCGGTCCATCTCCTCGCCGCTGAAGCGGGCGTTGTAGGTGTCGACCGGCGGGAAGTGGGTGAAGATGCGGGTGCCGTCGATGCCCTCCCACCAGAAGGTGTGGTGGGGGAACTTGTTGGTCTGGTTCCAGGAGATCTTCTGGGTGAGGAACCAGTCGTTGCCGGCGAGCTTGGCGAGCTGCGGGTAGGCGGCGGTGTAGCCGAAGGAGTCCGGCAGCCAGACGCCCTTGGTCTCGACGCCGAAGTGCTCGATGAAGAACCGCTTGCCGTGGATGAGCTGGCGGGCGATCGCCTCACCGCCGGGCAGATTGCCGTCGGCCTCCACCCACATACCGCCGACCGGCGCCCACTGGCCCTTCTTCACCGACTCCTGGATGCGGGCCCACACCTGCGGGTAGTTGTCGCGCACCCACTCGTACTGCTGGGCCTGCGAGCAGGCGAAGATGAAGTCCTCGTACTCGTCGGCCAGCGACGTCACGTTGGAGAAGGTGCGGGACGTCTTGCGCTTGGTCTCGCGGATCGGCCACAGCCAGGCGGAGTCGATGTGCGCGTGGCCGACGCCCGAGATGGTGTGGGCGCTGGCGTGCGCGGGGCGGGCCAGGACGGGCGCGAGCACCTCGCGGACGGCGGCGGCGCTGCCGGAGATGTCGTCCAGGTCGAGCGCGTCCATGGCCCGGTCGAGGGCGTGCATGATCTCGTGGCGGCGGGGCTCGTGCTCGCCGAGGTGGACCATCAGCTCGCGCAGCACCTGGAGGTCGAGGTCGAGGTGCCAGACCTGCTCGTCGAGGACGGCGAGGTCGGCGCGGCGGAATGTATACAGTGGACGGTCGCCTGCCGTCAGTACATCGCCGAGCAGGGTCGGCTCGGCGAAGTCGTTCGCCAGGATGTCGGGGTTGGAGGCCGCCTCGACCAGGTAGTCGATCCGCTCGCCGCCGGCCGCCGGGTTGCCGACGGGCACGTACTGGTTGAGCGGGTTGACCGCCTTCAGCGGGGTCCCGTCGGTGCGGTGGACCAGGGCCTCGGCCTGGTTGCCGGGCCAGTCGCCGACGAAACCGAGGTCGATGACGGCCTCGACCCGCCGGCCCGCCCACTCGGCGGGCACCTCCCCGCTCATCCGGAACCAGGTCGTCCCCCAGGGCGGACCCCATGGGGTGCCCATCGCGAAGGGCGCGTAGGCGGCGCCCGAGGCCTCCTCGAAGGGGACGGGCTCCCCCGGCGCCTGCCAGGCCTCGACCTCGAAGGGAACGGTGGCCGCGTAGATCGCGGGCTTGATGCGCTGGTTGTGGACGCGCTCGACGCGCTCCTCGATGCGGCGGCGTTCGTCGTGCATGGGATGTCTCCAGAAAACCGGGAAGCCGGGAAGGGGAAGCCGGGGACTCGGGAAGAAGGAACCGGGTGGGGAGAGCCGACGGGCTCGGAAAGCGCTTTCTCTCTGACGTCAGCGCCTAAGGTACGCGAGCCCCGGATGGACCTCGGTGTAGCCCTCGACGAGCCTGCGGGCGACGTTCACGGAGTCGACCAGCGGATGCAGCGCGAACGCCTTCACCGCCGTCGCCCACGACCCGGACTCGGCGGCGGCCAGCACCTCGCGCTCGACCGCCTTGACCGCGCACACCAGGCCGGTGGCGTGGCCGGGCAGCGGGTCGACCGCGACCGGGTGGGCGCCGTTGGCGTCGACGAGACAGGGGACCTCGATGACGGCGTCGGCGTCGAGGGCGGACAGGGTGCCCTGGTTGCGCACGTTGAGGATGAGCGTGGTGCGCTCGTCGCGGGCGATGGCCCGCATCAGGGCGAGGGCCACCTTCTCGTAGCCGCCGGACAGGTCGTCGGCGTCGCGCTCGCCGGCGCCCGCCGTCTCCCGGTTCTCCGCCATGTAGGTGGCCTCGCGCTCGGCGCGGGTGCGGTCCCAGGCGGACAGGGCCGCCGCACCGGGGTCGCGCATCTCCTCGTAGAAGTGGGCCTGCTGCTCGCGCAGGAACGCGCCGCGGGTCTTCTCGGCCTGCTGGTAGGCGCGGACGGCCTCGCGGTTGAAGTAGTAGTAGTGCAGGTATTCGTTCGGGACGGCGCCGAGCGACCGCAGCCAGTCGACGCCGAACAGCTTGCCCTCCTCGAACGAGCCGAGCAGGTCGGGGTCGGCCAGCAGGCGCGGCAGCTCGTCGCGCCCGGCGATGCGCAGCCCGCGGACCCAGCCGAGGTGGTTGAGGCCGACGTAGTCGATCCACGCGTCCTGCGGGTTCGCGCCGAGCACCCGGGCGATCCGGCGGCCGAGACCGACCGGCGAGTCGCAGATGCCGATCACGCGGTCGCCGAGGTGGCGGGACATGGCCTCGGTGACCAGGCCCGCCGGGTTGGTGAAGTTGATCAGCCAGGCGTCGGGGGCGAGCCGGGCGACGCGCCGGGCGATGTCGACGGCGACGGGGACCGTCCGCAGCCCGTAGGCGATCCCTCCGGCGCCGACGGTCTCCTGACCGAGGACGCCCTCGGCGAGGGCGACCCGCTCGTCGTCGGCGCGGCCCTGGAGGCCACCGACGCGGATCGCGGAGAAGATGAAGTCGGCGCCGCGCAGCGCCTCGTCGAGGTCGGTGGTGGCCGTCACGGTGGGGGCGCCGGGGATGCCGGCGGCCTGTTCATCCAGTACACGGGCGACTGCATACAGTCGACTGTCGTCCAGATCATGCAGAACGACTTCGGTGACCCGCCCCTCCGCCCGGTCACCGAGGAGCGCCCCGTACACGAGCGGCACCCGGAACCCGCCGCCGCCCAGAATCGTCAGCTTCACGCTTGCACCTTTCCTGCCACGACCACCTCGACGCCCGCCTCCTCGAAGGAGGTGCGGGTCACCGGGTCGACCGGCGCGTTCGTCACCAGCACGTCCAGGTCCTCGGGACCGCAGACCCTCGCCATCCCCGTACCCGGGAACTTCGCCGCGTCGGCCAGCAGGACAACCTTGTCACCGGCCTTGATCATGGCGCGCTTGACCGGCACCTCGACGACGGTCGTGTCCATCACCTGCCCGCCCGGACGCACTCCACTGGTGCCGAGGAAGAGCCAGTCCGCGTGCAGCTGGCGCAGGTTGTCCTCGGTGAGGAAACCGACCAGGGAGCGGTACTCGCGGCGGACCATCCCGCCGAGCAGCACCAGCTCGATGCCCTCGTCGTCGGCGAGCTCCTCGTAGACCACCAGATTGCTGGTGATCACCGTGAGGCGGCGGCCGTGCAGCTGGCGGGCGAGGCGGTAGGCGGTGGTGCCGATGTCGAGCAGGACCGACTGTCCGTCGGCGACCATGGCGGCCGCGTGCGCGGCGATGGCGTCCTTGTCGGGCACGCGCATCTCGGCGACCTCGGCGAAGGGCTGGTCGCCCTCCTCTACGACGGCCCCGCCGTGGACCCGGGTGAGCAGGCCCTCCTCCTCGAGTTTGACCAGGTCACGCCGGATCGTGGCGGGGCTCACGCCGAGTTGTTCGGAGAGATCCGTCACTGCCGCGGGACCACCGGAGCGCAGGGCCCGCAGGATGAGTTGATGTCGTCGTTCTGCCAGCACGCCGCGAACACTACTCGTCATCTTCAATCATTTCTATGCTCAGTTCTGCTCGGGTATTGACCAGACGCCGCTGGCGTCGCACGATTCCGGTCACGAAATGAAGAGTTTTGACGAGCTCCCGATCGCGCCGACAGCGCCAGCCCGTACCGACGAGAGGACGCCACCGTGGACGACGACCGGCCCGACGTACTGCTGACCGGGCTGCTCTTCTACGACCTCGTCCTCACGGGCCTGGGCAAGCCGCCGACGCCGGGCGAGGAGATCTGGACCGCCGGCATGGGCTGCGGCCCCGGCGGCATCGCCAACCTCGCGGTCGCCGCCTCCCGCTTCGGCCTGCGCACCTCCCTCGCCACGGTCTTCGGCGACGACTTCTACGGCGCGTACTGCCAGGAGGTCATCGCCGGCCAGGAGGGCGTCGACCTCTCGCTCTCCAGGGTCGCGAAGGACTGGCCCACCCCCGTCACCGTCGCCCTCGCGCACGGCCACGACCGGGCGCTCGTCACCCACGGCCAGGAGCCGCCGTACGCGCAGGACGTCCTGATGGGCGACCCGCCCGAGGCACGCACCGCGCTCGTGCACATCGAGGCCGAGCCACAGGCCTGGCTCGCCAAGGCCGCGGCGAACGGCACCCGGATCTACGCCGACGTCGGCTGGGACCCCACCCAGCAGTGGTCCACGGAGTTGCTCGAGCAACTCGCCCTGTGTCACGCCTTCCTCCCCAACGAGACCGAGGCGATGGCCTACACCCGCACCGACAGCGCGCTCGCGGCCCTCGGTACGCTCGCCGAACTGGTACCGGTGGCGGTGGTCACCCGGGGCGGCGACGGCGCGCTCGCGGTGGACCAGGCGACCGGCGAGTACGCGGACGTCCCGGCCCTTGACATCGATGTCGTGGACGCGACGGGCGCCGGTGACGTGTTCGGCGCGAGCTTCGTCGCCGCCTCGCTCGGCGGCTGGCCGCTGGAGGAACGCCTGCGGTTCGCCGTACTGGCCGCCGGACTCTCCGTACGCCACCACGGCGGAGCGCTGGCCGCGCCCGGCTGGTACGGCGTCGACCGGTGGTGGCGGTCGCTGCGGGACCCGGAGCTGAAGCGGGCGTACGGCTTCCTCGCCGACCGGATCCCGGCGGACGTCGGCCCGCCGGTGCACCACGCCCCGGTCACCCCGCCCGCCCGGCTGACCTGACCACCCCCTGCCCGTCCCCTTCCACTCCCCCCTTCCACTCCCCCTTCCCTTCCCTGCTTTCTGTCCCTGCCCGAAGCTTTACCCCTGGTTGTGCATCACGTCTGTGAAGACGCGAACAGATCCGAAAGGCGGTGGGAGCAGTTGCGGCTCTCACGTAGAGGCCTGCTGCGCGCCGGTCTGGCCGGTACGGCCGCGACCGCGCTCGGCGGCCTGGCGTCCGGCTGTGCCGTTCCGACCGGTTCGACCGGCCGGAACATGGTCCTGTGGTACTGGGACGGCGGTCTGGGCGACACCGTCGTCGAGAAGGCCCGGACCCGCTACGGCGGCACGGTCGACCTCAGGGCCATCAAGATCGGCGGCTACTACCGTTCCAAGCTGATCACCACGATGGCCGGCCGCGCCCACGTCCCCGACGTCGCGGGCCTCAAGGGCGAGGACATGGCGTCCTACCTGCCCAACGCCGACCAGTTCGTGGACCTGCGCACTCTCGGCGCGGAGAAGTACAAGAGCCGGTACCTGGCGTGGAAGTGGGACCAGGGCATCGCCGACGACGGCTCGATGATCGGCTTCCCGATCGACTGCGGCCCGGTCGCGCACCTCTACCAGTACGACGTCTTCCGCAAGGCCGGACTGCCCTACGAGCCGGCCGACGTGTCGAAGGAGCTCGACACCTGGGAGAAGTTCTTCGCGGCGGGCGAGCAGCTCAAGCGGCGCATCCCGGGGACGTATCTGCTCACCGACGTGAACTCCGTCTTCGAGAACGCGGTGCAGCAGGGCGACAAGCGGTACGTCGACAAGGACCGCCACTTCATCGGCGACCAGGAACACGTGCGCGCCGCCTGGGCGCTCGCCGTCGAGGCAAAGCGGCGCGAGATCGTCTCCGACCTGGTCAACGGCACCCCCGACCAGCTCTCCGCGATCCAGGACGGCAAGCTGCCCAGCCAGCTCGGCGCCTCCTGGGCGACCAACGACATCAAGAACGGCGTGCCGAAGACCAAGGGCCGGTGGCGGGTGGCCGACATGCCGGTCAGGCCCTCCAACAACGGCGGCTCGTTCCTGGCGATCACCAAGGCCTGCCGGGAGCCCGAGCAGGCGTTCCGGATCATCACCTGGATGCTGGACGCGGCCAACCAGGCGCAGGGGTACGTCGACGCGGGTCTCTTCCCGTCCACGCCCGCCTCGTACGGCCTGAAGCAGCTGCGCGAGCCCGACGAGTTCTTCGGCGGCCAGGTCACCATGGACGTCTTCGGGCCCGCCGCGCAGAAGATCGCCGTCGCCTACAACAGCCCGTACGACGTGGCGCTCGGCCAGCCCATCAAGGACGAGATCAAGAACGTCGGCGTCCTCGGCAAGAACCCCGAACAGGCATGGAAGGACGCCATGAGCAAGTGCCGGCGGATCGCGGACCATCTGGGGGTGAGCCACTGATGGCCACCGCACTGGAGAAGCCCACGGTCACCGTGGAGTCCGCCCCCGCTCCCCCGCCCCACGGCGGGTTCCGCAAGTACTGGCATCTGTATGCGGCGATCTCGCCGTTCTATCTGCTCTTCGTCTGCTTCGGCCTGGTCCCGGTCGGCTTCTCGCTGTATCTGTCCTTCCACCGGTGGGACGGGCTCGGCCCGATGGAGTGGGCCGGGCTGTCGCAGTACCAGTACCTGCTGGGCGACAGCGACTTCTGGAGCTCGATCGGGAACACGATCGTCATCTGGGCGCTGGCCACCTTCCCCATGATCTTCCTGGCGATGGTGACGGCCGTGCTGCTCAACTCGGCGGTCCGGTTCAAGAACGCCTATCGGTTCGCCTTCTTCCTGCCGAACGTGACCTCCGTCGTGGCGATCGCGATCATCTTCGGCTCGGTGTTCTCCACCAACTTCGGCCTGGTCAACGCCCTGCTGCAGGCGGTCGGACTGGACCAGGTGGCCTGGCTGAACACGCCCTGGGGCATCAAGGTCGCCATCGCCACGCTGATGACCTGGCAGTGGACGGGATACAACGCGATCATCTTCCTCGCGGGATTGCAGACAATCCCCGGTGAACTGTATGAAGCCGCCCGTATGGACGGGGCCGGTCCGGTGCAGACGTTCTTCCGGATCACGCTGCCGATGATGCGGCCCGTGCTGCTCTTCGTGCTCGTGATCTCCACGGTCACCGGTCTGCAGAGCTTCTCCGAGCCGCAGGTCCTGCTGCAGAACACCTCCAACGACTCGACGTTCTCCGGCGGCCCCGGCCACGCCGGCCGGACGATGGTCCTCTACTTCTTCCAGCAGACCTTCGACAACAACGACTTCGGCTACGGCGCCGCCGTGGCGTGGGGCATCTTCCTCGTCGTCGTCCTCTTCTCGATCATCAACTGGCGTCTGGTGCAGCGCCGGGGCGAAGACTAGGAGGCCCCACCCCCATGGCAACCATCAAGGGTTCCCGGCGCCGCGCGCTCGCCCTGCACGCGACGCTGGCCGCCGGCGTGCTGCTCTCGGCCTTCCCGTTCTACTGGGCCGTGATCATGTCGACGCACACATCGAGCGAGATCTTCTCCTACCCGCCGAAGCTGCTGCCCGGCAGCCACTTCGTGGAGAACCTCCGCCATCTCCTCGACGCGATCGACTTCTACGGCTCGATGGCCAACTCGCTGCTGGTGGCGGGTTCGGTGACGTTCCTGGTGCTGTTCTTCGACTCGCTGGCGGCGTTCGTCTTCGCCAAGTTCACCTTCCCGGGCAAGCGCTTCCTGTTCGCCTCGCTCATGATCATCTTCATGGTGCCGGCGCAGCTCTCGGCCATCCCGCAGTTCGTCATCATGGCCAAACTCGGCTGGATCGGCTCGATGACCTCGCTGATCGTGCCCGCCGCCGCCAACGCCTTCGGCATCTTCTGGATGCGCCAGTACATGAAGAGCGCCATCCACGACGAACTCCTCGACGCCTCCCGCATCGACGGCGCGAACTTCCTCCGCCAGTACTGGCACGTGGCCCTGCCCGTGGTCCGCCCCGGCCTGGCCTTCCTCGGCATCTTCACCTTCATGGGCCAGTGGAACGACTACGCCTGGCCCCTCATCGCCCTCACCAACCCGGACAACGTCACCCTCCAGGTCGCGCTGTCCCAGCTCAACGGAACCCACGGAACGACGGACTACGGAATGGTCATGACCGGCGCCCTGCTCGCGCTCATCCCCCTGCTGATCGTGTTCGCGGTCGGCGCCCGCCAGATCATCGGCGACCTCGCCAAGGGAGCGATCAAGTGACCGATCCCCTGCTGACGCTCCGCCCCTGGACCGCGCCCGAGGTGACCTCCTGGGGGCGGCTGCCCATGAACGCCGTCGACCGGCGCGCCGGAGCACACTCCCTGGACGGCGACTGGCGCTTCCAGTTGCTGCCCGCTCCGGACGCGCCGGTCGGCGGTGCGTGGTCGACGACGGCTGTGCCGGGCGTATGGACCATGCAGAATACGGACGACCCGCTGCGGTCGACGGTCGACCTTCCGCAGTATCTGAACATCCGTATGCCGTATACAGAATTCCCTCCACTGTCGCCGGTCGACGACAACCCGACGGGTGTCTACGAGCGGGAGATCGACATCCCCGCCGACTGGACCGGCCGCCGCATCGTCCTCCAGGTCGGCGCCGCCGAGAGCGTGCTGCTGGTGCACGTGGACGGGCGGCCCGTCGGCATCTCCAAGGACTCCCACCTCGCCGCCGACTTCGATCTCTCGGACGTCGTAGGCCCCAGTGGCCGGCACACCCTCCGGCTGACCGTCGTCAAGTGGTCGGACGCCTCGCACATCGAGGACCAGGACCACTGGTGGCACGGTGGCATCACCCGTTCGGTGCTGCTGTACGCGACGGACCCGCTGCACCTGGCCGATGTCGCCGTGCGCGCCTCCCGGGACGGGGAACTGGTCGTCGACTGCCGGGTGCGGGACGCGGGCGGGGCGCTGCCGGAGGGCTGGTACGTCAGCGGGGAGCTGGACGGGCTGGCGCTCGCGCAGGACACGGAGTTCGACCGCGCCAACGCCGAGGACGAGCGGGTCTCCGCCTTCCTCGGCGAGGCACGGATGCACACGAGCGTGCCCGAGGTGCGCGCCTGGACCGCCGAGACGCCCGAGCTGTACGGCCTGACGGTGCGGCTGCACCGCGCCGACGGCAGCGTCGCCGACAGCTCACGGCACCGCGTCGGCTTCCGCGACGTCGAGATCGTCGGCCGGGACCTGCTGGTCAACGGCGAGCGGATCTACATCCGGGGCGTGAACCGGCACGACTTCCATCCGCTGACCGGGCGGACGGTGTCGTACGACGACATGCGCGCGGACCTGGTCCTGCTGAAGCGTTTCGGCTTCAACGCGATCCGCACCGCGCACTACCCCAACGACCCGACGCTGTACGACCTGGCCGACGAGCTGGGCTTCTACGTGGTCGACGAGGCGGACATCGAGTCCCACGACCACGCCCATGAGATCGCCGACGACCCGCGCTATCTGAACGCGTTCGTGGACCGGGTGTCGCGGATGGTGCTGCGGGACAAGAACCACCCCTCGATCATCATCTGGTCCCTCGGCAACGAGTCGGACTACGGCGCCAACCACGACGCGGCCGCGGGCTGGGTGCGCCGGCACGACGCGACCCGGCCGCTGCAGTACGAGGGGGCGGCCAAGCGCGGCTGGGCGGACCCGGACCTCGCCTCCGACATCGCCTGCCCGATGTACGCGCCGCTGGAGGACTGTGTGGCGCACGCACTGTCCGGGGAGCAGACCAAGCCGCTCATCCAGTGCGAGTACTCGCACGCCATGGGCAACAGCAACGGCACGCTGGCCGACCACTGGGCCGCCATCGAGGCCACCCCGGGTCTTCAGGGCGGATTCATCTGGGAGTTCTGGGACCACGGAATCCTTCAGTCCGTGAACGACGGAAGACCGGTCGGGCGTGGGGGCGCCGGGCTCTACGACAACGGTGTCACCGCTCCCGGCTACCGCTGGGCGTACGGCGGTGACTTCGGCGAGAAGGACCACGACGGCGCGTTCATCGCGGACGGAGTGGTCTTCCCCGACCGCACCCCTAAGCCCGTCATGTTCGAGCACCGTGAACTCGCCGCGCCGATACGGCTGGAGCTGTACCGGCACGAGGGGCTGGTCGTCTCCAACCACCAGCACTTCCGGGGCCTGGAGTGGCTCTCGGGCGAGTGGGAACTGGCGCTCGCGGACGGCCGTACGCTGACCGCGCCCGCCGGACTCCCCTCCCTGCTCCCTGGCGAGACTGCGGTGGTCCCGCTGCCGCCGGACCTGCCCGGGGACGGCGGTGAGGCATGGCTGACGCTGCGCGTGACGACCGCCGAGGACCTGGCGTGGGCACCGCGCGGCACGCAGGTGTGCGCGCCGCAGGTGCTGCTGCGCGCGGCCGTGATGGCCGAGGACCCGCCGGTCCCCGGCGCCGTCGAGGTCGACGCGGACGGGCTGCTGGTCCATCCGCTGCTGACCGCCGGGCCCACGCTGTCCCTGTGGCGGGCGCCCACCGACAACGACGAACTGGGCGGCATGGCACTGCGCTGGCGGACCTGGGGCCTCGACGCCCTGGTGCGCAAGGTGGTGTCGGTGCAGCGCGACGGCGATGCCGTGACCGTGCTCGCGGAGTACGCGGGCACCACCGGCGTGGTCCGGCACCGGCAGGTGTTCACCCCCGTCGAGGGCGGGATCCGGGTGGACGAACTCGCCGAGCTGCCCGAGGAGTTCGACGATGTGGCCCGGGTCGGGACGGTCTTCGAGACGGTCGCCGGACTCGACCGCATGGAGTGGTTCGGGCAGGGCCCCTGGGAGTCCTACCCGGACCGCAGCGGGGGCGCCCCGGTGGGCCATCACGCCCTGGCCGTCGATGAGTTGTTCACCCCCTATCTGCGTCCTCAGGAGAGCGGCGGCCGGCACGGCGTACGGCGCTTCACGCTCCGCGGGCCGGACGCACCGGGTCTCGCGGTCACCCCGGACGAGCCCCGGCAGGTCTCCGTCACGCGCTACCGCGCCGACGATCTGACGGCCGCCGCCCATCACGACGAACTGGTGCCGCGCGCGGGCTGCGTGGTGCATCTCGACGCGGCGCACCGGGGCCTCGGCACGGCCTCGTGCGGTCCCGACACCTTCCCCTCCTACCTCGTCGCGCCGGGCGTCCATCGCTGGAGCTGGACCCTGCGCACCCTGTAACCCCCCATCACCGCAAGGACTTTCCCCGGCTCTCCCCTACGGAGCACACGTGTGTACTTCGCATGCCCATGAACCGTGCGAGGCCGCGCAGGCCGGCGCCGGACGACGCAGCTTCCTGCGGGCCACGGCGCTGCTCGGCGCCGCGGCCACGGCCTCGGTCGCGCTGCCCCCGGCCGCCGCCGAGGCGGCCGCGCAGGCGACCTCGGCCGCCTGGCGTCCGGACACCGCAAGCCGCCGCTTCACGCTCGCCGTGATGCCCGACACCCAGTACCTCTTCGACGGTCCGAGCATCGACAAGGCGCCGGTCGAGGCGTCCCTGCGGTACCTCCTGGAGCACGGGGGCGAGCGCGACGAGAACATCGTGTTCCTGTCCCACCTCGGCGACCTCACGCAGAACGGCGCCGCCGCCGAATTCACCGCGATCGGGGAGGCGTTCGAGCTGCTCGACCGGCGCGGGGTCGGCTACAGCGTCCTGGCCGGCAACCACGACGTGAAGTCCTCGACGACCGACCAGCGCGGGTCGACCCCGTACCTGGACACCTTCGGTCCGCGCCGGTTCCGGGGGAAGTCCTCCTTCGGCGGGGCCTCTCCCGACGGCTACAACACCTTCCACCAGTTCCGGGCCGCCGGGCGGCAGTGGATGGTGCTGGCGCTGGACTGGCGGCTGTCGGAGCAGGGGTACGCCTGGGCGAAGGACGTCCTGGCCGCCCACCCCACGACACCGGTCGTCCTCACCACGCACGAACTGGTCGTCGAGGACGACTCGTTGTCGGCGTACGGGCAGCAACTGTGGGACCGGCTGATCGAGGACCACGACCAGATCTTCCTCACCCTCAACGGGCACTACTGGCCCGCGGGCCGGGCAACCCGCAAGAACGCGGCGGGCCACGACGTCCACCTGCACCTGACGAACTATCAGAACCGCTATTTCGGCGGCGCGGCGATGATCCGCCTGTACCGCTTCGACCTCGACCGGAACGTCATCGACGTGGAGACCGTCTCCCCGTGGATCCTCGGCCGGGCCGCGAAGGGGCTCAACGAGCTGGAGCGGCAGGAGATCGAACTCAGCGGTGACGCCGACCGGTTCTCCGTGGACATCGACTTCGCCGACCGCTTCTCCGGCTTCGCTCCGGAGCCGGCCCGCCCCGCGCGTCCGGCCTCGAAGGTCCTGGTCCGCGACACGGTCGCCTACTGGCGCTTCGACGGCCACGAGGACGGTACGACCGTCTCCGGCACCGTCCACGACCTCTCCGGACGCGGCAACGACCTCACCCTCGTCACCGTCGGCGGCGGCACCCTGGGCTGGTCATCGGACCACCATCCCGACCAACCCGGCCACGGCAGCCTGGAGTTCCGCGGCTACAAGTCCCCCCTCAAGGGCGCGTACCTGCGCACGGTCGACGGCGCTCCCCTCAACTCAGCAACGTTCGAGGACGGTTACACCCTCGAGGCGTTCTACCGCCTCCCGGCCGACTGGGACCCGTCGCACCACGCCTGGTCGGGACTGGTCAGCCGTACCGGCACCGGTGGCGCGGCGGGCAAGACCGGCGACGACCCCGACGAGCCGCTCGCCACGCTGTCGCTGTCCAACGACCGCGAGCCGCAGTGGGCGATGCGCCCGCTGAACCAGGAGGGCATCGCCACCAACTGGGGCCAGGAGACCCCGCTGGAGACCTGGTGGCACCTCGCGGTCGTCAACGACGGCGGGCACACCACGCTGTACGTCGAGGGCTGCCCGGTCGTGCGCAACCCCAGGGCGAAGGCCGTGGGCATCACCTCCGTCGGACTGCCGTGGCTGCTCGGCGGCTACGAGTACGGCGGGACGATCGACCAGATCCTGCACGGCCGCCTGGGCGACGTCCGGATCGTCGCACGGGCGCTGCCCGTCTCCTCCTTCATGAACCACTGACGCCCTCGAAGAGGACTCACACCACCATGACCGAGCAGCAGCTGCCCGAGTGGGCCGACCCGTCAGTCTCCCCCGCCGACCTCGACGCCCAGGGCGTCTCCCGCCGCGGACTCCTGCGCCGCGCGGGTCTGTTCGGCGCCGCGTTCGCCCTCGGCCCGGCCGTGACGCCCGCGTTCGCCGCCTCCGACCGCGGCCTCGGCGGTCACGACCCGCGCCTGGCCTACCTCGTCGGCGACCACCACGTCCACTCCGTCTACAGCCACGACGCCAAGTACACGTTCTCCCAGCAGGCCCGGGCCGCCGCCCGGTTCGGCCTGGACTGGATGGTGTTCAACGAGCACTCCAACTTCGGCCACGCCCACTACGGCGCCGCGCTGGAGCACCAGGAGATCCTCAAGGCCCGCGCCGCGAACCCGCGCCAACTGATCTTCCAGGGCCTGGAGTGGTACATCCCGGCCGCCGAGCACTGCACCGTGTTCGCCGCGCCGGGCGCCCACGAGGTCGACCTGCTCACCCAGTTCGAGCTCGCCTACGACGGCAAGCTGCTCGGCTACACCGAGGGTTCCGCCGGCGCCGCCGACACCGCCCGCAACGAGGCCCACGCCGTCAAGGCGATCAAGTGGCTTGCCGAGCAGCGCCGTTCGGGCTACGTCGACGACGTCCTCGTCCTCGCCAACCACCCGCTGCGCCTCGGCATCGACTCCCCGCACGAGATGCGCAACTGGCGCGACGCGGCCCCCGAGATCATGATCGGCATGGAGGGCGCGCCCGGCGCCCAGGGCGCGGCCATCCCCGGCTGGCGCAGTTCCACCTCGATCCGCGGCGAGTACGAGAACAAGCCGTCGGCGCAGTCGTGGGCCGGGTACCCGGCGAACGCCTACCTCACGTACGGCGGTTTCGACTGGGCGACCGCGACCGTCGGCGGACTGTGGGACGCGATGCTGGCCGAGGGCCGACTGTTCACGATCACCACCAACTCCGACAACCACCGGACCGTCTTCGACACCTGGAAGAACGGCGACTGGCCGGCCGGTCAGAACTTCGACAACACCGGCAAGCTGCCCGACCCGGTGAACACGGACACCGCGCAGCCCGGAAGCGACTTCTGGCCCGGCGAGTTCAGCCGCACCCATGTCGGTGTGACCCGCTACGGCTACCGCGCGGTGATGGAGGGCCTGCGGGCCGGCCGCGTCTGGCTCGACCACGGGCATCTGCTGGACGGGCTGGACGTGCGGGTGAAGCGGGACTGCGACGGCGGCCGGGGCGTCACCCTCGGCGGGCGGCTGCGGGTCCGCAAGGGCGAGCGGATCACGCTGTACGTCACCGTGACGACCGCCTCCCGGCCCAACTCCCAGGGCGTGCTGCCGGAGTTGGCGCACGTGGACGTGATCCGGGGCGCGGTGCGCGGCCCGGTGACCGACCGGGACACGTGGAAGGCGCCCGACACGAAGGTCGTCCACACGGACGACGTGTCGGGCCGCAAGGGGACGTACACCCTGCGCATCCCGCTGACCGTGGGGGACGAGTCCTTCTACGTCCGGCTGCGCGGCAGTGACGGCAACCGGCACGGGGCGGGCTACCTCGGCGCGTCCATCGACCCGCACGGCCCGATCCCGCACGAGCCGGGCAACGGCGACCCGTGGGCCGACACCTGGTTCTACTCCAACCCGGTCTTCGTGGACGTAGTCCGCTGACGGCGCCCCCGAAAGGGGCGCGGGGAACTGCGCGACCGGCCACGACGGTTGCGCAGTTCCCCCGTTTTTCTAGGCGTAGAAGCGGGACAGGCTCTGCAGCACAGCCGCCGGCTTGGCCCCGCCCTCGATCTCGATCGCCCCGTCGACGGTGATCTGCACGCCGCCCGGCACGTCCTCGACCTCGGCCAGCTTGCCGACCAGGCGGATCCGGGAGCCGACCTTCACCGGCGAGGGGAAACGCACCTTGTTCAGGCCGTAGTTGACCTTCGTCGTCACTCCCTGGACGTCCAACAGCTCGGTGAACAGAGGGATGAAGAGGGACAGCGTCAGGTAACCGTGGGCGATGGGGGCGCCGAAGGGGCCCGCCGCGGCCTTCTCCGGGTCCACATGGATCCACTGGTGGTCGCCGGTCGCGTCGGCGAACGTGTCGATGCGCTCCTGAGTGACCTCGATCCACTCGCTGGTGCCCAGGTCGCTGCCGGCCAGCTTCTTCAGCTCGTCGAGGCCGTTCACCGTGATGCTCATATCGCTTTCCTTAGCTAAGAGTTGGTGCCGAAGCGCTGGCGCACCCGGGCTTTGAGGAGCTTTCCGGAGGCCGTGCGCGGAAGTTCGTCCGCGACCACCACCGACTTGGGGATCTTGTACTTGGCGAGCCGCCCGGCCAGGGAGGCCAGCACCTCGTCCGGGTCCAGCGCGGCGCCCTCACGGAGCACCACGACCGCGCGCGGCACCTCGCCCCACTTGTCGTCCCGCACCCCGATGACGGCGGCCTCGACGATGTCGGGGTGGGAGAGGAGGAGGTCCTCGATCTCGGCGGGGTAGATGTTCTCCCCACCGGAGATGATCATGTCCTTTATACGGTCGACGATGTACACGTAACCGTCGTCGTCGACCTTCGCCGCGTCCCCGCTGCGGAACCAGCCGTCGGTGAAGGAGGCGGCGGTCTCCTCGGGCAGCCCCCAGTAGCCCGGCATGACGTGCGGACCGCGGACGAGCACCTCGCCCGTCTCACCGGGCGCGACCGGGCCGAGGTCGGGGGCGAGGACGCGTACGTCGCTGAAGAAGTGCGGCACTCCGGCCGAGCCCGCCTTGCTGATCGCGTGCTCGGCGTCCAGGTACAGCGTGCCGGGGGACGCCTCCGTCATGCCGTAGCCCTGGAGGAAGGTGAGCCCGCGTTCCTGGTAGGCGGCGATCAGCGGGGTGGGGACCGGGGAGCCGCCGCAGGTCAGGATGCGCAGGCTGGACAGGTCCGCGCCGGCCCAGCGCGGATGCCGGGCCACCTGGTCGAACATCGTCGGCACCCCGAACATGAAGGTGATCCGGTGCCGTTCGATCAGGTCGAAGGTGGCCTCCGGGTCGAAGGCCTCGACCAGGACGCAGGTGCCGCCCTTGAGGAACACCGGGAGCGTCAGCATGTTCAGGCCCGCCGTGTGGAACAGCGGCGCCGAGACCAGGGCCCGCTCGTCGGCGATCAGGTCGGTGTCGACGAGGACGTTGATCGCGTTCCAGGTGAGGTTGCCGTGCGTGAGCATGGCGCCCTTGGGCCGGCCGGTCGTGCCCGAGGTGTACATGATGATGCAGGTGTCGTCGGCGCCGACGGGCTCGTCGATCGGCTCGTCGGAGGCCGAGGCCAGCGCGTTCTCGTACTCGGCGCCGACCTCGACGTACGACCGCACGTCCGTGCTGCCCGGCAGTCCCGCGACCAGGCCGGCGTGCGAGGGGCCGTAGACGAGGGCCTTGGCTCCGGAGTCGGCGAGCTGGTAGGCGATCTCGGGGCCCGCGAGGCGGGTGTTGAGCGGGACGAAGACCGCGCCGAGCGTGCCGGCCGCGAACAGGGTCTCCAGGTAGGAGGGGTGGTTCGGGCCGAGGTAGGCGATGCGGTCGCCGCGTCGGACGCCCCGGGCGCGCAGGGCGTGGGCCAGTCGCGTGACGCGTGTATGCAATGTGCGGTAGTCCGTCGACTGCTCACCGTGGACCAGGGCGGTGCGGTGCGGGGTCTTGCGTGCCCGGCGTGCGGGCCACGACCCCAGTCCCTCGTTGCGCATCTGCCACGCCCCTTATGGTCTCGTCAGCCCGAGCAGCCGGGCGGCGTTCTCCTTGAGGATCTTCGGCTTCACCTCGTCCTTGATCGTCAGCTTGTCGAAGTCGGCGAGCCAGCGGTCGGGGGTGAGGACGGGGAAGTCGGAGCCGAAGAGGACCTTGTCCTTCAGCAGCGTGTTGGCGTACTGCACGAGCTGCGGCGGGAAGTACTTCGGCGACCAGCCGGACAGGTCGATGTGCACGCCCGGCTTGTGGGTGGCGACGGCGAGGGCCTCGTCCTGCCAGGGGAACGACGGATGCGCCAGGATGATCTTGAGGTGCGGGAAGTCGGCGGCGACGTCGTCGACGTGGAGCGGGTTGGAGTACTTGAGGCGGATGCCGCCCCCTCCCGGGACCCCGGCGCCGATGCCCGTCTGGCCGGTGTGGAAGAGGGCGATGGTGCCGGTCTCCTCGATGACCTCGTACAGGTCGTACGCCACCGACCGGTCGTTGGGGAAGAAGCCCTGGATGCTGGGGTGGAACTTGAAGCCCTTCACCCCGTACTCCTCGACCAGGCGGCGCGCCTGCTTCACGCCCGCCTTCCCCCGGAAGGGGTCGATGGAGGCGAAGGGGATGAGGACGTCGGCGTTGGCGGCGGCGGCCTCGGCGACCTCCTCGTTGGGGACGGGCGCCGTGCCGGTCGCGGACTCGGCGTCCACCGTGAAGATCACGGCGGCCATCTTCCGCTCCCGGTAGTAGGCGGCCGTCTCCTCCAGGGTGGGCTTGCGCTTGCCCTCCACCTTGAAGTAGGCGGAGGACGCGTCGTGCAGGTCGTCGTCGAGCGACGAGTGCCCCTTGGAGGACACCTCCGCGTGGGTGTGCACGTCGATCGCGACGAGTTCCTCGACATTGAGGGTCGTCATGGGTCAGGCCTCCGGGAACTTGGGCGCCGGAATACCGACGGTCTGCAGTTCGGCGCCCACCGAGGTGGGGAAGGCGGCGGCCAGGCTCTCGGGGGTCCAGCCGCCGTCGGCGTAGGCCGCCTTGATCTCCTGCGGATGCGACCAGAGTGCCACCTTGTCGCCGCCGATGCCGATGGCCTGGCCGGTGACGCCCCGGGCGGCCTCGGAGGCGAGGAACGGCACGAGCGCGGCGCAGTCCTCGGGGGTGCCGAAGCCCTCGCCCTTGCGCAGGAAGTCCGGCAGCGGCTCGCCGCCCCGCATGGCCTCGATGTACGGGGCGAAGGCGGGGATCGTCTCGGTCATCGCGGTCGCGGCGACCGGCACGATCGCGTTGACGGTGATGTTCGCGCGGCCGAGCTCCATGGCCCAGGTGCGGGCGAAGGCGGCGATGCCGGCCTTGGCGGCGGCGTAGTTCGTCTGGCCGAAGTTGCCGCGCTGGCCGGCCGGGGAGCCGACCAGGATCAGCGTGCCGCCCTCGCCCTGCTCGCGCATCCGTACGGCGGCGGCGCGGGCGCAGGTGAAGGTGCCCTTGAGGTGGGTGGCGATCACCGCGTCGAAGTCGTCGTCGGTCATCTTCCACAGCACCTTGTCGCGCAGGATGCCCGCGTTGGTGACCAGGACGTCCAGCCGTCCGAACTCCTCGACGGCGCGGTTCACCAGCCGCTCGGCGGCCTCGCTGGTGCCGACCGGGACCACCTCGGCGACGGCCGTCCCGCCGGCCTCCACGATGGACTTCACGGCCGCCTCGGCCACGGCCTCGTCGACGTCGTTGATCACCACGCGGGCGCCGTGCGCGGCGAGAGCCTGGGCGTACGCGAGGCCGAGGCCCCGGCCGCTGCCGGTGACGACGGCGACCTTGCCGGTGAGATCGATGCTGGTCACGAGCGAGTCCCTTCAGAAAGAGCCATGACCACGAGGGGGTCACGTGGAGCGGCGGGGGGTACGACTGCGAGATCGAAGCTAAGAGCAATAATTGTTGACGTCAATAGTTGTTGTCCACCTGTGGGTGGGTCATGCTGGAATCTGTACGACACACCGCCCCCACCGGCCGTACGGGGGCCGAGCCCAGGGAGCCCGCCATCGCCCGCCAGGACAACGCAGTGAACGCCGCCGCCCCGATCGACGGGAACGAGCCGTGGATGCGGGGACTGCACGCGGACACGGGCTATCTGCTCTACCGACTGGGCCTTCGCTCGGGCCAGCTCTTCAACTCCTTCCTGCAGGAGTCGGGGCTGCGGCTGCGCCACTACGCCGTGCTGCGCTTCCTGGCCACGGCCGAGGGCGCGCTCCAGCGCGAGCTCAGCGCACGGCTCGGCTACGACCCGAGCGCGATCGTCGGCCTGGTCGACGACCTGGAGAAGCTGGGCTTCGCCGAACGCCGGCCCGCCCCGGACGACCGGCGCAGCCGGATCGTGGTCCTCACCGAGGACGGCCGCGCCTTCCTGCGCGGCACCGACGAGGCAGGACTGCGCGTGA
This sequence comes from Streptomyces sp. NPDC005820, assembly GCF_040630255.1. Taxonomy (NCBI): domain Bacteria; kingdom Bacillati; phylum Actinomycetota; class Actinomycetes; order Kitasatosporales; family Streptomycetaceae; genus Streptomyces; species Streptomyces sp. NPDC005820. The sequence continues at coordinate 19,672 of NZ_JBEXXE010000075.1, forward strand.
CGAACGAGCTGCTCGGCCCGCTCGGCCCCGCCGAACGCGACACCCTGCACACGCTGCTGCTGCGGGCCGCCGAGGACGGGCTGAGCTGATGCCACGGGGACGACGGGGGCAGCCGGAGCGGCCGGCGGGAAACGGGGCCGCCCCGCCATGACCTCCCGCTCCGCGCCCGACCGGCTGCTGGCCGTGCTCGCCGCGTTCGACCACAGCCATCCGGCGCTGTCCCTGAGCGACATCGGCCGGCGCGCCGGGCTGACCCTGACCACGGCCCACCGGCTGGTGGGCGCGCTGACCGAGTGGGGCGCGCTGGAACGGGACGCGTCCGGCCTCTACCACGTGGGGCTGCGACTGTGGGAGATCGCCGCCCTCGCGCCGCGCGGGCTGGCGCTGCGGCAGGTGGCGCTGCCGTATCTGGAGGACCTGTACGAAGCCACTCACGAGAACGTGCAGTTGGCGGTCCGGGACGGGTCCGAGGTCGTCTACACCGAGTGGCTCTCGGGGCGTTCGGCCGTCGGGGTGCACATCCGGGTGGGGGCCCGCTGGCCGCTGCACGTCACCGGGGTCGGCCTCGCCCTCCTCGCCCACAGCGACGCGGCACTCCAAGAGACCTACTGCGCCGGGCCGTTGGCGTCCTACACCGCCCACACCCTCACCGATCCCGCCCGGTTGCGCCGCATGCTGGCCGAAGTCCGGCGTACGGGCGTCGCGGTGAGCAGCCGTCAGGTCACCGACGACGCCCTGTCGGTGGCCGCACCGGTACGCGGGCCGGGCGGCGCGGTGGTCGCCGCCGTGTCGGTGGTCGTCCCCCACGCCGACGCCCAGGTCCCGGTCCTCGCTCCCGCCGTACGAGTCGCAGCGCGCGGAATCTCCCGGGCACTGGGGTGGCAGCCGGAGGGAGCACGGGACTGAGCGCTGCCGCTGCCCGAGCACCGCCTGCCCTCGGGACCCCGCCGCTCCCCGGCGACGCTTACGCTCCGAACGGCTCCCAACCCCGGGCCTCGCCTACTCTCCGGACCGCTGCTTCCCCCGGGCCTCGCCCGCTCTCCGGACCGCTGCTTCCCCCGAGCCTCGCCCGCTCTCCGGACCGCTGCTTCCCCCGAGCCTCGCCCCTCTCCGGACCGCTGCTTCCCCTCCGGGCCTCGCCCCCCGGCCTCGCCCACACTCCCAACCACTCCCGCTCCTCGAGCCCCACCCGCTCGCCGAGTTCCTCCTACTCTTCGAGTTCCTCCTGCTCCCCGACCCTCTCCCGCTCCCCGAGTCCCCCGAGTTCCCCGAGTTCCCCGAGTTCCTCGAAGAGCGTGAGCTGCAGGGCCCCTGGTGCCTGGAGGCGGGCGTTGAGGGAGTTCCAGGGGGTGCGGGTCGGCTCGGCGATCACCTCTGCGCCCTCGGCGGCGAGCCGGGCGGTGGCGGCGGCGGAGTCGTCGACCTGGAAGGCGACCCTGATGTGTCCGGCCACCCGGCGGCCGACCTCGACGTCATCGATGAACGCGGCCTGGTTCGGGTCGGCCAGCTCCAGGGTGGCGCGGCCCGCGTCGAGGAGGGTGACCCGCCCGTCGGGAGAGGAGAACGCGGCCTGCTGGGGGAGGCCGAGGACGTCCCGGTAGAAGCGCAGGGCCTCGTCGTAGTCGTCGGCGGTCACCACGAGACGGAGTTCACGCACGGCGGGCGCTTCGGACGCGTCGGACATCGGTGCTCCTCGGTGATCGCGGATGGCTCCGTTCCCGTTCCTGATCAACTCCGCCCGCGCTCGTTTTGTTTCCTCGGCACCCCCTCCGCCGCCCTCCCAGCCTCTCCTCACGGAAATCTCAGGCTGCGGCATGCGTATTCAAAGGATCAACCAATGTGCGGGGCGCAGGATGCCGGTGCAAAGGTGGACAACTCAGGAAGGCGTGTCGTGGGCGTCTCGCACATATCGAACCGGTCCGGGCAACGGACGGAGGGGTGGTCCCGGCGCGGGATCCTGGCCGTACTGGGGGTCGCGCCGGCCGCCGCGCTGACCGGCTGCAGTTCCGGGTCGGCGGACGCCTCGGAGGGCTCGGGCGGCGCCCAGGCGTCCGCCGCCGCGAAGGCCTCGGCGGCCGCCAAGACGCCGGTGATCACGGTCACCCCCGCCGACGGCACCAAGAAGGCCGCGTTCACCGGCCCCGTCGAGGTGGCGGTGACCGACGGCACTCTGGCGTCGGTGAAGGTGACGGGCAACGACGGCTCCACGCTCGAGGGCTCCCTGAACGACGCGAAGACCCGGTGGACGTCGTCGAAGAACCCGTACTCGGGCACCAAGTACACGGTCACCGCGCAGGCCGAGGGCGCCGACGCCGAGACGGCCACGTTCACCACCAAGTCGCCCGGCGAGACCTTCGTCGGCTACTTCACCCCGGAGGCGAACTCGACCTCCGGCGTCGGCATGCCCGTGTCGATCAACTTCACGAAGGCAGTCAAGGACCGGGCCGCCGTACAGAAGGCGATCACGGTGACCGCCGAGCCGGCCGTGGAGATCGTGGGCCACTGGTTCAGCGACACCCGGCTGGACTTCCGGCCGGAGACGTACTGGGCGTCCGGCACCAAGATCACGCTCAGTCTGCGGTTGAAGGACGTCGAAGGACAGGATGGTGTCTACGGTATACAGTCCAAGGACGTCACCTTCCACATCGGCCGCAACCAGATCAGCACCGTCGACCTGTCGACCAAGGAGATGGTGGTGAAACGCGACGGGGCGACCTACGCCACCCACCCCGTCTCCGGCGGCAACGCCGAGCACACCACCTGGGCCGGGATCATGGTGATCAGCGAGCGGTTCAAGCAGACCCGCATGGAGTCCTCCACGGTCGGCCTCGGCGACGAGTACGACATCTCGGACGTGCCGCACGCCCAGCGTCTGACGACTTCCGGCACCTTCGTCCACGGCAACTACTGGGCCACCAACTCCGTCTTCGGCAGCCAGAACACCAGCCACGGCTGCGTCGGCCTGCACGACGCCAAGGGCGCGAGCGACAGCTCGGTCGCGGGCTACAAGTTCTACGAGAGCTCCATGCTCGGCGACGTGGTGATCGTGAAGAACTCGGGCGACAAGACGGTCGAGCCGTCCAACGGCCTCAACGGCTGGAACCTGTCCTGGGCGGACTGGAAGGCGGGCAGCGCGGTTTAGCCCGTTTGCGCGCTTCACGCCATGAACTTCCTTGCGGTGAAAGGACTTTCCTCGCTTTAAGTCTTGACGACTCTCGGGACGGAGAGCACATTGGGCGCACTTTGAGAGCGCTCTCAAAGTGCGCTCCCACAGTGCACCCGCACCCCACCACCCCTCCGTACCCGAGAGGCCCCCCATGAGTGCTCCCTCCGGTATGTCCAGACGGCGACGCGCCCTCGTCGCCGTCCTCGGCACCCTCGGCCTGGCAGCCGCGGCGGCGACAGCCGTCACCCTGCCCGCGAACGCCTCCGCGCCCACGCCCCCCTCGGGCTGGACCCAGGTCTTCCTCGACGACTTCAACGGCACCGCGGGCACCGGCGTCAACACCTCCAACTGGCAGTACAGCACCGGGACTTCGTACCCCGGCGGCCCCGCCAACTGGGGCACCGGCGAGGTCGAGACGATGACCAGCTCCACCAACAACGTCGCCCTCGACGGCAGCGGCAACCTGCGCATCACCCCGGTGCGCGACTCGGCGGGCAACTGGACCTCGGGACGGATCGAGACGGTCCGCACCGACTTCCAGCCCCCGTCCGGCGGCAAACTGCGCGTGGAGGCCCGGCTGCAGATGCCGAACGTCACCGGCACCGCCGCCGAGGGCTACTGGCCGGCGTTCTGGATGCTGGGCGCCCCCTACCGGGGCAACTACCAGAACTGGCCCAGCGTCGGCGAGTTGGACATCATGGAGAACGTCCAGGGCCTCAACAAGGTCTGGGCGACGATGCACTGCGGCACCAACCCCGGCGGCCCCTGCAACGAGACCACCGGCATCGGCAACTCCACGGCCTGCCCCAACACCACCTGCCAGTCCGGCTTCCACACCTACACCATGGAGTGGGACCGCTCGGTCTCCCCCGAGGCCATCCGCTTCTACGTCGACGGCGTCAACTACCACACCGTGACGGCCAGTCAGGTAGACGCCGCCACCTGGACCAACGCCACCAACCACGGCTTCTTCGTCATCCTGAACGTGGCGATGGGCGGCGCCTTCCCCGACGCCCTCGGCGGCGGCCTGGACAGCGCCACCGAATCGGGCCACCCGATGGTCGTCGACTACGTACAGGTGCTCCAGGCCGCGGGCAGTGGGAGCGGTACCACCTCGCCCCCGTCCGGCAGCCGCGACGCCTACTCCACGATCCAGGCCGAGTCCTACGACAGCCAGTCCGGCATCTCCACCGAGACCACCACGGACACCGGCGGCGGCCAGAACATCGGCTACCTCGCCAACGGCGACTGGGCGCTGTACAAGGGCGTCACCTTCGGCTCCACGGCGGCGACCCAGTTCAGCGCGCGGGTCGCGAGCGGCGCGGCGTCCGGGATCAGCGGGCTGGTCGAAGTACGTCTGGACAGTGCCACGAGCACCCCCGTCGGCAGTTTCGCGGTGGCCAACACCGGAGGCTGGCAGACCTGGAAGACGGTGCCGGCGAACATCAGCTCCGTCACCGGCACGCACGACGTGTATCTCACCTTCACCAGCGGGCAGTCGGCGGACTTCGTCAACGTCAACTGGTTCACATTCGGTCACTGACACCGGCCCGGGCCGGTGCCGGGCCCCCACCCCGCACGAACGGGGGCCCGGCGCCGACCGATTCGCCTGTCCGGCGGGGCAACAGGTCTGCCCTGTCGGCCCTTTCCCCGTACGGCACCCGCACGGTACGCAGGAAAGGACCGTCCCAGCCGCCCGGAAGGCACCTCGTGCGCACAGCGAAGCCCGGCAGAACTCCCGACGACTCGTCCCGCCAGAGCCCGGCGACCTCGGCGAGAACCGGTGGGCCGGACCAACGCCTCCTCGCCCTGCAGCGCACGGCCGGCAACGCGGCGGTCGTCCAACTGCTGCGTGCAGAAGGACACTTCGCGGATCCGGCACAGCAGGCGCACCGGCACGGACCCGACTGCGGCCACCTGGACGGCGTACGGACCGCCGGGGCCGCCCCCGTCGTCCAGCGGTCCGCGGTCCACGACGTCCTGCGCGGCAGCGGCCGTCCCCTCGACGACGACACGAAGGCGGACATGGAGAACCGCCTGGGCGCCGACTTCTCCGACGTACGGATCCACACCGGCGCAGCCGCGAAGGCGTCCGCGTCCGAGATCGGCGCCCGCGCCTACACCTCGGGCAGCCACATCGTCCTCGGTGACGGCGGCGCCGACCGGCACACGCTGGCCCACGAGCTGACTCATGTCATCCAGCAACGCCAGGGCCCCGTCGCGGGCACCGACAACGGCTCGGGGCTGCGCATGTCGGACCCCTCGGACCGCTTCGAGCGGGAGGCGGAGGCCAACGCCGCCCGCGCCCTCGCGGGCCCGGCGCCGTCCGTACAAACCGCCCCGGCACACTCCGCGGGCCAGGACCACACCGGCGACGACACCGTGGTGCAGCGCCGCAAGGTCGAGCTCCAGCAGGGCCCGCCCCAGAAGGTGGAGACACAGGCCTTCGATGCCTTCTTCAACTCCGTGGACGCCGCGGTCGAGTGGGCCTACCGCTACGTCACCACCGCCCCGCAACTCGGCCCCCTGGCCGAATACGACGGCTACACCAAGCGCTGGGTGGAGGTCTGGAACCAGTTCCACACCACCGGCAGAAGCGGCGGTGTCTCCAAGGAGTTCGGCTACGCGGTCGAATCGATCACCCAGGCGTACCTGGCGAGAAACGGGGGTCCCACGCTCTTCCCGGGCATGTCCTACGGCACCCAGGTGACGTTCGGGACCACCCGGCCGGACTACGTCCTGTTCTCCCAGGGTGTCGCCATCGGCGCCGTGGACATCACCGCCGACGCCAGCACCGGCCACGTCCTGGCCAAGACCAACTGGGACACCCTGTTCCCCCAGTTCGGCGAGTCCGTCTACCCCTCGCTCACCCCCACCATCACCCAGGGCATGCAACTGGCCCACGGCAACACCGCGGCGCTCACCCCACAGGAGGCCGAGCAGCTCAAGCAACAGGCCGCGGCGAACCGCGCCGGCTGGGAGGCGAACTGGTCCCAGATGGCCGCCTCGTTCAGGGAGGGGATGCAGCAGGCCCGCATCCTGAACCCCGACGGCAGCGTGCGGGGCGGTGGCGACCCGATCATCCGCGAGCAGCATCGCCGTGGCGCGGTCTTCTCCTGGATGACCGCCATGCTGGGCGTGACGCCGGATGTCGCCGAGAAGAACGCCACGGTGATGCTGCTGAAGTTCAACCCGAGCTGGCCGGCGACCTTCTACTGCAACGACTCCACGGCGAGCGTGTCGCGCGGCGAAGCCTTCCTGACCTCCGTGTTCGGCGCGTGGCAGCAACGGGCGGGTGTGAACGCCGACTGACGGTGCGCCATATGACGAAACGTCACTAACGCAGCTCATTGCCGTACCGATCATCAGCCTTGCAGGGAACAGCCGCGGATCAGGGGCGCCCCGCCTCCGGTACGGCGGTGAAGGCGCCGTCCATGAGAACGGGCACGGCGGCCGACGCGTCCACCTCGGTCGCGATCGCGACGTCGTCCGGGAAGCCACCCCGGGCCAGCTCCCGCCCCGAGGCACAGTCGGCCACCGTGTCCGCCACATCCGGAGTACCGATGAAGGCGGCCCGCGCGGCGGACGCCTCGGGCGACAGGGGGCCGGCTCCCTGGGTACGCAGTTCGGCGATGATCGCACCGGCCCCCAGCAGGTCCTCCAGCGCCGGCCGCAGACTGCCGTCGGGCCAACGCTCCCCGGCGGCGACCACACCGACCGGCCGGTCCTCGGTCCCGTACCCCTGAGCGGCGAGCCGCCGTCCCACGGCCGTCGCGTTGCGCAGACAGCCGGCGATCACGGTGGCACCGCCGGCCGCCGCGGCGATCGCCGAACCGTTCGGCGACGGCAGCACCAGCCGGGGAGCGAAGGGTGCTCTGCGAAGCGCGGCGGGCGAGAGCGACCAAGGCGCCTCCGGGGACATCTCCCTCCGCCCGACGGCCAGTTCGGCCCCCCGCTCGTCGGCGAAGGCGCGCGCGGTGACGTCCCGCCAGGCGTACGGGAAGACGTGGGTTCCACGCTCCACGGCCACGGTCACCGAGGTGGTGAAGGAGAGAACGTCGACCACCACGAGACAGGCGACATCCCCGGCGAGCTGCCGCGCACCGACGGGACCCCACTCGAACCGCACGCCGTGCCCCTGCTGAAGGAACCAGTCAGTCATGAGAGGGGAGTCTCACCGCATACCGTCGCCGGGATCAACCCCGCCGACCGAAGACTGTCTACAATCGCCCGCCGACTGACTACCGGCGACTGTCCACCTTCGACCGTCGGTTGTCGACTGCCGGTTGTCGACCGTCGCCGGCCTACCGCCTACCGCCTACCGTCCACCGCAGACCGCAGACCGCAGACCGCAGACCGCAGACCGCAGACCGGCAAACCTCCACCGCCCACCACCATCCCCCTCACCACAACTCCGCCCGAAACCCCACCGGCGTCACCCCCGTATGCACGTGGAAGAACTTGGAGAAGTTCGCCGGATCGGGGAACCCCACCGCCGCCCCGATCCGCCCGATCGGCAGATCCGTGTGGGCCAGCAGCCGCTTCGCCTCCAGGACGACCCGTTTGTCGATGAAGCCCTTGGGCGTCTCACCCGTGGCGGCGCGGACCGCGCGGACGAGGGTGCGGCGGGAGTAGCCGAGGGCGTCGGCGTAGGCGCTGACGCTGTGCTGGGTGGCGAAGTCCCGTTCCACTGCGTCCCGGAAGAGGGTGAACGTCGACTCGGTGCGCCGTCCGGCCTCCGCGGAGCTGGTCGCGAGGTGGGCGAGACGCAGCAGGAACGCGGTCAGCGAGTGCCGCAGCACGGCCGTGTGCAGGGCGGGTGGCAGGGGTGCGCTGTCCTCGTACTCCCGTTGGAGGTGGGCGAGTGCGGCGCGCAGGGAGGCGAGGTGCGGGGCGTCCGGGCGGAGCAGGGGTGGCAGGTCGTAGCGGTAGAGGCCGGTGGCCTCGACGGTGTCGCGGGGGAGGAAGCCGGGCTGCATGGTCAGGACGGTTCCGCGGTACTCGCTCGAGGTCGAGAAGCGGTGGACCTGGCCCGGGCGGATCCACAGCAGTTCGCCGACGGTCGCCTCGTACTCGGCGAAGTCGATCATGTGGCGTACGGGGCCGTCGTCGAACAGCATCACGACGTGGAAGTCGATGCGGTGGACGCGGTCGAGCGGTGCGTCGTCGGCGTGCCAGGTGCGGCCCGCGCCCATGGGGCCGACCTGCATGCCGACGCCGCCGACGCTCAGCTCGACGGGGAAGGGGAGGGTTCTGATGCCGTCGTCGGCGGTTCCGCCTTGGGGATGTCTGTCCGCCATGTCCTTCTCGTGCCGTCCTGCCACTGCCGCCGGTGTCCCACTTTCACCACAGGCTGACACAGGAAGACCTTCCCCCGTAAAAGTCGGACTTTTAAGTTTGAACGCGGTAGGACGCTTCTCCCTCTCGCATCGAGGATTTCTTGAAGATGAGCACGCAGACCCCGAACAGCTTCGAGTGGACCGAACTCGACCGGCGTGCCGTCGACACCGCCCGCCTTTTGGCGGCGGATGCCGTACAGCGGGTGGGCAACGGCCACCCGGGCACCGCGATGAGCCTCGCGCCCGCCGCGTACACGATCTTTCAGAAGGTGATGCGTCACGATCCGGCGGACCCGGAGTGGACGGGCCGTGACCGCTTCGTCCTCTCCCCCGGCCACACCTCGCTGACGCTCTACACCCAGCTGTTCCTCGCCGGCTACGAGCTGGACCTGGAGGACCTGAAGACCTTCCGGACCCGTGGTTCGAAGACGCCCGGCCACCCCGAGTACGGGCACACCGCCGGCGTCGAGACCACCACCGGCCCGCTCGGTCAGGGCGCCGCCAACGCGGTCGGCATGGCGATGGCCGCCCGCTACGAGCGCGGCCTGTTCGACCCCGAGGCGCCCGCGGGCGAGTCCCCGTTCGACCACACCGTCTGGGCGATCGTCTCCGACGGCGACCTGGAGGAGGGCGTCTCCGCCGAGGCCTCCTCCCTGGCCGGGCACCAGAAGCTCGGCAACCTGGTCTTCCTCTACGACGACAACCACATCTCCATCGAGGGCGACACGGCGACGGCGTTCTCGGAGGACGTGCTGAAGCGGTACGAGGCCTACGGCTGGCATGTGCAGCGCGTCGAGCCCGCGGACAACGGCGACATCGACGTACACACCCTGTATACGGCCCTGAAGGCGGCGCAGGCCGAGACGGCGCGCCCGTCGATCGTCGCCCTGCGCACGATCATCGCCTGGCCCGCCCCGCACGCGCAGAACACCGAGGCCTCCCACGGCTCGGCCCTCGGCGCGGAGGAGGTCGCCGCCACTAAGCGTGTCCTCGGTTTCGACCCCGAACGGTCCTTCCAGGTCGACGACGACGTCCTCGCGCACACCCGTGGCGCGCTCGACCGGGGCGCCGAGGCGCACGCCGCCTGGGACAAGCGGCTCACGCAGTGGCGCGCCGACAACCCCGGGCGGGCGGCACTGTTCGACCGGGTCGTCGCGGGGCAGCTCCCCGAGGGCTGGGAGGACGCGCTGCCCGTGTTCGAGCCCGGGAAGTCGGTCGCCACGCGCGCCGCCTCCGGCAAGGTGCTCCAGTCGCTCGGCGCGGTCCTGCCCGAACTCTGGGGCGGTTCCGCCGACCTGGCCGGCTCCAACAACACGACGATCGACGGAAGTTCCTCCTTCCTCCCCGAGGGCAACCCGCTGCCCGAGGCCGATCCCTACGGCCGTACGATCCACTTCGGCATCCGCGAGTTCTCGATGGCCGCGGAGATGAACGGCATCGCCCTGCACGGCAACACCCGTGTCTACGGCGGCACGTTCCTGGTGTTCTCCGACTACATGCGCAACGCCGTGCGCATGTCGGCGCTGATGCAGCTGCCGGTGACGTACGTGTGGACGCACGACTCCATCGGTCTCGGCGAGGACGGCCCGACCCACCAGCCCGTCGAGCACCTGGCCTCGCTGCGCGCCATCCCGGGCCTGAACGTGGTCCGTCCGGCCGACGCCAACGAGACCGCGATCGCCTGGGCCGAGATCCTCCGACGGCACGCCACCCGCCCCGCCCCGCACGGACTGGCCCTCACCCGCCAGGGCGTGCCGACGTACGAGCCCAACCCCGATACGGCGAAGGGCGGTTACGTCCTGCGCGAGTCGTCGAAGGGGACCCCGGACGTCGTCATCGTCGCCACCGGCTCGGAGGTACGGCTCGCCGTCGCCGCACGGGAGCTGCTGGAGGCCGAGGGGATCGGGACGCGCGTGGTGTCGATGCCGTCCGTGGAGTGGTTCGAGGAGCAGCCGCGGGAGTACCGAGAGAGCGTGCTGCCGCCGGCCGTGCGGGCCAGGGTCGCGGTCGAGGCCGGGATCGGTCTCACCTGGTACCGGTACGTCGGGGACGCCGGCCGCATCGTCTCCCTCGAGCACTTCGGCGCCTCCGCCGACGCCGGCACCCTGTTCGCCGAGTACGGCTTCACCCCCGAGAACGTCGCCGCCGCAGCCCGGGAATCCCTTGCTGCCGCGCGTGGTTGATCCGAACGCCAGAAAGAAGATGATCACAGTGAACCAAGCGACCGCGCCCACCGCGGAAGCCCTGAAGCGCCTCTCCGACGAGGGCGTCTCCATCTGGCTGGACGACCTGTCGCGCAAGCGGATCCAGTCCGGCGATCTCGCCGACCTCGTCGCCACGCGGCACGTCGTCGGCGTCACCACCAACCCGTCGATCTTCCAGGCCGCCATCGGCTCGGGCGAGGGCTACGAGGAGCAGCTCGCCGAGCTGGCCGTGCGGGGCGTGACGGTCGACGAGGCCGTGCGGATGATGACGACGGCCGATGTGCGGGCCGCAGCCGATATCCTGCATTCTGTATACAGAACATCGCATGGTGTCGACGGTCGCGTGTCGATCGAGGTCGACCCCCGCCTCGCCCACGACACCGCGGCCACCGTCGCCGAAGCCAAGCAGCTCGCCTGGCTCGTCGACCGCCCCAACGTGATGATCAAGATTCCGGCGACGAAGGCCGGCCTCCCGGCGATCACCGAGGTCGTCGGCCTAGGCATCAGCGTCAACGTCACGCTGATCTTCTCGCTGGAGCGCTACCGCGAGGTCATGGACGCCTACCTGGCGGGCCTCGAGCAAGCGCTTTCCAACGGCGTGGACCTCTCCACCGTCCACTCCGTGGCCTCCTTCTTCGTCTCCCGCGTCGACTCCGAGATCGACAAGCGGCTGACGGTCCTCGGCACGGACGAGGCGCTCGCGCTGAAGGGGCGGGCGGCCCTGGCGAACGCGCGGCTGGCCTACGAGGCGTACGAGGGCGTCGTCGCCGGTGAGCGCTGGGCCGCGCTGGCCCGGGCGGGGGCGAACCGGCAGCGTCCGCTGTGGGCATCCACCGGTGTGAAGGATCCTGCATACAAGGACACGCTGTATGTGGACGATCTGGTCGCGCCGGGCACCGTCAACACCATGCCGCAGGCCACGCTGGACGCCGTCGCCGACCACGGCGCCGTCACCGGCGACACGGTGACCGGCGGCTACGACCGGGCCCGCGCCGACCTGGCCGCCGTAGCGGCACTCGGTGTCTCCTACGACGAGGTCGTCACCCGTTTGGAGGGCGAGGGTGTCGCCAAGTTCGAGGCGGCGTGGGAGGACTTGCTGAACACGGTCACGAAGTCGCTGGAGAGCAAGGGAGCTGACGCGGAATGAGCACCATCCCTGTGTGGGACAACCCCCTGCGGGATCCCCGTGACCGGCGCCTGCCCCGTATCGCGGGCCCGTCGGGCCTGGTGATCTTCGGGGTGACGGGCGACCTGTCCCGCAAGAAGCTGATGCCGGCCGTGTACGACCTCGCCAACCGCGGGCTGCTGCCGCCGGGCTTCTCGCTCGTCGGCTTCGCCCGCCGGGACTGGGAGGACCAGGACTTCGCGCAGGTCGTGCACGACGCGGTGCGGGAGCACGCGCGGACGCCGTTCCGCGAGGAGGTCTGGCAGCAGCTCGCCGAGGGCATGCGGTTCGTGCCGGGCGACTTCGACGACGACACGGCGTTCAAGCAGCTCAAGACGGCCGTCGAGGAGCTGGACTCCTCGCGCGGCACGGGCGGCAACTTCGCCTTCTATCTCTCCGTGCCGCCGAAGTTCTTCCCGAAGGTCGTCGAGCAGCTGAAGAAGCACGGTCTGGCGAAGGCGCCGGAGGGTTCCTGGCGGCGGGCGGTCATCGAAAAGCCGTTCGGACACAATCTGGCGAGCGCGCGCGAGCTGAACGCGGTCGTGCACGACGTGTTCGAACCCGACCAGGTGTTCCGCATCGACCACTACCTGGGCAAGGAGACCGTCCAGAACATCCTGGCGCTGCGGTTCGCCAACACGATGTTCGAACCGATCTGGAACCGGTCGTTCGTCGACCATGTGCAGATCACCATGGCCGAGGACATCGGGATCGGCGGCCGGGCCGGCTACTACGACGGCATCGGCTCGGCCCGTGATGTCATCCAGAACCACCTGCTGCAGCTGATGGCGCTGACGGCCATGGAGGAGCCCGCCTCCTTCGACGCGTCCTCGCTGCTCACCGAGAAGCTCAAGGTGCTCAGGGCGGTGAAGCTGCCGGAGGAGCTCGGCAATCACACCGTGCGGGCGCAGTACGCGGGCGCCTGGCAGGGCGGCGAGAAGGTGCGCGGCTACCTGGAGGAGGAGGGCATCGACCCGGCCTCGACGACGGACACGTACGCCGCCGTGAAGCTGAACGTCGACAACCGGCGCTGGGCCGGCGTCCCGTTCTATCTGCGCACCGGCAAGCGGCTCGGCCGCCGGGTGACGGAGATCGCGGTCGTCTTCCAGTCGGCGCCCCACTCCCCCTTCGACTCCACCGCGACGGAGGAGCTCGGCAAGAACGCGATCGTCATCCGCGTCCAGCCGGACGAGGGCATCACCGTCCGTTTCGGCTCGAAGGTGCCGGGCACCTCGATGGAGATCCGGGACGTGACGATGGACTTCGCCTACGGCGAGTCCTTCACGGAGTCCAGCCCGGAGGCGTACGAGCGCCTCATCCTGGACGTACTGCTCGGCGATGCCAACCTTTTCCCGCGCCACCAGGAAGTGGAAGAGTCCTGGAAGATCCTCGACCCGATCGAGGAGTACTGGGCGGCCCACGGCAGGCCCGCGCAGTACCCCTCGGGCAGCTGGGGACCCGAGGAAGCCGACGAGATGCTCGCACGAGACGGACGGAGCTGGCGCAGGCCATGAAGATCGACCTGACCGACACCACGGCAAGCAAGATCAACAAGGCGCTGGTGCAGGGTCGCCGCGCCATCGGCACACCTGCCGTGGGCATGGTCCTGACGATGGTGATCGTCACGGACGAGGAGAACGCCTACGACGCGATCAAGGCGGCCGAGGAGGCCTCGCACGAGCACCCCTCGCGCACCCTGGTCGTCATCAAGCGGCACGCCCGCACCCCGCGGGAGCGCACCCAGTCGCGGCTGGACGCCGAGGTCCGCGTCGGCTCCGAGGCCGGCACCGGTGAGACGGTGATCCTGAGGACCTACGGCGAGGTGTCCGACCACGCCGACTCAGTGGTCCTGCCGCTGCTGCTGCCGGACGCGCCGGTCGTCGTGTGGTGGCCGGTGGACGCGCCCGAGTACCCCTCGAAGGATCCGCTGGGCGCGCTCGCGCAGCGCCGCATCACCGATCTGTATGCAGTCGAGAATCCACTGCAGACACTGGAGACCCGGATGCGTTCCTACGCGCCCGGTGACACCGACCTCGCGTGGACCCGGCTGACGCCGTGGCGTTCGATGCTGGCGGCGGCGCTGGACCAGGCCCGGGTGCCGATCGTGTCGGGGGCGGTGGAGGCCGAGGCGGAGAACCCGGCCGCCGAACTGCTGGCGCGCTGGCTGGAGGCACGGCTGGGGGTCAAGATCGACCGGGTCGTCACCGCCGGACCGGTCGTCACGGCGGTGCGGCTGGGCACCGCCGGCGGAGAGGTCGTCATCGACCGCCCCGAGGGCCCCCTCGCCACGCTCACCCTGCCGGGCCAGCCCTCGCGCACCCTCGCGCTGAAGGTCCGCACCACCTCCGAACTGATCGCCGAGGAGCTCAGGCGCCTCGACGCGGACGAGATGTACGCCATCGCCCTCCGGGGCGAGGGCACCAAGGAGAGCCCCTCTCATGTCTGACTCACCCCAGCTGTCGGAGCGGCTCGAGTGGGCCGCCCTGGCGGACCACCGTGCGCAGGGAACCCCGCGTCTGCGTGAGCTGTTCGCGGCGGACCCCGGGCGCGCGGAACGGTACGTGGTGCGCGTCGGCGACCTGCGCATCGACTACTCGAAGAACCTCGTCACCGACGAGACGCTGGCCCTGCTGACCGAACTTGCCTCCGCCACCGGCGTGTTCGGGCTGCGCGACGCCATGTTCCACGGCGAGAAGATCAACCTCACCGAGGGCCGCGCGGTCCTGCACACCGCGCTGCGCGCCCCTGCCGACGCGGTCGTGGAGGTCGACGGCGAGAACGTCGTGCCGCAAGTTCACGCCGTGCTCGCGAAGATGGGCGACTTCGCCGAACGGGTCCGTTCCGGCGCGTGGACCGGCCACACCGGCCGGCGGATCAGGAACGTCGTCAACATCGGCATCGGCGGCTCGGATCTGGGCCCGGCGATGGCGTACGAGGCGCTACGGGCGTACACCGCGCGAGACCTGACGTTCCGTTTCGTGTCGAACGTCGACGGCGCCGACCTGCACGAGGCCCTGCGGGACCTGGACCCGGCGGAGACGCTGTTCATCGTCGCGTCCAAGACGTTCACCACGATCGAGACGATCACCAACGCCACCTCGGCCCGCTCCTGGCTGCTCGACGGCCTGGGCGGCGAGGAGAAGGCGGTCGCGCGGCACTTCGTGGCGCTGTCGACGAACGCGGAGAAGGTCGCGGACTTCGGCATCGACACGGCCAACATGTTCGAGTTCTGGGACTG
>NZ_JBEXXE010000076.1:0-32026 GCF_040630255.1 Streptomyces sp. NPDC005820
AACTCGCCGAGCAGTGCAACTACTCCCCCGCCACCGTCTACCGGCTCCTGCACCAGGTAGGCACCCCTATGCGTCCGCAGCACCACCACGGCCCCTCTCGCCGTGAGGAGGAACGGCCATGAGCGCACCCAACCGCGATCTCAATCGCTCCGACGGCCGTGCCCGCCAGCCGCAGCACCTGCCCGAAGGCCATCCCCGCCCCAGCCGCAGTGCACGGGCGCCTCCCGGTACCCCTGTGCCTACCCGACCGTACGAGTCAACATCGCTTCCACTTCAGGAGATCAAGCACACGTGAACGAGAACACCCGCCACAAGACCATGGCCGCGGCCACCCAACACGTCTGGGACGCGTTCGTGATCGTCGTCGGCATGCTCAAGGGCGGCACCGGCAAGACCACCTCCGCCTGGTTCATCGCCCTCTACTACGCCGTCGTCCTCGGCCTGCCCAC
Organism: Streptomyces sp. NPDC005820; assembly: GCF_040630255.1. Classification (NCBI taxonomy): domain Bacteria; kingdom Bacillati; phylum Actinomycetota; class Actinomycetes; order Kitasatosporales; family Streptomycetaceae; genus Streptomyces; species Streptomyces sp. NPDC005820. Next base: position 450 of record NZ_JBEXXE010000076.1, read on the forward strand.
GTTGCTGCTGGACGCCGACGCCACCAGCCAGTCCGCCTACGACTGGTTCAAGGTCGCCCAGGCCGCCGGCTTCGAGATCCCCGCCAACCTGGTCGTCGAGCGGTACCCGTTCGACGACATCGCCGAGTACATCCGTGCCAAGCGCGCCGAGTTCGGCGCGATCGTGGTCGACGCGGGTGGCGGCAGCGCCCGCATCTTCCACGAGGCCGTCACCGAGGCGAACCTGCTGCTCGTCCCGGTCGCCCCCACCAAGATCGAGCGCCGCAAGCTCGTGGCCACCTTCGACGAGGCCGAGCGCGCCGCCGCACGCAACGAACACGGCGTCACCGCCCACGTCGTCATGGTCAAGGCCGACGACCGCACCAGCCTGCCCAGCCGGGCAAAGGACCAGCTCCTCGACCCCGCCCAGGGCGAAGGCATCGGCCCCGACCGCGACGAGCCCTTCCCGCTCGCCGAGACCACCATCCACTCCTGGGTGCACTACATGGAGGCCTTCGGCGAGATCCCCACCGAACTGAGCGAGTACGCCAACCTGATGAAGGAGCTGACCCAGGCATGACCGAGAAGAACGACAGGCCGAAGCCCCCGGCCCGCCGCACCGGCGGTCGCACCCTGGGCGGAGCCAGGAAGGCGACCCCGCCGCCCCCTCCCCCGGCCGCCGAACTCACCCCCGAGCAGTACGCCGCCGAACAGGCCGCTACCCCGGGTGAAGGCCGTCCCGCTGCACGCGAGCCGCAGGTTCAGCCCGCTCCTTCCACCGTTCCCAACCCCGAGAGGTCGACACAAGGCCGGGCCGAGGCGATACCCGAAGTGGCACAGCCGTCCGCCACGCCGACTGCTGAGGCACCGAGCGGCCCCGTCCCGGAGCCGGCCGCCAGTCAGCCAGTTCGCCCGGCCATCGCCGCCACCGAGGCGGGGACGGAATCCCCCGGTCAGCCGATGGAGTGGGAGGTACCGCCTGTGCTCCCGGCTGCCGAGACCGCAGCACCTGCCATCCGGCCCACGCAGCCGGCCGCAGCCGTTGTGCAGCACGGGACGTCCGCGGCTCCTGGCGCAGCCCGGGGCGCCGAGGTGGCGCTTCGCCCTGCAGATTCTCCGGCTGCAGGTGGCAACGGGTTCCCGGTGAGGAGCGATGTTCCATGGGCTCACCAGGAACAGGATGCGCAATCGCAGGCAGCGCCCAGCGAAGGAACACCGTGGGCTCAGGGATCCGGCCGTCCCAAGGACATTCCTGAGACCGCCGTCGTCCTCAACCAGCGCATCATCACGCGCGAGAGTCTCGACTCGTCGGTCCCCGCGGCGCTGAAGCTGAAGAAGCGGCTCAAGCGCTTCGCTCTGGACAACGAACTCGACCACCTGCCCATCGGCGACATCGTCTCGGTTGCACTGGACGAGTGGCTCACCACCCGCGGGTTCTGACCCGACCGCAAGGCACGGGGCGGCCACCCTCACGCAAGGGGGCGGCTGCCCCGTGCCGACTATTCCAATAGCCCAATAGGCGGATAGCTATCGGCCTATCCGGACCGACCGGAGCAGCTCGCGTGCCTGATCACTCCCTCTACGCCCGCCGACTACGTGAAATCGCCGACGCCCTCGACGCCGAGCCTCAGCAGACCGATGACGTTCTCACGCCGCACCCGGACACCCTGGGCGTCATCAGAAACCGGTACACCAAACGCGGACAGTTCAACCACGCCGTCCCCGAAGTCCTCCAGCTCCAGCGCCGGATCCGCCGCTACAACGCCGACACCGGCGTACCGCACGGAGACATCGTCGCTCTCGCCCTCGACACCTGGCTCCGCGCAAAGGGCTACCCGCCCGACCTCACGCCATGAGAGACAGACGTTTCCTGAGCGGCCTTCTCGGCCGTTCCGGCGACCTGGCCGCACAGCATGTCTTGGGCACGGTGGCTGCGCCTCACGATGCCTACACGGGAGGTTGGAAAAGGCTCCTTGTCCGAACAGGCCCAGCTCCACTCCGTCAGGGCGGCACCCGTGATGGCGTTACTGTCAGCCACGGCTGGGGGCGACACTACCGAGGCAGGATGGAACCTCCTCTCCAGCACACTTTGCCGTGAGCGGTCCGCCGGGGACTGCCGTTCGGGTTGTGGCTGCAAGCTGACGGCGAGAGACGCAGTCGGGGGGTCTGGGCGTTGGCACCGGAGGAAGTGACGCGATCATGTGCCAGAAGGTCCTGGTGTAGGCAGGCAGAATCACTCCTCGCACCGACTGAGGCCACACCGCGCATCCAGGCCCGGGCTGCGCCGGCAGCATGGTCGCCGCACGTGACCCAGTCGACAGGCGGTGATCTACATTCCTGTGCATTTCGCGACGCTAAGGACAGGCCAGCGCCGTGCGAAGGTCCCGTGTGCCTGGATGACTCCGCCGACCAAGGCCGAGTGCAGAGGAGGATGCTCTGCAGCAAGATCGTCTCCCGATCTTTCAAGAGAGGCTGCTCGCCGTCCGATCGATGAGGACGGTGGGATCGTAGACCTGCAAGGGTCGGCTGTTTATGAGCGGTTTTGGGGCTCCACTGCGCTGTCCAAGAGTGGCTCCACACCGTATGAAGTTGATCTGGCTCCACCGTGCGGGTGTGACCCATCAATTTCTGGATCCCAGTTCACCTACAAGGGCTGTAGCCACTGCGGCGGGCCTCTGGAGCGAGTGAGTGAGACGCTGTCGCTGTGATGGAACGGAAGACATTTCAGACGCATCTACGGCGGGCTGCCGCCGACATCCTGGGGCGTGTCCCCGAGCAGCTGAAGCGTGAGATATACGTCCTGGCCTTCAGCATCTGGCGCATCGATGCCGACAACCGCCGCCCGTGCGTGGACATCGGCTACAACACGGAGAGCCAGTACGAGGAGGCGATGCGCCGAGATGCCGATCCCTGGGAGGTGCGCTGGAACTACGCCTTCTGGATCCTTGAAGGCTTTGACAAGCTCGGCAACGTCCCCCAGGACCCTGTCGGCGGCCCGCTCTACGAGGAGGAGGCCAGGAACCTCGGCATCTGGTACGACGGCGAGTTCGATCTCGGTCGGATGCTGGAGGACGATGAGCTTCGCGCCAAGTCCCGCCTCCTCGAACTCCACTTCCACGACGCCGTTGTCGACCTCTCCCGTCACCTCCATGCGAGCGGCACCATCGAGAGGATATTCGGCCGCCCACTTCCCGTGGTCGTGTTCGACATGGACTGCCCAGGCTGGGAGGAGGAAGCCACCAAAGCCGCCAACCCGGCCGAGCTGATCGAGGACTTCCTGGCGTGAATCCCGGTATCCCGACACTCTCGCGACCGCGCTGTACGGTCGACTCCCACCGAGTCGCTCCCTTGGAGCTGCGTTTCGCGGGGCGGGGGAACCGATCCAGGCTCCCCCGCAGCCCTGGCGGGTACGACATCACCTCCTTTCAGATTGCGTAGGCGATCAGATGCCGTGCGCGGCGAAGGCGATGACCTGGGTCACCTGGCGTGCGGCGAAATTGTTGTCGGAGACCAGGACGACAGTGCGACTGCCGTCCGGGAGGCGGGGGCCGAGGGTGATGCCCTCCACATTGTCGACACGGGACAGCCCGGGGACGTCGGACAGGTCGGTCACGAGCGTCTTGCGGGCCGGCTTGAGCGACCGGGTCGATGCTCCAGTGAGGGAGTCCCGGCCCAGCACGTCGGTGGCGCCGTGTAGGTCGACCAGGTAGATGCGGGCCTTCCAGTTGTTGTCGCTGTAGATCGAGGCGCGCTCCAGGACCAGGAAACGGTCGTGGCCGAGGGCCACGATGTCGCTGACGCCGTTGGTGTCGGTGCTGCCCGCCGGGGGCGTGGCGAACAGCGGTTCCAGTGGGTAGGCGTACTGGGCCAGCGGCAGCCCGGTGCGTGCGTCGTGGACGGTGATGCGGGTGAGGGCGCCGTGCTCGGGGGTGGGGTCATCGCCGTCCTGGTAGAGGGGGTCCTCCATGGCGGTGACGATCCGCCGGCCGTCCGGGGTGAAGGTGACTCCTTCCAGGGTCTGGTTCTGGCGCGGGCCGAACTGCTGCGCGTTCATGTGCAGTTGCGGGGGCAGCGGAAGCTGGCCGGTGTAGGCGCCGGTTGTGGTGGCACGGCGGATCCAGGGATCTCCGAGGAGAGCCGGCGCACCGGAGGGAACGATGCGCTCCCCCTCGCTCGTCCAGACCAGGCTGCCGTCGTGCGGATCGACGGCGATGCCCTCCGGATCGGGTGCCACGGTGGAGGTGGCGGTCGAGGTGGGCGGGAAGGTGGTGCCGTCCGCGCGGAGCCACGGGTGGGTTCCGGTGAGTTCGACGTCCCCGAGGGCACCGTGGGCGAAACCGATGCGAGCGGTGTAGAAGCGGGCAGGGTCGGTCTGCGACCGGTCGTCGCTGATGAGGTAGTACGTGCCCGACTTCGAGTCGTAGCTGATCGCGGACAGACCACCGACGGTGGTGTCCTGGAAGGGCATCGCGTTCGGTAGTTCCCGCTCGCCGAGGAAGGCCAGCCTGACGCCGTTGTCGTGGGCCGCAGCCGGTGTGGCGACGAGGGCGGGCAGGGAGGCGAGGACGAGAGCGGTGGCCGTGATCCGTGCGCGGGTGGCGCGGATGGTCATGGGGTCTCCGTACGTTGTCGAATGGTTCGCGGTGGGCGCGGGGGGCCTTGGGGGTCTGGGGAATCGGCTTCCACGGACCGGCGCTCCGGGCCGCCGGCCGACCGCCGTCTCTTGCCGAAGACGGATACGACGGCCGGGTGTTCGCCCTTGTTACGCGCCTCTCCGGTCACACAGGCCGCCAGGCATCGTCATGGGGTCTTGAGAGCGGGCAGGTCGGTGAGCGGAGCGGGAACGGCGGCGGTTCGTGATGTGCGGCGGCGGCGCCAGGCGAAGAACGCGAGGGCCAGGAGGGTGAACACGTACGGGATCGCGGAGACGAGCTGGGAGGGGATCGAGAGGTTTCCGAGCTGGACGGCGAGCGCCTCGGCGGTGCCGAAACCGAGGGCGGCGAGGAACACGCCCCAGGGTCGCAGCGCGCCGAGGAAGACGGCGGCCAGGGCGATGTAGCCGCGGCCCGCGGTCATGCCGGTGACGAAGAAGGACACGGCGCCCATGCTCAGGAACACTCCCGCCGCCCCGGCCAGCCCGCCGCTCAGCGCGAGGGCACGGAACTGGACCCGGTGGACGTGGATGCCGACCGAGCGTGCCGCCTCGGGGTGCTCCCCGACCGCGCGCAGGTGGAAGCCGAACCGGGCCCGGTACAGCAGCCAGGCGACCACCGGGGTGGCCGCGAGGGCGGCCCAGGTCAGCACGTTCTGCCCGCTGAGCACCGCACCGAGGCCGGGTATGTCCTCGACCAGCGGTATGCGGACCGAGGGCAGCGCGCCACTGTGCAGCCGACTGGTGCCGCCCTTGTCGCCGAGCAGCGCGTACACGGTGTACGAGGTCGCGCCCGCCGCCAGGAGGTTGAGGCCGATGCCCGCGATGATGGCGTCCGCGCCGAGGTACAGGTGCAGGACGCCGAGCAGCAGCGCGAGTGCCGCGCCGACGGCGATGCCGCAGGCCGCGCCGGCCCAGACCGAGCCGCTGTATCCGGCGACCAGCGCGCCGGTGCAGGCGGCGGCCAGCATCGAGCCCTCCAGGGCGATGTTGGGCACTCCAGCCCGCTCGGCGAGCAGTCCGCCGAGGGCGGCGAGGACGTACGGGGTGGACACTCCGAGGATCGCCGCGAGGAATGCTGTACTGAGGACGGCGTCGAGGACGGGACCCATCAGCGGGCCTCCCTTCGGGCGAGGTACCGCTTGACGAGTTCGGGCAGCGCGCGGGCGGTCACGAGCAGCACGATGACCGCCTGGATGATGGTCACGGCGTCGGAGCCGACGTCGGTCTGCTGCTCCATCACGTCGCCGCCGACCCGCAGGTAGGAGTAGAGCAGCGCCGCGGCGACAACTCCGATCGGGTTGTTGCGGCCCAGCAGGGCGACGACGATGCCCTCGAAGGCGAGGCCGCCGGCCATGTCGGGCTGCAGCCCGCCGTAGACGCCCAACGCGAGGTGTGCTCCGGCGAGACCGGCCAGCGCGCCGCCGATGACGAAGCTCCACTCGATGGTGCGCGGTACGTCGAGACCGCCGTACCGGGCGAAGTCCGGGTTGGAGCCGGTGATCCGGATGCGGTAGCCGAGCGGTGTCCTGGCGAGCACGAACCACACGGCCGCGGCGACGGCAAGCATGCCGAAGAACCCGATGTTCGCCTGGTCGAGGGGGACGCCGAAGAAGTCGGACAGGAGCGGGAGCGCCGAGTCGGGGCGCACCGGGGCGGACTGCACGGCGGTGCTGTCGGGCGCCTTGAGGTGGTCGGTGAGGAGGTAGTCGAAGACCCGTACGACGACGGCGTTCAGCATCAGCGTGGCGACGATCTCGTTGGCACCGAGGCGGGCCTTCATCACCCCGGGTACGGCGCCCAGCGCGCCCCCGGCGAGGGCGGCGGCGCCTAGCGGTACCAGGACGGCGGCGACGGGCGGCAGGTGCAGGTTGATCGCTACCAGGGCGCTCGCCAGGGCGCCGGCGTAGACCTGGCCCTCCGCGCCGAGGCTGATCTGCCGGGCCCGGAAGGGGATCGCGACGGACAGGCCGAGCAGCGCCAGGGTGGTGGCGTCGGCAAGCCAGCGGCCGATCCGGGGCGTGCGTTCCAGCGGGCCGGTGAGCAGGGCGTTCAGGGCACCGGTGGCGTCCTTGCCGGTGGCCAGGACCACCAGGAAGGCGATGAGGACGGCGACGGCGACGGTCAGTACGGTCATCGTCAGCTCGACGGCCACGGTACGGCGTCGGGTGGCCAGGAACTCCCTGCGGCCCGCTGTCGCGTCGGGCCGGCCCTGCTGCTCGGCGGCCGGTTCCAGAGTCGAGGTCATCGGACACCTGCCATGACCCGCTCGTCAGGATGCCGCTCCACGCCGAGCATGTACAGGCCCACTTTCTCCTCGGTGAGTCCGGCCGGGTCGTCGAAGCGTGCGGCGAGACGGCCGTCCTTGATGACCAGCAACCGGTCGGAGAGCGCGAGGAGTTCGCCGAGGTCAGCGGAGACCAGCAGCACCGCCGCGCCCGCGTCCCGGGCCTCGATGAGCCGCTCGTACATGAAGTGCATGGCGCCGATGTCGACGCCCCGGGTCAGTTGTGCGGCGAGCAGCAGGCGGGGCTCGGCGGACAGCTCGCGGGCGACGACGACCTTCTGCAGGTTGCCGCCGGACAGTGCTCCGGCGGCCGTGTCGGGGTGCGGGGCGCGGATCGCGTAACGCCCGATCAGGTCCTCGGCGAGCTCGCGTACGCGCCGGGTGCGCAGGACGCCGTGGCGGGCGACGGGGGGCCGGTCGTGGCGGTCGACGATCAGGTTGTCGGCGATGGAGCGGTCCAGGGCCGCCCCGTTGGACAGCCGGTCCTCGGGAACGTGGGCGACACCGGCCCGGCGGTGGCCGGCCGCGTCGAGATAAGTGACGTCGGTGTCGTCCACGGTGACCGCTCCGGCGGTGGGGCGGCGCAGTCCGGCGAGGAGTTCGACCAGTTCGGTCTGGCCGTTGCCCTCGACGCCCGCGAGGCCGACGATCTCCCCGGCCGCGATGTCGAAGGAGACACCGTGGACCGAGGGACCCGACAGTCCGCGTACCCGCAGCACTCCCTCCCGCGGGCGCGCCGGGGGTTTCGGCACGTCGAGGGACATCTCCCGGCCGACCATCATGGACGCCAGCTGCGCGGCCGTCGCTTCCTCGGTGCGTACGGTGCCGATCACCGACCCGGCGCGCATGACGGTGACACGGTCGCTGATCTCACGTACTTCCTTGAGCTTGTGCGAGATGAACAGCACGGTCATGCCCGAGTCGCGCAGCCGGCGGACCGCGGTGAAGAGGTCGGTGGTCTCCTGGGGGGTGAGCACGGCGGTGGGCTCGTCGAGGATCAGGATGCGGGCGCCCCGGTGCAGGGCCTTGAGGATCTCGGCGCGCTGGCGCATCCCCACCGACACCGCGTCGACCCTGGCTTCCGGGTCGACGGCGAGTCCCGACTCCTCGGCCAGTGCGGCGGTGCGTTCGGCGGCGGCCGCGCGGTCGACGCGACCCGCCCGGCCCGGCTCGACACCGAGGACGACGTTCTCGGCGATCGTGAACGACGGGACCAGCATGAGGTTCTGGTGGACCATGCCCACGCCGAGGGCGATGGCGTCCTGGGGCCCGGTGAACCTGACTGGCACGCCGTGCACGCCGATCTGCCCGGCCGACGGCTGTTCGAGTCCGTACAACAGCTTCATCAGCGTGGACTTGCCGGCCCCGTTCTGGCCGACGATCGCCCTGATCTCCCCAGCGGGTACCGAGAGGTCGACGTCGCTGACGGCGCGGGTGCCGTTGGAGTAGGTCTTGCCGAGGCCCGTGGCCTGCAGGGCGGGCGGTGGGTCGTCCCCGGTTCTGTCGTCTCTGTCCACGGTTCTGCCCATGGTTTCCACCAGCGTTCCTCGAAGGTCGGAAGAAGGTCAGAAGGCCGAAGGGACCTTGACGGCACCGGACTTGACCTTCGCGGCCTGGTCCTTGAGCTCGGCGCGCACGGCGGCGGGGACGAGCTTGTCGAAGTTGGCGTTGTCGACGTAGCCCACGCCGTCCTCGGCCAGGCCCACCGCGGCGGGCTTCCCGTAGGCCAGCGTGCCGGCCTTGTTCGCCTTGGCCGCGAGGTAGAGGGCGTTGCCGGCGTTCTTGAGGATCGAGGTGACGACGGTCTGCTGCTGAGCCGCGTCGGTGAGCGTCTTGTACTGGTCGGAGTCGACGCCGAAGGTGTAGCGCTTGGCGGCGACCGCCGACTCGAAGACACCGAGACCGGAGGAACCGGCGACCGGCCACACCAGTTCGGCTCCCTGCCCGTACATGGCCGAGGCGATCTGCTTGCCCTTGGCCGGGTCACCGAACGGGTTGTCGCCGCCGACGTACTGCACGAGGACACCGGAGGACGGGTTTCCGCCTGCCGCCGCGAAGCCCGCCTTGAAGCCTACGACGAAGTCCTCGATGACCGGAATCTTCACTCCGCCGATCACGCCCACCTTTCCGTTTCCGGCACTGCCGGGAAGGGACTTGGCGGCGACAAGTTTGTCGGCGAGGAATCCGGCGAGATACGCGGCCTCGTTCTGCTTGAAGGTGACGGAGTAGACGTTTGCGCACTTGTTGGAACAGCCGCTCTTGCCCGTGTAGTCGACGGATCCGTCGAAGAGCCAGAACTTCTTGTCCGGGTACTCCGGGGCCAGTTTCGATACGAAGCCGACGGTGTCGACGGTGCCCGCGGCGAGCACGTCGTAGTCGTCGCCGGCCGCCGCGTCCTCGAAGCCGGAGGACCACTTGGTGCGGTCGCTGCCCAGTTCGACGACCTTCAGGCTGTAGCCGAGGTCCTTCTCGGTCTTCTTCAGGCCCGCGTACGCGGAGTCGAAGAAGGAACGGTCGCCGAGGTTTCCGTTGATGACGAACTTGATTCTCAGCTTTCCGGATTTCCCGGACTGGGCGGAGTCTGAGTCCGTCGAGGCGCCGCATCCGGCGAGGGCCAGGGAGAGCGCTGCGACCGCCCCCAGAATTCTGATCTTGTCCATTGCCTTGGTTCTCTTCTCTGGCGGGTTCCGGGCTTTGGCATTGGCCGAAAGCTATGCAATGCAAAACGATTTGGCTATGGGTGACCGTGTTAGGAGATTGTTTCCGAGATCAATGCGGTGGCCGCGATGGTGACGGCGCGGTCGAAGTCCGTCTCACGCTCGGCGGGAGTGAGCGCCTCGGTGTGGCGCACATGATCGCTGACCGTCAGCACGGCGAGCGCGTGGCCGCCCTCGGCGGCGGCGGTCGCGTAGAGGCCGGCGGCCTCCATCTCCACCGCCAGCGTGCCGTGGGCCTCCAGCCGCTCGAACAGCGCCGGCCGCTCCAGGTAGAAGTGGTCGGTGGTGAACACGGGCCCGACATGGACGTGCCGTCCGGTCCCGACGGCCTGTGCGGCGGCAGCGACCAGGCGGAAGGACGCGGCGTCGCTCAGGTGCACTCCGTCGATACGACGGCTGCCCATCGCCGAGTCGGTGTGGGCGGCGGTGGCCACGACGACGTCCCGCAGCCCCACCGAGGCGGGTATGCCGCCCGCGGTGCCCACCCGCGCGATGCTGCGCACGCCGTAGAAACGGAAGAGTTCGGTGGCGTAGATCGTGACGGACGGCATACCCATGCCTGAGGCCAGGACGGACAGTGGGACGCCTCGGTACGTTCCGGTGTACCCCTCGATGCCGCGTACGTCGGTGACCAGCCGGGCGTCCTGAAGGATCGTTTCGGCGATGCGGCGTGCCCGGCGCGGGTCGCCGGGCATCAGAACGTGCGGCGCGAAGTCACCGGGGGCGGCAGAGATGTGCGGGGTGGCCATCAGGCGCCCTCCCCCGCCGGCGTGCGGGTCTGCCCCGCCATGGTGCCGCTCTCCCCCGCCGGGGTCCCGGCCAGCCAGTGGACCAGCCGGTCCCACAGCTCGGGGTAGCCCTCCCAGCCCAGGAACGCGGGCGGGGCCCAGTGCGGTGCCAGGTCCGACGTGAAGGCCGCCGACCTGCCGGCGCCGTAGCCGCCCACGGCCAGCAGCGGATGACCCGCGCACTCGGCAAGCAGGTCCGCGCCGTCCCGTACCGTCACCTCGTTGAGCCCGAGCAGATCCGGCCAGGTCTGATCCAGCCCGTCGACCACCTGGTGCCGGGCGACGACCCTGGGTGCGGCCCCGGCGGGCAGTTCGACCCGGTCGTCCCGGTCGTACAGACCGACCGGGAGCGCCGCCGCCAGCGGGGTACGTCCCCACCGGGCCTTGGCGTCGATGCCGGTGAAGGTGAGGTAGCCGCCCACCATCAGCAGGCCGCCGCCGCGCTCGACGTAGGCCCGCAGCGCCTCCGTACGGTCCGGCACGGGCACCGAGCGGGCGAAGGTCTCCGGGGTGAGCTGGAAGCTGTTGGCCCCCACGTCACTGATCACGACGACGTCATAGGGCTCCAGGCCCTCGGCCGTGGTGGGCACGCGGCTCGGTATCTCGTGTGCCGGTACGTACGTCACCGTGTGGCCACGGTCGCGCAGGGCGTCCAGGAAGACCTGGGCTCCCTCGACGTACTCGGAGGTGAAGAAGGAGTCAAACCCCTTCTGGTGGACGGAGTGGGTGAACCAGGACTCACCCACGACGAGGACATGGGGCATCGCCGCACGACCTTTCCTGTGGTGTTCGGGTTGTGTTGTGCCGACGGGGCTTCGTCGCCCCGGTCAGCGCGCGGGACTCATGGGCGCCGTGCTGGCGCGGACCTTCAGCCGGACCGGCAGGATGTGCCGGGAGGCCGGGGGCACCTCGTCACGGTGGACGTAGCTCAGCAGCTGGGCGCCGGCCGTACGGCCGATGTCGTAGGCGGGCTGGTGGACCGTGGTGAGGCGGGGGTGGACCCGGGAGGCGAGCATGATGTCGTCGAAGCCCGCCACCGAGACGTCGTCCGGGACGCGCAGGCCCGCGTCCTCCAGGGCCGCGACCGCACCGAGCGCCATCAGGTCGTTGGCGGCGAACACCGCGGTGAAGCGACGGGGGCCGCCGCTCTCCAGTGCCGCCGCGACCAGGTTGTAGCCGGACCGCTCGACGAAGGCGCCCTCGGCCTCGATGACACCGGCGTCGCCGAACGCCTCCCGGAAACCCGCGATCCGCTCCAGGCTGCTGACCAGGTCCCCCGGACCGCTCAGCGCGAGCACCCGGCGATGGCCCAGTTCCCGCAGGTGCTGTCCGATCAGCCGGCCGCCTGCCCGGTGGTCGGCGGTGACCAGGATGGTCTGCTCCAACAGCCCGGGAACCACCTCGTCGGCCAGGGCGATGGGAAAGCGCCCCAGCAGCGACGCCAGCCGGCCGCGGGAGGGCGGCGAACCGGAGGCGTACACCATGCCGTCGATGAACCGGCCGCGGAGCATCTCCAGATAGCGGTCCTCGCGGTCCGGGTCGAACTCGGTGTTGCACAGGATGACGCCGTAGCCGAGGTCGTGGGCGGCGTCGTCGACGCCCTTGGCGAGTTCGGCGAAGAACTGGTTGGTGATGTCGGGCACCAGCAGACCGATGACACTGGTCGAACCGGCCTGCAGGTTGCGGGCCGTCGAGGCCGGCACGTAGCCGAGCCGGGCGACCACCGTGCGAACACGCTCGGCCGTGTCCTCCGCGACCGGCCGGTTGCCGCTCAGCACGTGCGAGACGGTGGTCGGACTCACCCGGGCCGCGGCGGCCACGTCCTTGATCGACGCAGGCCGCCGCACCCGGCGGCGGTCGTCGTCCCGCTCACGGGTCATAGTGCTGCACCGCCCTGCCGTGTGAGGTGTCCAGCAGAGCGGGCACCCGTGCCTCGATCTCGGCCAGCAGCGCCGGCAGGTCCAGCGTCAGCAGCCGGCCGTCCCGCACCACGACCCGCCCGTCCACGACGACCGTGCGTACATCGCTCGCGCGGGCGCTGTAGACGAGGGCCGCGACCGGGTCGTGCAACGGCCGGCAGTGGGCTCCGCTCAGGTCCATCAGCACGATGTCGCCGGCTCGGCCAGGCTCGAGAGCGCCGATCCGGTCGCCGAGTCCCAGCGCCCGCGCCCCGCCCCGCGTGGCCAGCCGTACGGTGTCGGAGACCGTCATCCAGGTGGCGTCACGCTGCGCCTGCTTCTGCGTCAGGGCGATCAGCCGCATCGCCTCCCACACGTCCAGCGTGTTGTGCCCGGCGGCCCCGTCCGTCCCGGCCCCGACGGCGACCCCGGCGTCCAGCAGGCTCCGCACCGGGGTGAGCGGACGCAGGGCATGCTTCAGATAGACCTTCGGACAGCAGGCCACGCCGGTGCGGTCGCGGTGCGCCGCCAGCGTCGGCAGGTCCTCGGGAACGATGCCGCACCCGTGCGCGATCAGCGCGCCGGCCTCCAGCACGCCGGTCCGCTCCAGCACCGTGATGGGGGTCACGCCTCGCCGGGCCAGGCTCGACTCGGTCTGCTCCAGGTGCTCGGCGGCGTGGATGTGGATCCGCAGGCCGCTCTCCCGGGCCAGCTCGGCGAGCCGGACCAGGTCGGCGTCCGCCACGGTGTACGGCGCGTGCGGACCGAGCGACGCGGTGACCCGTCCGCCTGCCGTACCGTGCAGGGCGACGGCGGTCTCGGCGCTCTCCTCCAAGGCCGCTCGGCCCCGGCTGCTGAAGCAGGTCGGGGCGATGTCGGCGCGGATTCCGCTCTCTACGACGGCGTCGGCGATCCGCTCGGCGTGGAAGTAGTGGTCGGCGAACGTGGTCACCCCGCTGAGCAGCATCTCCGCGCAGGCCAGCGCCGCCCCCAGACCGACGTCGGCAGGGGTGAGGTTGACCTCCATGGGCCACACCCGCTCGTTGAACCACGCCTCGACGCTCACGTCCTCGGCGGCGCCGCGCATCAGCGTCATCGGGCCGTGCGTGTGGGCGTTCACCAGGCCCGGTACGGCGACCAGTCCCGAACCGTCCACGGTCTCCGCCCCGGCACTGTCGGGCCCCGAGCCGGACGCGCCCACCCAGACGATCACCCCGTCCTCGACGAGGATGTCCTGGTCCGGTACCACCCGGCACGGTCCCTGCTCGGGCACGTCCAGCACCGAGCAGGAGGTCACGATCAGTCGGCGCATGATGTGGATCCTTCCGTTCGAAACCGGACGCTATGGATCCAAAACGTTTTGCACAACCCCCGTCTCGCGGGGCTCCGCGAGGTTCGCCGGCCGGCCGCCACGTGGTCCAGCGGTTCGGTCGAGGCTCCCGGCGAGCTGGCTGTCCGGCCCACCAGCCGTCAGACATGTGTTCGGTATGTTGTGATCAGAAATGTCGACCACAAGGAGACCGCCGAGAATGCGACCGGACGTTTCCGAGGCCTGCCGGCACGCCGCGGGCCGCCTGGCCGGACCGGACCCCGATGTGCACCTGACCGCGTTGCGGGAGTTGGAGGCGCTGGCCCGGAAACATCCCGCGCGGCGGCAGGCCGTGGCCGACGTCGTCTGCCGCTACCTGCGCGGCTTCACCGCGCAAGCCGCTGACGACTGCGTGGGGGTGAGGGTGGAGGCAGCCGCGGTGCTCGCCGTTCTGGCGCGCCGGCATCCCGCCACCGGCGATGTACCCGCAGGTGTCACGGCGGGCGCCGGGTGCGGCACCGGCTGCGGGGAGTGTCTCGACATCGACTTGACCGGTGCCGTGCTGCCGGACGTCGACTTCAGCGGCTGCCGTTTCGGCCGGGCCCGCTTTGTGGACGCGCACTTTCGTGACGGGTGCGTGTTCGACGGTGCCTGCTTCGCCGGGGAGGCGCTGTTCCAGCGGGCGGTCTTCGAGAAGGAGGCGTGCTTCTCAGGTGTCCGGTTCGGCGACGCGGCCGAGTTCGGGCGGGCCAGGTTCCGGGCGTGCGCCGACTTCTCGGGCGCCTGTTTCCAGGATGTCGCGTGGTTCGGACGGGGCGAGGACGAGCTCGCCGGGGACGAACTCCTCGAGAACGGGTCGGCGTGGGAAGGGGCCGAGGCACGGCGTCCGGTCGCCTGGGACGAACCGAACGAGGATGATCCGCACTGGCCCCTGGCCGTCGACTACGAGACCTGGGAGGAAGGCGGCGACGGGGCGCGCTTCAACGACCGCGTGTCCTTCACAGAAGCCCGGTTCGCGAGAGCCGCCTGGTTCTGGAAGGCGCGCTTCGGCGGCCAGGCGCTGTTCCAGCGGGCCGTCTTCGGCGGACGTGTCCATCTCACGCAGCCTGCGGCCGATCTCACCGGTGCCCGGCTTTCCGACGCGAACGGCGCCGAGAGGCAGGACTGGCCCCTTGGCTGGACCGCGGCCACGCCGGGCGCCGGCCGGGAGGGTCACCGGCGGCTGGTCCCCGACGCGTCCGTCGCGCCGTACCATCGTCAACTCGCCGACCCCGACCCCGAGGTCCGCCTCGACGGCCTGCGTGTCCTCGGTGCACTCGGGGACAGCCGGCCCGATCTCAGGCAGCGTGTGATCGACACTGTCTGTGCGTACCTGCGCACGCCGCTGGCCTTCGAGGTCACCGCCGACACCTTCGCGCTCACCCCTTCCCAGTTCGCCGACGTGCGGATGCGACGTGCCGCTCAGCGGCTGCTCGCCGACCGTACGCGTCCCTCCGCCGACCGACCGTTCTGGGAGGACATGCGCCTACGGCTCTCCGGGGCCACACTGATCGACTTCGACGTCAGTGGATGCCGACTGGCTCACGGAGACTTCACCGGGACACAGTTCCACGGGAGCACGACGTTCGCGGACGCCTCGTTCGGCACCGGGGCGTCCGGCTCCGGCATCGTCTTCTGCCTGGAGGGTTCACGCGGCGGGCGCGCTTCCTTCCACGGACGTGCCGATTTCTCCGGCGCCTCGCTCTTCTGGTGTGAGGGGCTGCGGCACTGCCTCTTCCACACCGACGACGCCGTACGCGCGACCGGAACCGGCCAGGACCTCATCCGGATGCTGCTGGGAGCCAGAGGCACCGGGGCCTCCACCGACATCACCACCGGATTCCGCAATGCCCTGCTGACCGCGTACTCGGAGAGCCCCGACAACCTTGCCTGCGCCGAGCACCTGGAGTACGGCTCTGTGCCGGGGCCCCCGTATGCCCCTGAGCGGGAGAGATCCGGACTGAGGATCACCGGCACCGGCATACTCGTCTCCGACGTGGCGTGTCGTATGGAGGACATTCCCGTCCCGGCCTCCGTCGCCGAGGACTACCCCGAACTCAGTCCGGGACAGTGGTCCGCAGTCACCCGCGTCGTCACCCTGCTGCTGGGCGCGCTCGAAACACCGTGACCCATGGACGGCACAGTGCCGCTACGGGGGGGGCGCCGTGGTCCGGCGCCGCCCGTTGACAGCAGCAGTGTCCCTGTGGGTGGGTCTCCCAGTGCGGGGTGCGCAGCCGCTTCGTCGAGGATGACGACGCGGGCCGGTGACGCGAAGGCCCATGCGCGGACCAGCAGTTGACGCTCTCCGGCGGACAACGGCGTCGCCGGGTCGCCGAGTTCGGCGTCCTGGCCGCAGAGACGTCCGATCACGGTGTCGGCGCCCGCCTCCCTTGCCGTGCGGGCGAGTTCGGCACCGGTCGTGCGGTGTCGGGCCGGGCCAGGAAGTCTGTGATCTCACGCGCCTGCGGGGCGCTCGCGAGGGCGCCGGAAGCGGTGTGGCCCCGGTCGGCGGGTTCCCGGTAGGTGACATGGCCGTGTCCCGCGTCGATCAGGTGGTGCGCCAGCGCGCGTGTGTGGGACACGGGGACGGTCTCGTCGAGCCGTCCGTGCAGGAGGAGCATCCTCGTGCGGACGCGCGGGGCCAGCCGTAGCAGGTCGCGTGGTCCGAGCGCGTCGTCCATGTCACCGTGGCCTGCCAGTCGGTCGATGAGACGGCGGGTCGACGGACAGCCGTTCGCGTACAGCGCCGGTACCGAGCTGAACGGCGCCACAGCCACGCAGCCCGACCAGCCCTCGGGGTCGGCGGCCGTCGCCAGCACGGCCAGGAAGGCGCCGTAGCCGGTGCCGTACACCGCCGGCCGGGGCACGCCCGGTCCACGCGTTCCGTCGACGAAAGCACGCAGGGCACGGATGTCGGCGAGATCGGGTCCGCCCCATGCGCCCCGGATGGCATCGGCGTGTTCGCGTCCGTAGCCCGTGCTGCCCCGCTGGTTGGGCGCGATCACGGCGAGGCCGGCGTCGGCGAACAGCTGGAACAGGGCGTCGTAGCCGAGCGTCCAGTGCCGGTCGGGTCCGCCGTGCAGCGCGATCACCACCGGAGCGCCGCCACGCCAGTCCGGTCCGTAGACCACGGCTTCGACGGAACCCACCGCGCCGGGCAGTGTCTCCAGACGGGCGGGATGCCGTTTGGGCAGGGCGGCGACCCACCACAGTTCACTCTCCCCTGGTCCCACCCAGCCGAAGACGGTGGGCCTTGCCGGGCCGGAGAACGGCAGCCACAAGCCCCGGTCGGTCCAGGCCGCCTCGGGCCCGAGAACGCCAGGGGGCGAGGCAACCTGGCGAGCGGCACCGGACTCCAGGTCGTACAGGGCGAGTTCGGAGCGCGCGCCCCGGTCCACCGCGGCGGCGAGGACGCCTCCCGTCGGGTCCAGAGCCAGCGGAGTGACGGTCGCATCCGCGGTCCACGGCCCGTCCAGGAGACGTACGGCGGTGCCGGTCGCCCATCCCAGGCGCGAACCGGCGTCGGTGTCCATGGCCAGCAGCACCCGGCCCGCGCGGGACAGCAGGACGCGGGCTGCGGTACCCGCGCCGGTGAGCGGGGTGACCCGGCAGCCCTCGGGTGCGGTGGGGTCGATCCGCAGGGGAGTCGGTGTCCCGTCGACCACCGCGGTGACCGCCAGGCAGCCGCCGACCACCGCCGCGCCGCCCAGCCGTCCTGGCACCCGGGTGACGGGGGTGAGCCAGGGCTCGTGGTGCCCGACCCGGAACACCGTGGAGTGGTCGTCGGCACCGTACGCGATGGCCGCGGCGACCCAGCCGGGCAGGTCCGGGGCCGACAGCAGACGCAGTGGTGCCGGGCAGGGGCCGAGCGGGCGGCGTCCGCCTGCCTGGTCGAACAGGTCGACGTACTGGACTCCGTCAGGCTCCCGCCAGGAGAGCAGGGCCCGGCCGTCGTCGAGCGCCACACACTGGGTGAGGGGCAGGTCCGGGTCCAGGGCGACCCGCAGTCTTCTGCGCGGGCCGGCCACGGTGAGCTCCCACGTCTCCAGATGGCGGGCGCCGGCCTCGTCGTTGGCGACGCAGACCGCCCGCAGCCCGTTCGGGGAGAACGCGCTGCAGTCGCGGTGCATGGTTCGGGGTGTCATGCGGGCACCCCTTCGAACGCGGTGGCCTGTGCGGGCTCTCCGGCGTCGTCGAGCAGCGGGCGCGGACCGCCCTTCCTCATGCGCAGCAGGAAGGAGACGGCCCCGGCCGGCCCGACACCGCAGTCGACGGTGACACCCGTCCCGCTGTCGTCGGGGACAAGCGCACGACCGTCGCGCAGGGTGCGCCGGGCGTACCGGACGACGGCGAGGTCCCCGGCCATGGCGCGGTACGGTCCGCCCGGGGCCTGGTCCATGTCGAGCTGGAAGTCCCCGTTCCCGGCCAGCCCGTGGCAGACGGCGGTCCCGGTGACAGTACGCGCCCGGTGGACGGCGGTCGCCGCCTCCTCGGCCGGTGCCCTCAGGGTGTCCTCGCCGGTGGCACGCCACAGCCGGATCAGGAAGGTGCCGATCCCGGAGGCGCCGCTGCACAGGTGGTACAGCATGCCGGTGCCGTTCTCCGCGTCTCGCTCGGTGCGCCAGCGTGTCCCCCAGGCACCGCGTTCAGCCGCGCCCGTCAGGGTGGCACCCCTGTCTCCAGCCTCAGGACTGCCCAGCACCACAAGGAACTCCAAGATCGAGCGTGCGCGGAACTCCGCAGGAAATGCTGGAGCCGTCCCACGGCCGCCCCTTCCCGCGAACACGGTCGATTCTTCGCATCGCCGCCTCCCGCAGCATTGGGGAAACCCCTATCGATTGCGCCGGGATGACGGTGCTCGATGGCCTGTTCGGCGTCGGGTAAGGCCGTGCCGGCCGCGGCAGTGAGGATCAGCTCTGTTTCGCAGGGGAGGATCCTGTCCACCCTCAGCGCTCGTCCAGGGCATCGCCTGCGGTGCCGATCAGGGCGTCGGCACCCGGATGAACGGCGCGCGTGCTCGGTTCGCCGAAACCCGACCCACCGGGCCCCTGACCCCGTGCACCTACCCGGTCCGACGCACGAGGTCGGACAGCGCGAGCCGGGACGAGACGTCGAGTTTGCGGTAGATGCGGGACAGGTGTGTCTCCACCGTGCGGGGGCTGAGGAAGAGCCGTTCGGCGATCTCGCGGGTGCGCAACCCCGCGGTGGCCAGATCGACGATCTCCCGTTCGCGGTCGCTGAGCAGGCCGAGGGGGTGTGCGCCCCGGGCGTCTTTCGACAGCTCGGCGCGCATGCGGGTGACGCGCTCTCGTACGAGCAGTGCGGTGCGGGAGCGTGCGATCGCCTCGGCGGCGTCGAGGCGGCCGAGAGCCTCGGCCGGGCCGTGTGCCTCGTGGACGGCGGGGGCGCTGGTCACGAGAGTCCAGGCGTACTGCACCGGCATGCCCGCGGATTGGAACGCCTCCGCGGCGAGTGCGAAGAGTTTGGCCGCCGCGTCGTGTTCGCCGTCGCTCATGTGGAGCTGAGCGCGGGCGCACCGTGCGTGGGCGTCCTGGACGGGCAGTCCGAGCCGCCGGGCCTCCGCTTCGGCGGTTGCGACCAGACGCTCTGCCTCCTCGCGGTCCCCGCGCTCCAGTGTGGCCGTGGCCAGAAGGGCCAGCAGGAAGGGCCGGGAGAAGGGCCGGACTTGAGGCAATCGCCTGCTGCCCGCGCTGTCCAGCAGGGTCCGCCGGCAGCCGGCGGCGTCACCGGCGAGGAACCGGGCCTGTGCCAGCAGTCCCGTCGCCGAGGCCGTCCACCAACTGTGTCCGGGCGGGGTGGCGCTGGTGGCCTCCTCGACGAGCGCTACGGCCTCGTCGGCGTACTCCCCGCCACGGGCCCAGACGAGGGTCGTCGCGCGGATCGCCTGTGCCAGGGCGACTGCGGGCCGCACCCCCATGGAGCGGGCGAGGTTCTCGGCCTCCCTGGCGTAGCGCTGGGAGGCGTCCAGGTGACCGGTCCACTGCTCGGCCATGGCGAGCCCGAGGAGCCGGTGGAGCAGGATGGGCCGCTGGGGACCGCTGTGATCGGCTGTCAGCCCGCGGCCGAGGTGGCGGGCCGCGTCGGTGAACCGCTCCAGGTAGAGCTCGGCGCTGCCCAGCAGGGCGAGGGTCTCCG
Source organism: Streptomyces sp. NPDC005820 (assembly GCF_040630255.1). NCBI lineage: Bacteria > Bacillati > Actinomycetota > Actinomycetes > Kitasatosporales > Streptomycetaceae > Streptomyces > Streptomyces sp. NPDC005820. Next base: position 20,274 of record NZ_JBEXXE010000076.1, read on the forward strand.
GCGTTCGGCCGGCGAGCGGATCCGGAAGCGCGTCCACGAGCCTGGCGCAGTGCCTGACGTTTTCGATGGCCTCGTCGAGGTCACCGGCGTGAGTGACGCAGAGGGCGTCGAGGACCCGCAGTACGGTGCGATCCGCCTCGCTCGTCCCATCCGCCTCGCTCGGCGTCCGTACGGCTTCCCGGAGCAGGGCCCGTGCCTGGTCGTGAGTACCGCGCAGGACATGGACCAGTCCGTGCTCGATGATCAGTTCGGCGACTTCGGCCGGCAGCGGATCGGGCAGTGGTCTGGGCAGCAGGCCGAGGGCGGCGTCGGCGATGGCCGCCGCCTCCGCGTATCGGCCGAGCTGTCGCTCGGCGCCCACGCAGACGGCGTGGGCCTGGAGCAGCTGCCGCTCGCTGAGGGCCGCGGGCCGGCGCCCCAGCAGTTCGTGTGCGCGGGTGCGGGCCTCGTCCAGCTGGCCCGCGGCGATCAGCGCACGACAGCGGGCGAGTTCCAGCTCGTTGCGGCCGGTGGAATCCGCTCTCCCGTCGGGCAGGGACTCCAGGGCCAGCCGAAGCCAGTACGCGGCGGTCGCCGGTTCTTGAGCGGCGATCTCCGCGGCCCCGTCCGCCAGGGTGCGCGCGGCGAGTGCGGCGTCGGTGCCCAGCAGGTACTCGGCGTGCCGGGCCCGTTCACGGACCCGCCCGCCCCGACCGGTGATGAGTTCCAGGGCACGGCGGTGGCCGCGCAGCCGGAAGGACAGGCCGGCTCGCTCGTGCGCGACGTGGCCGACGACGGGATGCCGGAAGGCCAGGCCGCCCTTCCAGTCGGCCGCGCGCACCAGGTCCGTCCGCTCCAGTTCGGCGAGCGCGTCGAGAGTGCTGTCCATCCCCAGGCCGGAGATGTGGGCGATGTCCTCGGGCCGGAACGGGCTGCCGGTCACGGCCGCCGCCGACGCTGTGGTCGCCGCCTGCGGCGAAAGCGCGTCGAACTCGGCGATCAGTGGTTTCGCCTCGCGCAGCAGTCCGGCGGTGTCGGTGCCCGGGCGATCGGGCCAGTGTCCGGGCTGCCAGTCCGCCGCGACGAGCAGGCGTACGTAACGCGGATTGCCCTCGGCCGCGGCGCACAACCGGATCGCGAACTCCTGGAGCGCCGCCGGGGTGCGCGCTCCCGAGTCTCTCGGGGCGCTCCGGTCGGCCAGCAGCGCGGCCACGGCGTCGGGGTCGAGAGGGCTCGGTTCGATACGCGTCACCGTGCCCGCCCGCGCTCCGTCGTCCAGCGCTTCCCGTAGTTCGGGGGCGGTCTGCGCGGGGCGATGGGCGAGAGTGAGCAGGAAGGGTGCGGGCACCACGGAACGAACCAGCCGCACGAGCAGCGCCGTCGATGCCGGATCGCACAGATGGACGTCGTCGAGGACCACGACGCAGCCCGCGGCCCAGTCGGCGGGCCGGTCACCGACCTCGTCGAACGGCTGCCGGGCTCCGTCGGCCGCCCGCCGTGACTCCCAGGCGTCACGGAACACCTGCAACGAGGCGGTGTCACCGCGCAGGGCGTGGGCGCGGACCGCGGGGATTCCCCTCTGCGCGGCCAGGTCCACGAGCGTCCTGGTCAGGCAGGTCTTCCCGATGCCCGGTTCGCCGGAGATCTCGACGACCGAGCCCCGACCCCGTGCCAGCGCCTCCAGGGTTCGCGTGAGCAAGGAGAGTTCCGTCTCCCGCCCGACGAGGCGCTCTCCGGCTGCCGAATTGGGCACTACGGCCATGAGCGCCGTCCTCCCGGTCACAGGGCGCTGAATGCGACAACCATACAGTTGCAAAACACTTTGCTCGACTTCCGTTTCTGAAGCAACACACGCATCTGTGCGTTGATTCCATCGCCACCTAGGCGTTCCACTGTCGCTTCAGTCAGGGATGTCCCACGTGAACCGGTGCACATGGATTCCGAAGTACGGGAAGGACTCCACGGCGCGCACCCCCGGAATGGTGCGGATCCGGTCGTTGATGATCGCGGACAGCTCGTCCATGGTCCGGCAGACGACCTCCGCGAACAGGTCGCAGGAGCCGGCCGTGGACACGAGATAGATCACGCCGTCGATCCCTTCCAGCGCGTCGATGATGTCCGGGAGCCCACCGTCGATCTTGATGCCGAGCAGCGCCATGACGGGCAGTCCGAGTTTCAGCGGATCCGTGACCGCGGCGAACCCCAGCAGGCCCCGCTCCGTCAGGCGCTGCACACGGGCGCGCACGGCCGGAGCGGACAGCCCCACCTCCCTCCCCAGGTCGGTGTAGGAGGCGCGGCCGTCCTGCTGGAGCAGCCGGATCAGACTCTTGTCGAATGCGTCCAGCTCGATACGGGCCGTCACGTGGTCCTCTTTCCTCTCCCCGGGCGTCCGGACGCGACCGTAGCAACTCGGCGGCGGCGGGCCGGATGTGCGCCCTCATCGACGGCGCGGGGGATTACGTGCCGCGATTACGTGCTTCTCCTGACGTATTCGCATCCATGTTCGATGAAGCTGGGCTCGCAGCTGACCACTGTGCAGAGGGAGACACTGTTGGGCACGCTCTTGGACCAAGCGCGATCATCCGTCGGCGAAGATCCCCTGATCGGCCGTGAGCGGGAGACCGGACGGCTACGGACGGTCCTCACCACTCGTACGCACCCGGGGCCCTGGCTGCTGGAGATCACCGGAGACCCCGGCATCGGCAAGACCCGGCTGCTGGCGGAATGGAGCGGGCTGGCGGAACGGGCCGGACTGACCGTCCTGTCGGGGAGGGTGACGGGAGCGGACCGGCAGCAGCTGTTCGGGGTCTTCCGAGCACCGGTCGTCCGGGCCCTGGAACTTCCCGGCGTGGCCGAAGCGATCTGCGCGGAGGACCGGGCGTTACTGCTCCGCTGCTTCGCGGCCGCACACGGGAAAGACGCGGGGGATGGAGGGGACCCGGGACCGGGAGAGGGCCAGGACCGACCGGCGCCCGGTCCCCCGGACCGGGACAGGGCACGGCTGCGTCGATGTATCGCGGATCTCCTGTGGGCGGCGGCCGGTGACGGTCGTCGTCTGGCCCTCAGCCTCGACGACCTCCAGTGGGCCGACGACGAGTCCGTCGAGCTGCTGAGCCACCTCCTGCGTCATCCCCGACCCGGGACCTCGCTGATCCTCGCGTGCTCCGTACGGCCGAGACAGCGGTCCTCGGCGCTGACGGCGTGCCTGGCCGATCCGGACGACGCCTTCAGGGTGGAACGGCTGCAACTGGGGCCACTGCCGCGCGGCATGGCCGGTGAGCTGTCCGGCCTCGAAGCGACCGCAGAACGGCAGAGGTTCCTGTACGAGGCCGCCGACGGCAATCCGCTCTACCTGCGGGTGCTGTCCCGGTCACCGGGACCGCTCGTGCCACCTGGTGGGATCGCTCCATGGGTCCTGTCGGACGAGGCGGTCATGGCGGCGGCGACCGTGGTGGCCCGTGAACTCGCCCCGCTGGACGCCGTGGAGCAGGACGTCCTGCGCGCCGCCGCCGTGCTGGGCGAGGAGTTCGACCCTGCACACCTGGCCGAACTGGCAGACCGGGAGCCGGCGGACACCACGCGGGCGCTCGACCGGCTGATCGCCCTGGACCTGGTCCGTGCCGACCACACCCAGGTACGGCGGTGCCGTCTGCGGCATCCGGTGCTGCGCGCCGTCGTCTACCGTGGCGCGCCGCACGGTTGGCGCAGGGCCGCACACGCGCGCGCCGACCACGTCCTCCGAGAAGCGGGCGCCGGCCCGGTACACCGCGCTCCGCACGTCGCCCGGTGCGCCGAACCGGGCGACCAGGACGCGGTCCGCCTGCTGACGGAGGCGGCCGAGCAGGTGTGTGACACGGATTCCGAGGCGGCCGCGTCCTGGCTGAGAACGGCACTGAGCCTGATCCGTGAGGACGGAGAGGGGCTGCGGGTGCGGCTGACGACGTCCCTGGCACGCTCGCTCGGAGCCATCGGACAGTTGCGCGAATGCCGGGAACTGCTGCGCCGCATCCCACGGCCGCCCGACGCACCCCACACCAGGGTGGACACGGAACTCGTGGCGTTCCACGCCATGGTCGAACGCCATCTCGGCGACTACGGCCGGGCGGAGTCCCTGCTCACCGCCGAACTCGCCCTGCTGGCCAAAGGCGAGGGCGGCGGCGCCGACGGCGCCGAACTGAGCAGCCCGCTGCGTCTGGAACTGTCCACGGTCAGCCTCCTGCGCCGCGCGTTCCCCCGGTCACGGGCACTGGCCGAGGAGGTGCTGCGGCACGCGACCGAGGTCCACGACCGCCACCTGCGGATGGCGGCCACCGTCCGCCTCACTCACTGCAGCGCCTTCGCAGGAGACGTGCCCACGCTGCTGCACCGGGCCCGGGAGGCCGGTGCGCAGGTGGACTCGACGGGAGACACCGAACTCACCGCGCACCTGGACACCGTCTCCCAACTCGGCTGGGCCGAGGCCCTCGCCGAGCGGCATCACGACGCGCTGCGCCACACGGCGCGCGGGATCCGGCTCGCCCGGACCACTGGGCAGCTGTTCGTCCTGCCGTACCTGGGGCTCGCGCACGCCTACGCCAGCGTCAGCGTCGGCCGGCTCACGGACGCGCTGCGGTCGGCCGACGCCGCCGAGGAGGACGCCCACCGGATGGGGCGGCCGGCCCTGCTCGGCTTCGCCCTGGCCCTGCGCGCCTGGGCCACCGCGCTGCTGGACGGCCCGGACGTCGCCACGCCGATCGCGGAGCGGGCGGTGCAGGAACTCGGCGCGGGCGGCAGACTCTGGGCGGTCACCGCCGGCGTACTCGCCGATATCCGGCTCGACCAGGGCCGGCCCGGCGAGAGCCTGGAGCTGATCCGGTCGGCCATGGAGCACGACAGGCATCCCGGCACCGCCCGGTCCATCACACCGATCTGGTACTCCCACGCCGCCCGGTCCGCGGCAGCTCTGGGCGACCGCGACCAGGCCGCCGAATGGGCGCGGCGGGCATCCTTCGACGCGGATCTGCTGGGCCTGCCCGGACAGCGTGGGTACGCCGCCCTGGCGCGGGCCCACAGCACCCCGGATCCCGTCGGCCCGCTGCGGGAGGCGGTCTCCGGTTTCCAGACCGGCGGACTGGTCCCGATGGAGTGCCGGGCCAGGCTGCTGCTCGCCACGGAACTCGCCTCACGCGGATCCCGCGACCAGACGCATGAGCTGGATCAGGCGCTGGAGCAGGCCAATCGCGCGAAATCGCTCGCGGAGACCTCGGGGGCGCGCCGCCTCTACCGGGAAGCGGTGGACGTCCAGCGCCGACTGGGCGCCCGTCGACCGCGCCCGGCGCGGGAGGCGGAAACACCGCTGCCGGAGATGTCGGAGCGGGAGCGGGAGATCGTCCGCATGGTGGCCCTCGGCATGTCCAACAACGACATCGCCCGCCTCCTCGTCGTCTCGCCCAAGACGGTCGAGGCCCACCTCACCCGCATCTTCCGCAAGGCAGGCGTACGCTCCCGGGTCGCACTGGTCGCCGCACTGCCGAACGCCGGTCCGGAGCCCGGCCTCTGACACCTCCGCCGGGTCACCGAGCGATGGTGACCTGGGCGGTGACCAGTACGCCTTGGCAGATCACCGTGAACCTCGATGCCGGCTACGCCAGCGACAACACCCGCACGCTGCTGGCCAAGCTCGGCCTGCAGGGCCGCATCGCCCACAAGGGCGAGAAAGCACCGATCCCTGCGAACCTCAGACATGCCCGGATCCAACCAGCCCCCTCCGACACGCGACCGCCGACCCGATGCCCCCACCGAGCGATGTGCGTAGTCAATTACGTAACGTCACCGATGAAGCCAGTAACTGCCCCGGCGGGCCCCCGATGCGCGGTGCCTCGCCTCTCACCAAATCGTGTGACTCCCAAGTGGTGGGTCGCTCGGAGTCCTTCGGGGCCGGGCCCGACCTCCGGTTCAAAGGTACGGCTCCCGGTCATCGTTGAAGAGTGCCGCCGTGGCCCCTGGCAGGTCGATGATGTCAGTCAGGCTCCACAGGCCGCCGCCCGGCTGAGGATCGCCTCCATGCGGGGCCTTGGAGTGCTGCGAGGCCAGTGCCTTCACTTGCTGGGCGGGGTCCGGAAGGTAGGTAAGGCCCGCAACGCCGAAGCGGGCGCGAGCGCCTGCTCGGGCCGTCGGCCGGCCTGCCAGTTGTGCCATGGTGGGCGGGTGGCTGAAGGAGCCGGCGTAGAACTCGATCACCGGGAATTCGTTCGCGCCGTGCAGCTCGTGGACGAAGGCGGCGTGGAAGCGGCCGGCGAGCTGGATGGAGACAACGTCGCCAGGGCGTAGGAAGGTGACCGTTCTGGTATTTCGCGGTCGCCGCGTCAGCGGTGTCGGCGCCGACCGCAGCAATGCCTTGATCGCCGGGGACTGCCTTTCGAACGCGTCGGACAGGACGACGTGACGGTTGAGCTCGTCCACCGAGGTCAGGGCTTTCGCGGTGATGGCACTCTCATGGAATCCGTACTTGTGGAGCAATGTGGCCAGCGCCACCCACCCGACATCCTTGGCCGCCGCCGTGGCGTCAGCTGCGTCGAACAGGCAACGCCAACGGGCGAGAACCGGCGTTATCACCGCCTTCTCGACCTCTGCGCGCGAGCGGCCGCGGTATGACATCTGCTCGCCGGTCCACCGGGCCACATCCTCGTTCATCGCCTGGACGGTCTCCCGAGCCGCGAGCTTGTCCAGGATCTGCTGGTGCCTCATTCCCCAAAGCATGACAGAGCGTAATGGCGCGTAGCCGGCGCACCCCGGGCCAGGACGGGTGACGTGCCATCAGCGGCGAGCCAGCACCGCGAGCTCCCCGCCGTAGCCCACCACCAGCCGTCCACTCGGCGTCAGCGTCATCGAGTGCGGGGTCGACGGGAACCTCAGTGCACCGCCGTCGTACGACTGCCGGACAAGCCGAGGACGCGCACCGGAATGCAAGAGGTTCAGTGGAAGCACCTAATCCCGTACCTAACCGGTGAGCAGGTGGGGCGCTGCTCGATTTCCGCCGGTTAACCTCCCCCTATGCCTCTTACCGTTGACCAATTGTCCGGTTATGTGGATCACGATCTGGACGCCGATGTGTCGCGCTGGTTCCCCGACGAGCCTCGGGTCGAGTTCTCGGAGCCGGTACGCCCGGTGGAACCGTTCCTGGCCCGGCTCCCGCACGACGCCGCGACCGCGCTGGCCGGTTTCGACCGCAGGGTCCGCTCGGGAGCCATGGCGGATCTCCTGGACATCGCCGACTGGTCGTACGGCTTCGAGTTCGAGGCCAACGACTGCGAGATCCTGGACTCCGACTACACGACGCGGCTTTCCGATGACGACGTGTGGTCCATCGGTTGCGACGGCGGCGGCAACTACTACGTCGTCCTGACCGACGGCCGGGTCGCGCTCTGGTTCCACGAAGAGCAGGTGATAGAAGCCCACACGCGGTACGAGAACCTCGACGTCTTCCTGTGGTCGGTCGTCCGGCACCGGGCCGTCCGTGCCGGTGTCCTCGACTTGGCGGCGGTCGAGGAGGACTTCCGGTCCCTCGGCCAGCCCGGAGCGCTGGCGCCAGAGATCGGGCTCCTGGCCGACCTGTCCTGAAAGAAGGTGCCGCGCTTTCCCGTCATGAAGGCATCCGGGACTCGGACGAGGGAGCGAACCCTGGCGGTGATCGTCCGGGAGGTCGATCTGGTGGGCCGTGGCTCCACGACGACGCCGAAGCCAGGATCAGGAGGGCCCAGTTGGAAGGCCGCCTCCCGTTCGGTCCTGGGCAGCTCGGCGGTGAGCTCTGCGAGATCCAGGCCGACGGCACTCCCGCTTGATCGAGTTGCCGGGATGGGCATGCCGCCCGGCCCCGACTCCTCGTCCTCCGGCCGCACACATCGGACCGCATTGGGCGCCCGCGACCTGGACATCCGCCCATGAGCTTGATCCGGCCCCCGAGGGCGGAAGGGCCGACACCGCAAACACATTCACGTCCGCCGCGGCGGCGACTCGCGCCGGCCACCGGATATTCGTGGGAGTTCACGTGAGCTACGACATCTACTTCGTGCGGCCTCGTCCCGTTCTCGACTGGGACGAACTCGCGGAGGAACTGGAAGAGGCGGCGGAGGCGGCCCCGGATCTTCCGAAAGCGCTCATCGACGCCTGGGAGCGGATGGTGCCTCACCTGACCGAGGCTCTGGGCCAAGTGGAGTTCTCCCGAGGAGCACGCACACGCAAGCTCAGCCACGACGACACGGGCATCGAGCTGTCGATCATCGGTGACGAGGTCAGCCTGACCATCCCGTACTGGCACACCAGGGAGGCTGCCGGCCTGGCCTTCGAGATGATCGCGGCGATCGTCTCGATCGTCGAGCGGGAGACCGGACTGATCGCCTTCGACCCGCAGACCGAACGCCCGTTCACCGAGGCGGTCACAGAGGCCGAGGCCGTCATGTCGTCCAACACCGAGGATCTCCGTAGGCGCTACGGAAACTGAGGCCGATTCGTTCCGGAGCACAGCACTGCGCGAGGAGGCCATGTCCCGCCCGCGTGGCACGGCCGTGATCAGGATCGGGGGCGGCGAAAGGCCGGACCGGCCTTTCCAGGGCCGTCGCACGGGCCGGCCGGCGATGGCGCTCGCATACCGGCGTTTGACCATTGCCGAACCCGCCGAGCCTAGCGTTCTGCCAGAGCCGGGGGGGACAACCTCTCCGGAGCCCCTGCAGACGGATCCGGAGGGCTTTCTCCAACGCCTCGACGAGCGTCGGCGGCAGTGCCGACGGCACGTCAGGCTGTCTGGGCCGGAGGGCCTGACGTGCCTGCCGCCGCTCCTCGCCGTCTGATCACGGAAGGACAGAGCCCTTGTTCGACGCCATGGCCGAAGCTCTCGCGGACGAGCAGTACTACGCCCCCCTCGGCACGATGGCCGATCCCGGTCCGCGCTTCGCGCCCAGCCGTGTTCCGGAGGGCTGGCGGGGAGTGGACAGGGACATCTGGACGCTGTGGCGCGGCTCGCGGGTCGGGCAGGCCGAGCAGGGCTGGAAGATCCATGTGTCGACGCGCCTGGAGCGCGCGCAGGACGTCCTCGACGTGGTGGCGGACACGTGTTTCTCGGAGCGTGTGCCGTTCAAGCACGTGGCGGCACGGTTCTTCTTCCTGTTCCTCCACCACAAGCACGCGACCAGGGCGCAGTCGGGCAAGTTCTGTGCCGTCTACCCTCCGGACACCGATACCGCCGCACGGCTTCTCACCCTCCTCGACGACGCCCTGCGCGACGAGGAAGGCACCTATGTCCTCTCCGACCGCCGCTACCGGAACTCCCGGAACGTCCACTACCGTTACGGCGCCTTCAGCCGCAGAACCCGGCTGCTGCCCGACGGCTCCTCGGAACCCCTTCTCACCGACGGGACCGGACAGGACGTCACGGACGTACGGCTGCCCTTCTTCACGCTGCCCGACGGCATCACCGACCCCTTCGTCGCCGAGGAGCCGGCGCAGCACCAGGGCTCGATCCGTATCCGTGACTACGAGATCGTCAAGGTGTTGCAGCCGAGCAACGCCGGCGGGGCGTACCAGGCCAGGGACACCCGCACGGGACGCCTCGTCTTCGTCAAGGAGGCCCGGCCGCACAACGGTTACACCTGGGACGGCGTCGATGCCAAGCGGCGGCTGCGCCAGGAGTACGACACCCTGACCGCCCTTCACCGGGCGGCTCCCGGAGTGTGCCCGCGGCCGCTGGAGCTGTTCACGGAGTGGGAGCACGACTTCCTCGTCATGGAGCATGTCGACGGAGTCCCGTTGACGCGGTGGATCAACGGCGCTTCTCCCGTCCTCCAGGCCGACCGGCCCCGCCCGGACGTCGACCGCTACCACGCCGACTGCCGCCGCGTCCTCGCCTCGCTGGACTCGGCTCTGGGTCAACTGCACGCCCTGGGACTGCGGTTCGGTGACGTAAGTCCCGGAAACGTCATCGTCACCCCCACCGGAGAAGCCCGGCTCATCGACTTCGAGTCCGTGACGCCGGTGGGCGATCCCCCCGCCCGCATGGGCACCGCGGGATTCGCACCGCCCCCCGACGTCACGGCGGCCCACCCCGCCGAACCGCTCCTCACGGACCGCTACGGCATGGCCGCACTCACCCTCGCCCTGCTGGCACCGTTCCACAACGCTCCCCGGATGACCGCGGCCAACCTCGCGCTGCTCCGTCGTGACCTGGCGGCGACCGCGTCGGCGCCGGACGACCTGTGGCAGCGGGCCGGCGCCTTCCACCTTCCCGTCAAGCGCGGGTCCTCGGCGCTTCCCGGCCCCGAGCAGGTCGACGCCGATCCGCTGGGCTGTCTGGCCCGGATCGCCGACCGGACCGCGACGGCTCTGCTCGGCATGGCCGAGACCGGCCGGCCCGAGTGGGTCTTCCCTCCCCCGCCGCTGGGGCTCCACACCAACACGGTGTGCCTGGCCTACGGAACCGCCGGTGTGGTGCACGCCCTGCACCGAGCGGGCGTACCGATCCCCGACGACGTCGACAGGCGGCTGCGCCGGGACGCGGCCACCGCGGCACAGGCGCTGCCGCCGGGGCTGGCGGTGGGCACCGCCGGGGTCGCCCTGGTCCTGGCCCAGCGGGGGCACCTCGACGAGGCGGTCGACCTCCTGCGGGCCGCCGACGGCCATCCGCTGACGGACGCGACCAGCACGCTGGCCGACGGACAGGCCGGGGTCGGTCTCACCTGGCTCGCCCTGTACCGGCGTACGGGTGACGCACGCCACCTGGAGCGGGCGGTCGCCGCCGGTGACGCGCTGCCGCGCTCCGGCGACCTGGGACCGGTACTCGGCGCCCATGACGCGCGCGGCCTCTTCCACGGCCGCAGCGGAGTGGCTCTCTTCCTGCACCACCTGGCCCGTGACACCGGCGAGGAGCGGTACCTGCGAGCGGGTCTCTCGCTTCTCCACGAAGAACTGGACCGGGCGGTGGAGCTGCCCGACGGGTCGCTCTCGTTCTCCGACAACGGCGTGAACAGGCGCGTCATGCCGTATCTCGCGGCGGGCTCCGCCGGAGTCGGGACGGTCCTGCTGCGCTATGCGGCCGGCACGGCGGACGAACGCTGCGCCGCGGCCCTGCCCCGTGTCGTCGCGGACTGCCGCAAGGTCTCGGCGATCCACGCCGGACTGCACGGCGGATTCGCCGGACTCGCCTACTTCCTCGCGGAGTACGCCGACTTCACCCGCGAAGACGCCGACCGCCGGGAGGCGGTGCGCATCGCCACCGGGCTCCTCAAGTACGCCGTCCCCCACCGTGACGGCGTCCGCTGGCTCGGAGTGGGCTCGCTCCGGTTCAGCGCCGATCTGGCCAGTGGCAGTGCGGGGGTCCTGCTGACACTGCGACGAGTCCTCCACGGCCCGGGTGACGACTGGTTCACCCTGGACCCCGTCCGTTCCGTCAACTCACACGAAAGCGCAGGCAGTCAGCCATGACCGAGATCCTCGCCCTCCAGCGGCTCACGATCGAGGACGCCGCGAGCGCGTTCCCCTGCTTCAGCATCGCCGACAGCACCCTCAGCGACGTCGTCACGTTCTGACCGTCACCCCGCCGGGAAAGGAAACCCCTGACATGACACAGATTCTCGCCCTCCAGGCCCTGGAAACCGAGTCGGACCCGGGCATCACCTGCTACAGCCTCTTCGCGAGCCGCTTCTGGGAGACGATGTGAGAGTCGGCTCCTGAGCACGCGAGTGGCCGCCGCCCCGCCCGGGGGGGGGGGGGGCCCCCCCGCAGTTTGCCGCTGTGGTGGGGGGGTT
>NZ_JBEXXE010000077.1:0-31207 GCF_040630255.1 Streptomyces sp. NPDC005820
TCGCGCACCGCGATGAAGGAGACCGGCAAGGCGCTGGTGGCGTGGGACGAGTGGGGCAAGAACCCCGGCCGTGCGGCCGGTGCGGTCACCTTCAATGTCCTGACCACGGTCTTCACCGGCGGCGCGGGCGGCGCGGCGGCCGGGGCCGGCAAGGCGGGCGCGGTGGCGAAGGCGCTGTCGATCGCGGGCAAGGCGGGCAAGGTCATCGACCCGATGACGTACATCGCCAAGGGCGCGGGCGCGGGGCTGTCGAAGATCGGCGACATCAGCAAGGCGTTGAAGGGCATGGGGAACATCGAGATCCCCAAACTCCCCGACAACGCCATCACCCTCCCCGAGGGCACGGTCAAACTCCCCGACGGGACGATCCACCTGCCCGAGGGCGCGGCGATCCCGGAGGGCGCGACCAAGCTCCCCGACGGCAACTTCAAGCTGCCCGACAACACCCCCGCCATCCCGGAAGGCTCGGTCAAACTCCCCACCGACGCCGGCGCCCCGGCCCGCTACTACGACCCGCAGGGCAACCTCCTCGACGAGAACGGCACCGTCCTCAAAGAGGCACAGGACGGCCCCGGCGACATCGTCGACCAACCCGACAACCCCACGTCCGGCGCGGACACCCCCCGAGTCGACACCCCGGCCAAGGAACCGGCCCTCGTCGGCGCCGGCACCCACACCGCCGAGTCCGGGGCACAGCACATCAACCTGGGCAACAGCCTGGACACCAATCTCGGCGACGTCGGCCGCACCGCCGACAACACACCCACGCCCCAGACGGGCGACCACCTCCCCGGCGGCACCGCGGACCACCTCCCGGGCGGAGGCGTGGGCGACAACATGCCGCGGAACAGCATCGACACCCCCGCGCCGGCGAGCGCCGGGGACAACGCGATCCCGGGAACATCGACCGGCGACCACGCCCCCGGCGGCCACACCACCGAAACCGGCCCAAGCACAGGCCACGACCTCCCGGGCACCGGCGGGCACGACCTCCCCGGCCACACCCCGGAAACCCCTCCGGGCGGCGGCCTGGACGACCTGGGAGGCCTGGGCGACGACGCCCTCGACCACGCGGACGGCTTGGGCGACGATGCCACTACGCCCGACCACCACGCCGCCGCCCCGGAGCGCCCTGAGTTCATGCGGGACGGCGACAATCCCTACGGTCCGAAGGATTCGCTGACCCCCGAGCAGATCAAGGAAATCCAGGTCTATCGGGCTAATCACGAACCGGGTTACTACGACAAGTACTACTACGACGACGGCCGTCGTCTCCGAACGAACATCCCGGACGAGAGTGGTTACGCCCCGGTTCAGATGCACGTCGATCCCGTCACCGGGGTAAAGACCGCGGCCTCTGACGCACCACCCCCCATCCCCGAAAAGTACATCGACAGTGCCGAAGTGAGTCGCGGCCGGCATCAGGTGCTGAACGACGAGACACTCCGACATCTGGATGAGGCCGCAGCGCATCGGAGGAGCTCGATCGACTATTCGAAGAGCGCCGAGAGCCACAGGGACGTCATCGAGGGCTGGGACGACTCGCACGAGGCGCTCCACGAAGCCGGCAACGAGTACAAGTCCGCGATGAACGAACGGACCAAGGCCGCCGAGGCCTTCGGCGAAGCGGTCGCGGAACACCAGGTGATTCCAGAGCTCTACCCGAACTCGGTCCGGGAGACTCTGCATGGCCCGGCGAACGGCAACGATCAGTTCGATCAGTTGTGGCGCCGTGAGGACGGAAGGTTCGTCGTCGTCGAGGCCAAATCAACAATCGACACCAAGCTGGGCAAGAGGGACGTGCCCTATCTCGACGGCAAGAGAGCCGCCATGCAGGGCACAAGGGAATACTTCATGGACATCATCCAGAAGATGGAGAGCAGAGGCCGAAAGTATCCGAGTGAGGCACGGCTCGCTGCGGATCTGAAGATTGCTCTGGCCGAAGGCAAGGTGGACTACATTCTCGTCAAGGGCAAGGTCGACGGCGGTCTGTACGCTGGCTACGAGAAGCAGCAGTTCAACATCGGGTGACGGGAGATTTCAGTGACAGCGAGGGTGATCCGACACGGCAGCCCCGGGCCCGATGACGAGGCGTACGCACAGACCTTGGGCGAGGGACTGGAGCGGACGATCGCTGTCCTGGAAAGCTCGCCAAGTATGTTCGACGGGGCGATGGGAGGCGCGGAAACCTACCTCCGCGCCCGCTTGGCGGTCGATCCGGACGCCTCACATCTCCGTACCTGGGAAGCCACCGTCACCGCGATGCAGGTGTATTCCTCGGCATTCGCCGCCGCGGTTCGGACGGAGGGCGCCATCGAGTGCCGTATCGCGGACGTGATGCGAACCGTCCCGGCAACCGGTCCGCAGTACTACACGAATGCGGGAAACTGGCTCACCGCGTTCTGGTTGGCGGTCGTCTGCCGTGAACAGACCCGCATGACCCAACTGTGCGAGATTCCGGTCGAATTCCTGCGCTCGTCAGGAGTCGAATACGACGATTACGTTTACCACTGGATCGACGCTCTCCAGACGTACTGGTCGGAACGCCCGGGATTGGGCGAGAAACTGATCGCAGCGATCCAGGCTTCCGAACCGGAAGTCGTGCGCATCGCCGACCGGGAACTGCTGGACAAGATCCTTTATCAGCCGATCAATCTCTTCCAGTATTTCCTCCGCAAGGACCACGAAGGTTTCCGGCAAGCCCTTTTCGAGGCCTTGGAACTCCATAAATCGTTCTGGACGGCGTCAGAGGAACGCGAAGAGACGGTCGACGGCTACCTGGCACTCGGCCCTCTCGCCATCGCCTGCCTCGCCTACGATGCCGGATTCCCCATCGAGGTCGAATCCGAGTACATCCCCGGCGAGTTGCTCAAGCGTGCCTGGCTCGGTGAATTCCCGACCTGAGGCGTAGCAGTCAGAACAGACTCAACAACGCCTCCGCCGGATCCGTCAGGCCCGTTTCGCCGTCGGGCAGGGGGAGTTCGAACCAGACCGTCTTGCCGCGGGGGGTGCGGCGGGAGCCCCAGGCCGCGCTGAGGAGGCCGACGAGTTGGAGGCCTCGGCCGCCCTCGTCCGTGTCGCGGGCGCGCCGGCGGCGTGGCTGGACCAGGCCTGCGTCCCAGACCTCGCAGACCAGGGTGCGGTCGAGGAGGAGGCGGAGCCGGATCTCGCCCTCGCCGTAGCGCAGGGCGTTGGTGACGAGTTCGCTGACCAGCAACTCCGTGGTGTCGACCAGGGGTTCGAGGTCCCAGGAGAGGAGCCGGGTGCGGGCGTACTCCCTGGCCCGGCCCACGCTGCGCGGCTCGCGCGGCAGGGTCCAGTCGCCGACGGAGTCGGCGGGCAGGCCCTGTACACGTGCCATCAGCAACGCGATGTCGTCCTCGCCGTGGTGGGTGTCGAGGGTGTTGAGGACGTGGTCGCAGACGTCCTCCAGGGGGCGGGTGGGGTCCGTGAGGGCGCCGACGAAGGCCTGGAGGCCCTCGTCCAGGGGGTGGTCGCGGGACTCGACGAGGCCGTCCGTGTAGAGGGCCAGCAGCGCGCCCTCGGGGAGGTCGACCTCCACCTCCTCGAAGGGTTCGCCGCCGACGCCGAGCGGCATGCCCGGCGGGACGTCGAGCATCAGCGCCGGTTCACCGGGTTCGACCAGGACGGGCGGGAGGTGGCCCGCGTTGGCGAAGGTGCAGCGGCGCGTGACGGAGTCGTAGACGGCGTACACGCAGGTCGCGAGGTACACCTCGGAGAGGTCGGCCTCGCGGGGGCGGCGGGCGGCGCGGGTGGCCTGCTGGACGCCGCCGGGGGTGCCGAGCCCGCGCGCGATCTCGTCCAGCGCGGAGAGGACCTCGGCGGGTTCGAGGTCGAGCAGGGCCAGGGTCCGCACGGCGGTGCGCAGTTCGCCCATCGCGACCGCCGCGCGCAGGCCTCGGCCCATGACGTCGCCGACGACCAGGGCGGTGCGGTGGCCGGGGAGTTCGATGACGTCGAACCAGTCGCCGCCGACCTCGCTGGGTCGGCCCGTGGAGACGTCGCCGGGGAGGTAGCGGCAGGCGATGTCGAGGCCGGAGGCGACCGGGTCGCCGGGGGGCAGCAGGGACCGTTGCAGTATCAACGCCCGCTCGTGCTCGCGCCGGTAGAGGCGGGCGTTGTCGATGCAGACGGCGGCCCGTGCCGCCAGCTCCCAGGCCAGATCCCGGTCCCGGTCCCCGAACGGCTCGCTGCCCTTCGTACGGGAGAACTGCGCGAGGCCTACGACGGTGTCGTGGGCGACCATCGGGATGGCGAGGGTGGACTGCACGAGGCCGCCCTCCTCGCCGGGGATGGACTGCGGGCGGGCGGTGCGCAGGGCGTCCGCACAGGGCGAGTTGAAGGGGAAGTGGTGGACCGCGCCGACCGCGACGGGCGCGCCGGTGGCCGAGTACGGGGCGTCGGAGACGGCGGAGGAGAAGGCGACCCGGCGCAGTTCGGCGCTGCCGTCGGCGAGGCCGGGCGGGGTCTCGTCGCCGGCCAGGAGGCCCTGGTACAGGTCGACGGTGGCGAGGTCGCAGAAGCCGGGCACGACGACGTCGAGGAGTTCGCGTGCGGTGGTCTCCAGGTCGAGGGAGTTCCCGATGCGGGCGCCCGCCTCGTTCAGAAGGGCGAGATTGCGCCGTGCGGCGGCGGCCTCGCGGGCGGCGGCGCGGCGGGCGGTGATGTCGATGCCGAGCCAGGCGACGCCGATGGGGCGGCCGGTGCCGCTGTGCACGCGGTAGAGGTTGATGGACCAGTGGCGGCGTTCGTCGGAGCCCGGGACGAAGCCGGTGACGTGCATGTCCGTGATGGAGTCGCCGGTCTCCAGGACCCGGCGCAGGGTGGCGCTGACCCGCTCGGCCTCGGGCCGGGCCAGATAGTCGTGGACTCCCTTGCCCCGGTGGTCGTCGGGGGTGCCGCCGAAGATGGAGGCGAACCGCTCGTTGGCGCGGCGGACCCGCAGGTCGGGGTCGATCAGCAGGAAGCCGAACGGGGATTGGCCGAAAATGGACTGCGAGGCGGCGAGGTCGGTCTCGATGCTGCGCAGGGTGCGGACGTCGACGACGATGCACACGGCGGCGTTGTCGCCGTCGATGCTGCGGGTCGGCATGACGTACACCTCGGCGAGCCCGCGCTCGCCGCGACCGCCGCCGGGCACGGGGTCCGGCACCCGGAAGGGGACAACTCCGGTCCACTCCCGTCCGTCGAGGATCTCGGCCATCTTGCGCTGGCCGCGCTCGCGCAGGTCCGGGTCGATGAACGCCTCGATGGGGTCCATGCCGACCGCACGGTCCGCGGAGATGCCGAAGATCTGCTCGGCACGCAGGCTCCACTGGTCGACGAGCCCGTCGGAGCCGATCGAGAAGGACGCCACCTTGATGTAGTCGTAGATGGAGCCGGGCGGATTGCTCTGCCACACGGCGTCCCCCGGTGCCGCCCCGCCGTCCGTGAATCCGTCGTGCCCGCGCACCGGGGCCGGGGACGCGTCCGAAGCGAACGCCCCTGCGGCCCTGGCCCTCGCGCCGCCCGACGGGTCCTCGGACCTCGTGGCCTTCGCTGGTATCTCGCTCACGCGAACCGTCCCCTCCAGCTCACCGCGCCCGGCACCGGTCACCGGCGGCGGCTGCCCGCAGTATCCAGCACTACGGCGCCGCACGACACGGTGTTCACGATCACAGCACGGTCCAGGCTTTTTTGGACCGTTCCGCGACAACACATCCAGTCTTCTAACCAGCGGGCACGCCGTCGAACCACACCTTCCGGGACCGGTCTGCGGGCCGATACCGGACGGGTGACGGCGGCACGTCGGCTGTACACCCGGTCAACCCGGCACCACGAGTTCGAACCAGACCGTCTTCCCGCTCTCGCCGGGCCGGGTTCCCCAGCGCCGGGAGGAGGAAGCCACCAGCTGCAGGCCTCGGCCGCTCTCGTCCTCGGGCCGGGCGGCCCGCTCGCGGGGCGGGTCGGGCAGCGGGTCGGAGACCTCGACCAGGAGGACGTCCTCGAGGCCGGCGGGGCGGACCAGGCGGACGCCGATGGGGCCGGTGGCGTGCCGCAGGGCGTTGGTCACGAGTTCGCTGACCAGCAGTGCGGTGATGTCTCCCAGGCTGTCGAGGCCCCAGCCGTGCAGCCGGCCCCGGACGACTCGGCGGGCGGTGCGCACCGCGCCGGGGTCCGCCGGGAACGTCCACTCGGCGTAGCCGTCTTCGGTGTCGATCACACCGATCACTTCCCAGGCCGGCGAGTACACCCATGTCCGGTTTCGTGGGGTTACTGATGGCATACCCGATATCCGGGGGCGGGTACCGCGCGGAGGGGCAGGGAAGGCGTGGAGCGGACCGGATCAGCAGACCGGGATCAGTGGGTCTGGGTGCCGAGCCGGGTGAGGGTCTCCCGTACGGCGGGGACGTCCTGGTCCAGCCAGGGCACGTCCCAGATCTCGTCGGGGGTGAGCCAGCGCAGCTCGTCGTGGTCCTGGAGGGGCGTGGGGGCGGCGGAGCCGGGGCGCAGCCGGGCGGTCCACACCTGGAGGACGTACGGCTGCCTGAGCGGCCACTCGCCGGGGACGCGCTCCACGGCCTCGGTGTCGACGCCGAGTTCCTCGCGCAGTTCGCGGACGAGGGCCGCCTCGGGCCGCTCGCCGGGCTCGACCTTGCCGCCGGGCAGCTCCCAGCGGCCGGCCAGCTCGGGGGGTGCGCTGCGGCGCGCGGCGAGCAGCCGGCCGGCGTCGAGGAGAGCGGCTCCGACCACCACGGTCCGTTCGGTCATGCGCCGGAGCCTACGGGACGTCGGTGCGGGTCAGTTCCGGGTGCCGTCTCCGCTCTGGGCCTGGCTCTGGCCGATGCGCTCGACCCAGTAGAGCTGCTTGTGGCCACGGTCGTCGAGGCTGTCCGCGATCTTCTGGGCCTCCGCCCGGGTGGCGTACCGGCCCACGCGGTAGCGATTGCCGTTGTCGTCCTGCCGTATGACGAGCCAGGGCAGAGAGATGGTGCCCTCGTTCATCGCGCCCCTCCGCTTCCCCGGCGCGGCCCGCCCCGCGCCACGCCCTCTAAGGAAACCGCAATCCGCATATGCCCGAGCGTACGCCTTACCTTTACACAGCGAACACGACTTTGCACAAAGAGGTACGCAACCAGCCAAGACGCGGGGGGCGCACGAGGCCGAACGCGCCGTGCGGGCGGGCTGACGCGTCCGGTCGGCGGGGGGTCGGGCATATATGGGACGACCTGCGAGAACGGCCGGAAACGACCGGATACCGACGGCGCGCGGGCGCGCTGTGTGGGGGCGTTTTCCGGGGGCAACTGCCGGAAGGGTGTGCGCCGCCTTCCGCGATGCGCTACCGCAAGGACGACCGAGGGGTGCCCCCAAACGACCTCCGGCTGTCCCGCTGTGGCGGCGGGCTATCTGACGGGCAGGTGGTAGGCGACGCGGTAGCGGTCGGCCGGGATGACCACATCGGCTGTCTCCACGGGACGGCCCGAGGCGTAGTAGGTGCGCTGGACGACCAGGACGACATGTCCGGGGACGCCGCCGAGGGCGAGGAGTTCCTCGGCGAGGCCGGGGCGGGCGCCCACCTCCTCCGTCACGTTGTCCACGATGACGTCGATGGCGCGCATCCGCTCGACCACGCCCATGCCGCCGAGCGGGCCCTCCTCGGGCAGCATGACGGGCGTACGGCCGGTGACGGCGAGGGGTTCCCAGGAGGTGGAGAGCATCATCGTCTCGCCGGCCTCCCGGAAGACGTACTTGGTGCACATCACGCGGTCCCCGGCCTTGATGCCCAGGCGCTCGGCGACCGCGCCGCTCGCCTCGGTCTGCCGGCTGCTGGACTCCCAGGTCCCGCGGGCGTGCGCCTCGGCCTGCTCCTGGCGGAACGGCGTGGCCCCGCTCGCGGGCCGGTAGCCGGAGCGGGCGATACGGCGGGGCACCGGCCGCTCGCGGACATACGTACCGGATCCGGAGCGGCCCTCGACGAGGCCCTCGGCCATCAGGACCTTGCGCGCCTCCAGGGCGACGGTGTCGGAGACGCCGTACTCCTCGCGGATTCTGGCCTGGGACGGAAGACGGGTGTGCGGTGGCAGCGAGCCGTCCACGATCTTCTTGCGGAGATCGCCCGCGACACGCAGGTACGCCGGCTGCTCACCGAATGTCACTGGCCGCTCCCATCAGGTTGTACAGACAGCTACAGCGTGGCAACCGTCGGTTCGACCATGCAAGCAAAGGCCAGAGAATCACTCGATGTGATGACATGTGCCCCGGAAAGGCTTTACGCAGGCGGTTTCTCCCCGCTATGGCGCCGATCACACGTCTTCGCTGTCGCTCCCCCCGCTGCCGGAGCCGCCCTCGTCGTACTCGTCCTCGTCGTAGGAGGGCGGGGTGGTGGCCAGGTCCAGGGCCTCGCGGGCCGCGACGGTGGTGTCGCCGTCGACGTACGCGTAGCCGCTGTCGTAGTGCACGTAGAACGTGTCGGCGTCCCCCGCGGTGGCCGCCTTGGCCCAGTCCGCCCGCGCGTCCCGCATGTCCTCGACCAGGGCGTCCACCGGCTTCCCCGCGTCACCGGACCAGGTGTGGCCGCCCAGTGCGTCGACCTGCTCGGCGAGCACGTCCCGTACGTCCGCCGCCCAGTCCTTGTTGGCGTCCAGGTCCTCCTCGGCGTATTCCTCGGGCTCCGCGTAGAGGACCTCGTCGACGGCGTCCATCGCCTTCAGGAACGCCAACTGGTCGGCGTCGAGCGTCGTCTCGTCGGTACGCAGCGTGCCGGACAGGCTGCCGGACGCGTCGGTGTCGGCGAAGACACAGGTGATCTCGCGGTCGCCCCAGGCCCAGCTCTCCTCGGTGGGTGTGAGGTAGTAGACGTCGACGTCGTCGGTCAGCCTCCAGCGGTCCATCACATAGGCGTCCTGGAGCGTCCAGCACTCGTCCTCGGCCTTGTCGGTGACGTGGTCGTCGCCCGGGTAGTCGTCGCCGGACAGCGGGATGCTGCCGAACACCTCGGCCTCGTGCAGGTCGTTGCAGGACACCTTGTCGACGTCGTAGACGTTCTGGTCGAAGCCCGCGCCCGGAACGTCGAAGCAGTCGCCCTTGGCGAGGGAGTAGCTGTTGCCCCTGGCGCCCTCCTTGACGCCCGCCCAGATCTCGGAGGCGACGCTGGTGGACAGCGACACCGCCCACAGCGCGAGGCCGAGGGAGGACACGACCGCGCCCGCGATCGCCATCCCCTTCCCGCGCTCGCCCCGCTTCCTGATCTGCACCAGCGCGATGATCCCGAGGATCAGCCCGACGGCCGGCAGGAAGCAGAGCAGGCCCAGCACGAGCGCGGCGATGGCGACGCCGTTGACCGGCGCGGGGCGGGCGAAGGGCGTGTAGCCCTGGCCCCAGACCTGGTACGGCCCGGGGCCATACGGAGTCTGGGGGTACGCCCCCTGCGGATACGGGCCCTGATACGGCCCCTGCGGCTGCGGGCCCTGCGGCTGCGGAGGCTGGTACGGGTCCTGGGGCTGCTGGGGCCCTGGGGGCGGAGGTATGGACACGAGTACCGTGCTCCTGGTTCGGGCGGATCGAGGCGGGGTGCGGGCAGTCTGGCAGCGGGGTCCGACAGTCACACAGAACTGACGTGCGACGGACACGACTGGGCGGCATCGTAAGCGTGTGACTGATGGGGGCGGAATGCAGATCGCGAACGCGACGATTCGGGCGGTGAACGCGCTTGCCGCGCGCTGGGCCGGGGAGGTCCGCGGGGACGGGAACTCGGTCTTCTCCGCGGCGGGGGTCTGGCCGCTGCTGGCCTTCCTCGCGGACGGCGCCGAGGGGGCCGCGCGGGAGGAGCTGGCGGGTGCTCTCGGGGTGCCGGCGGAGCAGGCGGCGGGCGCCGCGCGGGAGTTGCTCGCCGGGATGGACGCGATGCGGGGGCTGGACTCAGCCCTGGGCCTGTGGACGAAGCGGACCCTGGAGCTGCGGGAGGCGTGGGAGGCGGGGCTGCCGGCCGGCGCGCGCGGGGTGCTCACCGGGGACGCGCGGGCCGACGGGGCGGCACTGGACGCCTGGGCGGCGAAACGTACCGGCGGGCTGGTCGAGCGGATGCCGATCGTGGTCACCGACGACACCGAGCTGGTGCTGGCGAGCGCGCTGGCGTTGCGGACGCGTTGGCTGCGGCCCTTCCGGGAGGAAGGTCTCCTGGAGAGCCTCCAGTGGCCCGAGGGCGATGTGCTGAGCCTGCACCGGGCGAGCGCCGTACTGGACCGGATCGGGGTGGCGGACACGCCCCACGGCCATGTCACCGAGCTGAAGGTCCTCGGCGACAACGCCCTCGACGTCCATCTGCTGCTGGGCGAGGAGCACATGACGCCGGGCCGGGTGCTGGGGGCGGGCCTGGATCTGCTCGCCCGCCGGTACCCGGTCCTGCCCGGGTCGCGGCTTCCGTACGGCGAGGTGGGGCCCGGTCTCAGCGTCAGGCGGACGCGCTCCGCGACGCCCGAGCCGCCGACGCTGGAGGTGACGACACCGGCGTTCCACATCACCGCCGACCACGATCTCCTGGAACGGCGCGAGCTGTTCGGCCTCACCACGGCTGCCGGGACCGGGTCCCCGCGGGGCGCCTTCCCCGGCATCACCGGCACCCTGCCGCTGACGATCGCGTCGGCGGCGCAGTCGGCGATGGCGAGGTTCGGGGCGACGGGGTTCGAGGCGGGCGCGATGACCGCGATCGACATGGCCGTGGGCGGTCCCCCGCAGCTTCGGTGGGTCGTGACCACCGTCCGGGCCCGCTTCGACCGCCCCTTCGGCTTCCTCGCCCTGCACCGCCACTCACGGCTGGTGCTCGCGGCGGGCTGGGTCGCGGACCCCGAGCGGCTCGCCGAGCACCCCGAGGACTACGACGACCCCGAGGACCCCGAGGACTTCTGATGCGCGCGACACCCCTGGTCAACAGCCTCACCGCGCGCTGGGCGGCGGCAGATTCCCCGCAGGGCGGTTCGGTGTTCTCGGCGGCCGGGCTCTGGCCGCTGCTCGCGTTCCTCGCGGACGGCGCCACGGGCCGCGCACGGGAGGAGCTGGCGGCCGCCCTGGGGCTGCCGGCGGATCAGGCGGCGGGCACCGCAAGGGAGTTGCTGGGCCTGCTGGACTCCGTCGAGGGACTGGAGGCCGCTCTCGGGCTGTGGACGACTCGGGCGGTGGAGCTGGAGGAGGCCTGGGTGGCGGGGCTGCCCGGCGGCACGCACGGGGTGCTCACCGGGGATCCGGCCGCCGACCGGCCCGCCCTGGACGCCTGGGCGGCCGGGCGGACCGGCGGACGGATCAGGCGGATGCCGGTACGGCTGGACCGGGACAGCTCGCTGGTGCTGGCGACGGCGGCGGCGCTGCGGACGGACTGGGAGG
Source organism: Streptomyces sp. NPDC005820 (assembly GCF_040630255.1). Taxonomy (NCBI): domain Bacteria; kingdom Bacillati; phylum Actinomycetota; class Actinomycetes; order Kitasatosporales; family Streptomycetaceae; genus Streptomyces; species Streptomyces sp. NPDC005820. The sequence goes on from NZ_JBEXXE010000077.1 coordinate 11,377, forward strand.
TCCCGTTCACCGGGGACATCGGCGACTGGAAGGGGGAACAGCCGCCCGGCGAGGACGTGGCCGGACTGCGCCGGACGACCACCGACCTCGACGCCGTCGGGGTGGCCCGTACGCCCGGGGGCGCGGTGACCGAGGCGCGGGTGCGGGGCGTGAACGGGCTGGACGTCCATCTGCTGCTCGGGGAGGAGCGGATGACGCGGGGGCAGGTGCTGGGCGCGGGGGTGGAGATCCTCGGGGGCCGGCTGCCGGTCGTGCCCGGTGGGCGGCTGCCGCTCGGGGCGGCGGGGCCCGGGCTGCGCGCGGAGCGGCAGTGGGTGCGGCAGCCCGCGCCGCCCTCGCTCGTCCTCGCCACGATGGAGTTCGAACTGACCTCCGAGCACGACTTCCTGACCCATCGGGACCTGTTCGGCCTCGCCACCGCCGCCGACGGCCGGCCCGGCCGCTTCCCCGGCATCAGCCGCGCCCCGCTCGGGCTGCGCTCCGCCCGCCAGACGGCCACGGCCGCCTTCAGCGCGGCGGGCTTCCGGGCGACCCCCGTGACGGCGGCGGAGGCGATGTGGCTGAGCGCGGAGGAACTGCCGTACGAGACGACGGTCGTCCGTGCCGCCTTCGACCGCCCCTTCGGTTTCCTCGCCGTCCACCGGGCGAGCGGTCTGGTCCTGACGGCGGGGTGGGTCACCGAGCCGAAGGTGTGGCGCGAGGAGGACTACGGGTGGCCGGAGGAGGACACGGCGGCGCCGGTGGTCTTCTGAGGCTCGCCCGCGAGTCTTCGCTGTTCCTCCTCCACGATGCGGCGGGCCAGACCGTCGTCGGAGACGTCGATCGCGTCCGGGGTGGCCTCGGCCGTGTCGCTGCGGCGGGCGTAGGCGTCGAAGAGGCGGTTCTTGCCGGCCAGGATGCGCAGCAGCCGGTCGTCCACGCTGTCGGTGGCCAGCAGGCGGTGCACCTGGACCGGGCGGACCTGGCCCATCCGGTGCGCGCGGGCCACGGCCTGGTGTTCCAGGGTCGGCTTGGTCTGCGGTTCGCACAGGACGACCACGGAGGCGGCCTGGAGGTTCAGGCCGACGCCGCCCGCCTCGATCTGGCAGAGCAGCACCGCGTGTCCGTCGGCGGCCGTGAAGTCGTCGACGAGCCGCTGTCGGCGGGCGGCGGGCACGGACCCGGTCAGCGGGCCGGACACTCCGTCGCCGAGCGCCTCCCGGACGGTCTCGAGGACGCTGCGGAAGTACGAGAACACGACCACCTTCAGGCCGTTGCCCGCCGCCTCCGCGACCAGTTCGCGCAGCCGCTGGAGCTTCGCGGACTGCTCCGGAACGGCGTACGCGGCCCGGCGCATCGCCATGAAGTTCCCCGCGGCGACGGCCGCCCGGTAGGCGTCCCGGTCGGCGGCGCCGAACTCCTCCCATGCGTCGACCTGGATCAGCGCGGGCAGTTCGGTGAGGACGTCCTTCTGGTTGCGGCGCAGATAGGCGGGGGCGACCGCCTTGCGGAAGACATGCGGTCCGGCCGCCGCGTCGCTGTCGTGGATCTCCGGGAGCAGCTCGGGGCGGAGGTGGGCGACGAGGGCGCGGAACTCCGCGACGCGGTTCTCCATCGGCGTACCGGTGAGGAACAGGACGCGGTCGCACGCGCCGGTCCACGCGGCGACCGAGCGGGCGCGGCGGGTGGCGGGGTTCTTGACGTAGTGCGCCTCGTCGACGACCAGGAGGCCCGGGGCGGTGGCGGGTTCCGGTGCGGGCAGGGTGTGCAGCACGTCGAAGGTGGTGACGGCGACTCCGCCGCGCTCGCGCCACTCCGCGTGCACGTCCCGCCGGTCCGGGCCGTGCACCGGCACCGCCCCGAGCGTGCTGCGGGCGCGGATCTCGCGGGTCCAGTTGATGAGGACGCCGGCCGGGCAGACCACCAGGAAGTGGGTGTGCCCCTCCGCCGCGAGATGGGCGAGCACAGCGATGGCCTGCACGGTCTTGCCGAGCCCCATCTCGTCGCCGAGGATCACCCGGCGCCGGGCGAGCGCGAAGCGGGCGCCGAAGGCCTGGTAGCCGCGCAGGGAGACCCGGCGGTGGGTGTCGTCCAGCGGCTGTGCGCGCACCTGTTCGGCGACCTCGGAGGGCATGAACCCCTCGGCCGCCGCCACGTCCGCCGGGAGCGCGCAGATCTCCGCGAGGAGGCTGTAGTACTCGGCGGAGCGCGCCTCGAAGTCGACCCACGCCTCGAGTTCGGCGGCGGGTTCGCGCAGCAGGTCGGCCGTGGTCTGCGCCAGCAGCAGCGGTACGTCCGTACGGACCGCGTCGGCCGTCAGGTGCCGCAGCTCCGGCCCGGCCGCGCGGGCGGCCTCGCGGCGGCCGCGGCCCGCGAGCACCAGCCGCAGCCGGCCGGTGGCCGGGCGCAGGGCGGGCAGCAGCGCGGCAAGGCGGGTCTCGTACCGCTCGGCGGCGGCGACGGCCCGGGGCAGGTCGGGGCCGGCCCCGACGAGCCGGTACAGCGCGGTGACCAGGGCGGTGGTGCGGGGCTCGGGAGCGTCCACGTCGATCCGTACGGACACCGTCTCCTCGACCGCGCGGGCCAGCTGCCGGGCCGCGGCGAGCGCCTGGTCGGCGGTCTGCGGGCCGACCCCGGGGATCTGCCGCAGGGTGTGCCGGCTCGCCCGGTACACCGCGCCCACCGAGTCGAAGCCGGCCGCTTCGAGCGCCGGGAGCCGCAGCCGGCCCTCGGTGACCTCCTTCAGCCGGGCGGGCGGGATGGTCCGGAGCTCCTCGGCGACCAGGGCGTCCCGCAGCGGCGCGTGGGCGGCCCGCACCGCCTCCAGGGCGCGGGCGTGGTCGGCGCGCAGGGTGCGGGCGGCGTCGTACAGCCGCGCCCCCGCCTCGTACAGCTCGCGGGCCCGTCGTCCCACGGCCGGGGCGGGATCGTACGGCGGCGGCGCGGCGCTCCCGACGACTTCCGCCTCCTCGGCCCGCCCCATGCGCCCTCCCCCGGTGTGCCGGGTGCGCGGCTCACCCGTCGTGCTCCATGGTCCCACCCGGCACCGACAACGGGAGCCGTCGCATGGGCTCACCGCACCAGTTCGGCGGCCTTCGTGGTCCTGCCGAGCAGCCACTCCAGCGGACCGCGCCGGAAGGAACGGGACCAGAGCGTCGCGAACACGGTGACGGCGACGACGAAGCCGAGCAGGACGTGCGGCGGGGAGCCGGGCAGCTCCTCGATGCCGAGGAGTCGGATGCCGACGATGTGGAAGACGTACGCGGTCAGGGACATCGAGCCGACCGCGATGACCGGGCGGGCGAGGGCGTGGAAGCGCGGGAAGGCGTCGACCGCGACGAGGCAGGCCGCGAGGACCGTGATCGCCACACCGGTGTTGGCGAGGATCGAGAGGGTCGTCTCGCTGTGCGGTGAGGCGACCAGCAGCCCGGCCGGGGTGCTGCCGTCGGGGTAGCCCCAGGTGTCGGACCACCAGGCCGAGGCGGCCGATCCTCCGTCGCCCCAGGCGGCGGCGCCCAGCTCGGTGAGGGCGCCGGGGACCAGGTGCAGGGCCAGCCAGGAGCCGCCGTGACCGAGTACGGCGAGGCAGCCGCCGGTGAGCGCGAGGCGGGTGCGGACGGCGGTGTCGGCGAGGTCGAGGCGGGCCACGGCCATACCGGCGATGACGAAGGGGATCCAGGTCAGGGCCGGGTAGCTGCCGGTGAAGAGGAGCGGGACGATGCCGTCCGCGTCGGCGGGCCAGGCCCAGACGCCGCCGGCGCCGTCCGCGGGGAGCGCGTGCTGGACGACGTACAGGAGCTGCGGCATGACCAGGGCGGTGCCCGCGGCGATGACGGCGAGCGGGCCGGCGCCGAGCCGGTACAGGGGCAGGACGAGCAGGAAGTACAGGCCGTAGAAGGCGAGGATCACCTCGACCGGGGTGCCGGTCAGGGTGAGCGCGGTGCCCAGCGCCAGCAGCACCAGCGCGCGGATCACCACCTTGGCGACCGCCTGGCGGCCCGCGCGGCCCGTCCTCGGCGTACGACGGCCGGTGATCAGCACGATCGAGAAGCCGGCCAGGAAGGCGAAGAGGGCGGAGGCACGGCCGTGGGCCAGCTCCATGAGGTGCCCGGTGACACCGCCCTGGGACGGATCGGGGCCGACGTGGGCCGCGTACATCCCGAACACCGCGAGACCGCGGGCCAGGTCTACGCCGATGAGGCGGCCGAGTGGGGGGCCGACCAGGGGGCCGACCGGGGAGTGTGTGGGGGCGGGAGCGGGTTTCGTGAGGGAGGTGGGGGTCGGGTCGGAGGGGTTGCGGTTCATGCGTTCCAGGCTGGGGACGGGCTCCGGCCCGCAGTATCCGGCGACTGTCCGGTCCCGCCCCGCCACCCGGTACGGCCTCACCCCCCGTCCGGCGGGAACCCTCCCCCCGAGTGGCGGGAACGTCCCCGCGCCCCGCCGCGGACGGCGCGTCCCGCTCTACGGTCGGAGCGGTGACAATCGACAGCGACGTACGGCCGGAGCCGTGCGCAGAGGGACGGCGAGGCGGGGCGCGCGTGATCCGGGTCATGGTCGTGGACGACGAGGCGCTGGTGCGCTCCGGTTTCCAGCTCATCCTGAGCGCGGCGGACGACATCGAGGTCGTCGCGACGACGACCGGCGCGGAGGCGGTCGACACGGTACGCCGGACCGCTCCCGACGTCGTGCTGCTCGACATCCGGATGCCGGACGTGGACGGGCTGACGGTGCTGCGGGAGCTGCGCGTCCTGCCCGCGCCGCCGGTGGTGGCGATGCTGACGACCTTCGACGCCGACGAGTACATCCTCACCGCCCTGAGCTCCGGCGCGGCCGGGTTCCTGCTCAAGGACACCGAGCCCGACCAGCTCGCCCAGCTCGTACGGACCCTGGCCGCGGGCGGGGTCGTGCTGTCGCCGAAGGCGTCGCGTGCCGTGTGGCGGAGTCACCCCGGCGCGTCGGCGGCCGCCGACGACGAGGACACCGCCCGCGTCGGCCGGCTCACCGAGCGGGAGCGCGAGGTGCTCGTACTCATCGCGGAGGGGCTCTCCAACACCGAGATCGGCGCCCGGATCCATCTCAGCGCGGGCACCGTCAAGGACCACGTCAGCGCGATCCTGACCAAGCTGCGGGTCGGCAGCAGGGTGCAGGCGGCGCTGCTGGCGCAGCGGGCGGGGCTGCTCGACGCCGGACGGCGGGGCCCGGAGTCCGGGCGATGACCGCGCCCCGGGCGTGGTGGGCGCGGATCCCCGCCCCCGCGGTCGACGCCGTGGTCGTCGCGGTCGCCGTCGTCGACGTCCTGCTCAACCTGGAGGGCACCGGCCCGGTCGAGCGGGCCATGGCCGCGGTGGCCTGCGCCGCGCTCGCCGCGCGCCGCCGCTTCCCGCTCCCGGTGTTCCTTCTGGCCCTTCCCGCGAGCCTCGTGCTGGACATCGTGTTCGCCCCGTTCGCGGCGCTGTTCACGCTGGCCGAACGCTCCCGCGACCGGCGGCTGCTCGTGGTGTGCGCGGTGCTGTTCGCCGTGGCCTCCGCCGCGCCCTGGCCGCCGGCCGACCTCTCCTCGCGCGAGCGCACCTGGACGCTGGTCTACTTCTTCTACACGCTCGCCACCGCCGCCGCCCCCGTGCTCCTCGGCCAGCTCGTCCAGGCCCGCCGGGACCTGGCCCGCCGGCTCACCGAGATCGAGGAGGCGCGCGAGCACGAACGCCTCCTCCACTCCCAGGCCGTCCTCGCCCGCGAACGCGCCCAGCTCGCCCGCGAGATGCACGACGTCGTCTCCCACCAGGTGAGCCTGATCGCCGTCCAGGCCGGAGCCCTCCAGGTGGCCGCCGCCGACCCCGGCTGCCGGGACGCCGCCCGCACGATCCGCTCGCTGAGCGTGGACACCCTCGACGAACTGCGCCACATGGTCACCCTGTTGCGGGCCTCCGGGGGCCGGTCCACCGAGCTCACCCCGCAGCCCACGCTCGCCGATCTGTACCGGCTCGTCACGACCAGCGGCATCGACGCCGAACTGAGCGGCGAGCTGCCGCCGGAGGTCGGCACCACGGCCCAGCGCGCCGTGTACCGCACCGTCCAGGAAGCCCTCACCAACGTCCGCAAGCACGCCCCCGGCGCCTCGGCGACGGTCCGCCTCTGGCACACGGCCGACCGCACGGCCTTCGGCGTGACGATCACGAACACACCCCCCACCCGCCCCTCCCTCCCCCTCCCCGGCTCCCACCAAGGCCTGATCGGCCTCCGCGAACGAGCCGACCTCCTGGACGCCACGCTCGCCGCGGGGCCTACGGCCGGGGGCGGCTATGAGGTACACCTGCGGATCCCGGGGCGGTCGGACTGACGGGCGCCGGGCGTCGGGCCTCGGGCGACGGGCGTCGGGCCTCGGGCGACGGGCCTCGGGCCTCGGGCCTCGGGCCTCGGGCCTCGGGCCTCGATCGACGGGGCCTTCCGGCGGCGGGGACGGACGGGGCTGCCGTCGGCTTTCAGGCGCTCCGATCAGACCGCCGCGATCAGCCGGGAGGGCCGGTGGCGCCGCCAGGCGACCGTCAGGAAGACGGTCAGGCCGCCGACGGGCAGGCCTGGGTGCCGTCGATGGTGAAGGTGAAGCCTCCGTCGGGGGCGAAGGTGAAGTCCGAGGAACTCATCGCCGCCGTCCGCGTGGCCGCCCGCGGCGACGCCCTCATCGACCCCTCGGTGACCCGACGCCTCCTCACCCGCCTCGCCGACAGCGTCGCCCCTCCGCCCGCCTCGGCATCGGCGACGAGACGGTCGCCCACCTCCACGGCCTGGTCGAACAGTCCCCCGCACCGTCCCGCCGGGGCGGGCACGGCCGGTGGGGACGCGGCGCCGACCGGGAAGTCCGGTGAGGCGGCGTATCTCGCACCGAGCTCCCCCGCACGGACAGGGGCAGACCGCAGCAGGTGTCGGACGATCCCCGGCAGGCGCGTACGAGGTCCTCCGGGGGCCGAGCTCACGAGAGCGCTCGACCCCGCGTACACACGTCAAACCCGTCACAGGCCAACAGGCACACCGTTCGTCCAGCGGGTGCCCACCGAGGTCGCGCGGTGGCCGGGGCGAGCCGGTGCCGGGGACGCCGTGCGGTGAACGCCGCCCTGCGCAAGAGGGCGAGCTCGCCGCTCCCTGTGCCCTGTGCCCGCGGCCAGGTTCGAGCGGCGCGCCCCGTCCGTTACCGCGCCGCTCGCCGCAGAGCGGCGAGGATCTCCTCGCTCGTGCTGGCCCCGTGGAGCAGTTCCCCGTTCTCGAAGGCGAAGGTCGGCACCGAGGTGATACCGTCCCGCCTCGCGGCGGCGGCCTGAGCGCTCACCTCGGCGACGCCCTCGTCCGAAGCGAGAAAGCTCCGCACCCGGTCGCCGTCCAGGCCCGCGCTCTCCGCCAGCGCGACGAGCTCCGTGTGGTCGGCGATGTTCGCACCGTCGCGGAAGTGGGCGTCGTAGACGGCATTCGCCAATGCGGAGCGTACCGCGGCGGGATACTTCTTCGCGGCGAACCACATCAGCCGGTGCGCGGTGAGGGTGTTGACCTCGACCGTGCGGTCGAACCGGTACTCCACGCCCTCGCTCGCGCCGAGCTGAGCCATCTCCCCGAACATCGCGTCGACCTGCTCGCGGCTGCCGATCATCTCCGTCATCAGCTCCACCGTGGAGCGCGGCTCCTCGGACGCGTCGGGGCTGAGTCGGTAGGGACGGTGGACGAGTTCGATGGGCTGCTCGCCGCCGGCCGCGGCCACCGCGCGTTCGAACCGGCGCATGCCGAGGCGGCACCAGGCGCACGCGAAGTCCGCGTAGACCTCAACCTTCATGGTCTGCCCTTTCGCACACTCGTACGGTCAGACCGCCGACGCCTGGGCGCGCAGCGGCTTCAGGGCGCCGGACCACGCGATGACCTCGTCCAGCATCTTGTGGAGGGCGGGCTCCTGCTGCGGGCCGGGGGTGACGGTGCCCGGGTCGAGCGGGTTGGTCGGGTCGGAGAACGTGAAGTCGGTGAAGATCTGCAGGCCGACCGCGGTGGCCACGTCGGCGACCTTCACCTCGGCCAGCGTGGTCCGCAGGTGCTCGACGGCTCGCAGGCCGCCCTGGGTGCCGTAGCTGACGAAGCCCGCGGCCTTGTTCGACCACTCGTGGTAGAGGAAGTCGATCGCGTTCTTGAGCGAGGCCGGCACGGACCGGTTGTACTCGGGGGTCACGAAGACGAAGCCGTCGTACGAGGTGATCGTCCGCGCCCACTTCTGGGTGTGCTCGTTGCCGTACTGCCCGAACGCGGCCGGCACGGCCTCGTCGAGCAGCGGAAGCTTGAACTCGGCGATGTCCACGATCTCGACGGTGGCGTCACCGGCCTTGACGGCCTCGTGGCGGCCGGCGGCCTCCTGGACCCACTGAGCCACGCCGGCTCCGCGGCGGCCGGGGCGGGTGCTGCCGATGATGACGGCGATCCGGGTCATGTCGTTCTTCCTGTTCTCGTGTCGGTGCTGTTCGTTGGGTACGGGGACCGGGTTCGCGTGGGGGTCAGGCGAAACCGTCGTAGGAACCGGCGTCGTGGAGCTCGATCAGGCGAGGCGGCTCGACACAGCGGGCGTCGAGGGTCGCGCGGAAGAGCCCGAATGCGGGGAGCGTGGCGAGCGGTCCCGCCCCACGCCCCTCGGTCTCCACGAAGTCGACGAAGGTGACCTTGTCGTCGAGCTGATAGCTGACGTGCTTCAGGCCCGGCGGACGCAGCGCGTTCATCTCCTCGTACGCGGCGGAGAGGAGCTTCAGGTTCCGCTCCACCTGATCGGGCTTGAGCTTGTAGCGGATCATCACCCGCATCACGGGGTCCTTTCGATCAGGGAAAGCGACTTTCGCCGGACAGGCTGTCTTCCACTTTCACTGGACATCCTGTCTTTCACGAGACGAGCTGTCAAGCCAATGTTAGGATCGGGCCCATGGCACATCGGAAGTACGAGCAGCGGCTACGCGCCGAGGCCGCGGAAGAGACCCGGCGGCGCATCCTCGACGCGCTGTACGAGCGCCTGCGCACGACACCCTCCGAGCCGGTCAGCGTCGACCGGATCGCCAAGGCGGCAGGCGTGTCACGCTCGACCGTCTATCTGGTCTTCGGATCCCGGGCGGGACTCTTCGACGCCCTGGGCGGAGACCTGCTGCACCGCGGCGGATTCACCGAGATGGTCCGGGCGGTGCTCCAGCCGGACGCGCTCGCCGGCCTGCGCGACGGCATCCGCGGCAATGTCGCGATGTACGCCGCCCACCGGGACGTGCTGCGCGCCCTCTACTCCATGGCCCAACTCGCCGCCGACGCGGTCGGCGGCGCGGTCCAGCGCCTGGAGGAGGGCCGGGCCCGCGGGATGAACGACCTCGCCCTGCGACTGGCCGCACAGGGGGCGCTGCGTCCGGACGTCACCGCCGACGAAGCCGCCGCCGTGTTGTGGCTGGTCTCCGGCTTCGACAGCTTCGACCTGCTCTACACGGGTCGGGGTCTGGGCCCCGACGCGGTCGCCGCCACCCTGGTGGCGACCGCGGAACGCACCCTGTGCCCTTGAACCGGGCCGATGCCTAGTAGGGGCCCATGAAGCCTGCGGCGACGTCGGACAGCGCGGGCAGCGAGCCCGCCACGTCGTCGCACACCTTCAGGCAGGCGTCGACGATGCCCTGTGCCCCCGGGTGGAAGGCCTCCTCCAGCGGCCGGGACACCGGCGCGGGACTGTCCGGCAGCGTCACCCGGCTCACCGGCGCGAGGAGCGCCTGCGGGATCTGCTCGGCGACGACCGCGGCCACCTCCGCGGCGAAGCCGTAGCGGGCCCAACTGGTGTCCGCGACGACCAGGCGGCCGGTCTTCGCCACGGACTCGCAGATGATGCCCTCGTCCAACGGCCGGATGCTGCGGACGTCGACCACCTCCACGCTGATGCCCCGCCGGGCCAACTGTTCGGCCGCGCGCTCCGCCTCGTGCACCATCAGGGAGGCGGCGACCACGGTGACATCGGTGCCGCGCCGGGCGTACCGACCGACACCGAACGGGACCGGGGTGGCCTCCTCGGGAACCTCGCCGGTCAGCGGATACAGGTTCCGGTTCTCGATCAACACCACCGGGGCGTCGCCGGTCAGTGCCTGCACCAGCATGCCCTTGGCGTCGGCAGGCGACGCGGGCGTGGCCACGTGCAGCCCGGCGTAGTGCGCGAAGGTGGCGTGCGGGCTCTGCGAGTGGGTCGCGCCCTGCCCCCAGCCGCGGCCGACCACACCGCGGGTCACCACGGGCACCCCGCCCTTGTCGCCCCCGTACATGTACCGCCACTTGGCGGCCAGGTTCACCAGTGGGTCGAGGGCCAGGAACATGAAGTCCGCGCGGGTGTGCACCACCAGCGGCCGGTGCCCCGCGGCGGCCGCGCCGATGGCGATGCCGGCCGTGGCGTTCTCCGAGTTCGGCACGTCGATGACCCGCTTGGCGCCGAACCGGTCGAACGCCTCTTTCGTGGTGCCGAAGGTGCCCTTGACGTCATCGACGCCCTCTCCCGCGATGAAGATCTTCTCGTCGGCCTCCATGCACTGCACGGTGGCCTCGCTGATGGCCTGCCAGTACGTCAACGTGCGCATGTCCGGTGTGTTCTCCTGTCGAGTGGGGTTGCAGGTCAGTGGGTCACGGGCGCGTAGGCGCCGTCGAGCAGCCGGTCGACCTCCGGGAAGGGCCGCTCCTTGGCATACGCGACCGCTGCCTGGATCTCGTCGTGGAACTGCACCCGCCAGCCGGCCACCATCGCGTCGATCTCCGGCTCCTGCTCACGCAGCGCGTCCGCGGCGCGGACGATCGGGCACCCTGCCATCCAGGAGTCGATCTCCTCCTGGGTCCGGTAACCGTGGTCGGCGTCCCAGCCCGGGCCGACGTGCTCCCGCCAGCGGTACGTCGCCAGCTCCAGCAGAACCGGGCCGTCACCCTCCCTGCACTGCAGCACCGCCTTCTCGGCCGCCTCCTTGACGGCGAACACGTCGTTGCCGTCCACGGCCAGGGACGTCACGCCGGCCGCCTCGGCCCGGCGCGTGATCGACGTCCCGCCGGGCTGGCGCGCGCTCAACGGCGAGGAGATCGAATACAGGTTGTTCTCGCAGACGAAGACAACAGGAATCCGGTGTACCGCCGCGAAGTTCAGGGACTCGGCGAAGACGCCCTCCTCCGTGGAGCCGTCCCCGAAGAAGGTGAGGGCGACACGCGGTTCGTTGGCCCGGGCGAAGGCCCAGGCGGAGCCGACCGCCACCGGAATCATCTCGCCGAGGATGGCCGCGGAGCCGGCGAAACCCACCGACTGGTCGACCAGGTGGATCGAACCGCCGCGGCCGTGTGCGCAGCCGTCCTGCTTGCCGTACAGCTCGGCCACCATCGCCTTCAGGTCGCCGCCCTTGGCGAGGTACGGGGCGTGCGAGCGGTGCGCGGCATAGACCCAGTCCTCGGGCCTGGTCGCCCCGCAGACGCCGACCGCGCTCGCCTCCTGTCCGATGGAGAAGTGGGTGGGCGTGCGCATCTCCTGCTCGTCGCGGTAGTAGTCGGCGAGGACTTCCTCCACCACGCGGATGCGCACCATGTCACGGACCAGCCGGGCGCGGTCGGACAGCATCGTCGGGCCTCCTTGCAAGGGTGTGTCGTACGGGAACGTCATCAGGGGGAAACGGGGCGGGCGGACGGGGTCACAACTTGGCGTCCAGCTCCCGGCAGAGCGCGTAGTCGGCGAGCATCCCGCGCTCCAGGGCCTCGGCCAGGGAAGGGGCGGCGAGGTCCCGGTCCGACTGGACCAGCTCGACATCCTCGGGGAAGGCCAGGCCGATCTCGGGGTCGAGCGGATTCATCGCGTACTCGTTCTCCGGCACGTACCCCTCGGACATCACGTACACGGCCATCGAGTCGTCCGCGAGGGACAGGAACGCGTGCCCCACCCCCACCGGGACGTACAGCGCGCGGGCGGTGTCGGCGCCGAGCCGGGTCGTGATCCACTTGCCGAACGTCGGGGAGCCGACGCGCAGGTCGATCAGGTAGTCCTGCAACTGCCCGTACGGGCAGTAGACGTACTTGGCCATGCCCGGCGGCGTGGCGGTGAAGTGGATGCCCCGCAGCACGCCCCGGGAGGAGAGGTTGTGGCTCACCTGCTGCACCTGGAACAGAGGCTTGCCCAGGGTCTCGGCGAAGGCTGCGCCCTGGAAGGGCGAGGCGAACAGACCGCGGCGGTCCTTGAACACGGGGGGCGTGAACGCGAAGGCGCCGTCGATGTCCAGTGCGTGTACGTCCACGGCCCTCACTCACCCCGTCCGGTCGTCGAAGGAAGGCCGTGCTTGACGGACTTCCACCAGTTCGGGTTGTCCCGGTACCAGGCGACGGTCTCGGCGAGACCGTCGTCGAACGCGATGCGCGGCGCGTAGCCGAGTTCCTCGCGGATCTTGCTGTCGTCGAGGCAGTAGCGCAGGTCATGGCCCTTGCGGTCGGCGACGAAGCGGATCATCGAGGAGTCCGCGCCGCAGCTGTCCAGGATGCGCTCGGTCAGCTCCATGTTCGTGTGCTCGCTGCCGCTGCCGACGTTGTAGATCTCGCCGGCCCGGCCCCGGGTGAGCACCAGGTGGACGGCCCGGCAGTGGTCGTCGACGTGCAGCCACTCCCGCCGGTTGGCCCCGTCGCCGTAGACCGGGACGGGCTTGCCCTCCAACAGGTTGGTGACGAACCGTGGGATCAGTTTCTCGGGGTGCTGGTAGGGGCCGTAGTTGTTGGAGCAGCGCGTGATCGACACGTTCAGGCCATGGGTGCGCCAGTACGACCGGGCGATGAGGTCGGAGCTCGCTTTGGAGGCCGCGTACGGGGAGTTGGGCAGCAGGGGGAAGCCCTCGGTCCACGCCCCCTCGTCGATCGAGCCGTACACCTCGTCGGTGGAGACGTGCACGACGCGCCCGACGCCCGTTCGCAGGGCGGCCTCCAGCAGGGCCTGCGTGCCCAGCACGTTGGTGCGGACGAACTCCGCGGCGCTCTCCAAAGAGCGGTCCACGTGCGACTCGGCCGCGAAGTGGACAACCGTGTCGTGGCCCGGCAGCAGGTCCAGCAGGAGCTGAAGATCGCAGACGTCGCCCCGAACGAAGCGGAGCCGGTCGTCCGCGGCGGGCAGGTTGGCCCGGTTGCCGGCGTAGGTCAGTTTGTCCAGGACGGTGACGAGGACGTCCTCGGCGGGGCCGTAGGCGCCCGCCAGCACGGAGCGTACGTAGTGCGAGCCGATGAAACCGGCGCCGCCGGTGACCAGAACCTTCATGACATCTCCCCGATCAGTGCCGTCAGCCGGCCGATCACGCTGCTCGGCGCCGGCATCTCCCTCATCTCCAGTGAGACCTCCCGGCTCGCCTTGGCGAAGGCCGGATCGCGCAGCAGGCCCCCGACGGCGCGGCCGACGGCCGCCGCGGTGACCGGCTGTGAGCCGGGCGCGCCCAGCACCGTCCCCGCGCCGCGCGCCTCGGCCACCCGGCCGTTGGCTGCGCTCTCCGGGCCGGTCAGCGGGATCACCAACTGCGGGACGGCCGCGTCGAACGCAGCGTAGGTGGTGCCCATGCCGCCGTGGTGGACGATGCCGGCGCAGGTGGCCAGCAGGGCGTTCAGCGGCACCCAGTCCTCGAGCCGCACATGCTCCAGCGGCAGCGAGTCCAGCGCGGGCAGTTGCGCGCCGCCGGTCGTGACGACCAGCTCGATGCCCAGGTCCGCGGTACCGAGCACGATCTCCCGCAGCAGCGCCCCGTCCCCGTAGACGGCGGAGAGCGAGCCGAGCGTCACGGCCACCCGCGGGCGCCCGGCGGGCTCCAGCAGCCAGGCCGGCAGTTCGGTGCCGCCGTTGTACGGGGTGTAGCGCATCGGCAGCGTGTGGGGCACCACCGCACGCGGGTGGGGCGGTACCAGGGACGGCGGGCACAGGTCGACGGAGACGTCCGCCTCCACGAGCCCCTTGACGCCGAGCCGCTCGGCCACCGGCGCCGCGTACCCGAGAGCGGGTCCGAAGGTGGCGCGCGGGGTGCCGATACCGTGCAGGATCGCGGGGATGCCGACGGCGCGGGCCGCGAGCAGACCACCCACGTGGTTGGCGGGATACACCAGGGCGTCCGCGCCCCACGCCTTCGCCGTCCCGACGAGGTGGTCCACCATGCGCGCGCCGACCTCGCCGAAGACCGAGGCCACGTAGGCGACGAGTTCCTCGCTCGGCCGCTCCTCGGCCATGGGGGCCTCGGTCGCCCTGCGCACCAGCTCCTCGTAGGGCGCCGCAGCCTCCGGGTCGGCCGCGACCGTCTGCAGACCGGCGTGGTTCGCGACGCGCAGCGCGGGGTCTCCGGCGACCACGAGGACCTCGTGTCCGGCTGCCAGGGCGGCGTGGGCGAGCGGAACCAGCGGGAGCATGTACGAGGTTCCTGGGATGGTGGTGAACAAAAGACGCATGTCTTCTCTCCGGCTCAGGGGGGAGGGGGCTGCGAGGGGATCGTCACGGGCGAATGTCTCCGGTCAGCCGGCCGCCGCCACCTCCATCACGTACCTGCCGTAGGGGGACTTGGCGAGCTGGGTGCCCAGGCGCAGGCAGGTCTCGCGGTCGATGAGGCCCATGCGCCAGGCGATCTCCTCGATGCAGGCGAGCCGCACGCCCTGCCGGTGCTCGAGGATCTGCACGTACTGGCCGGCCTCGGTGAGCGTGTCGTGGGTTCCGGCGTCCAGCCATACGAAGCCGCGCCCGAGGGAGACGAGGTCCGCCTTGCCGCGCTCCAGGTAGACCCGGTTGATGTCCGTGATCTCCAGCTCGCCGCGTGCGGAGGGCGTGAGGTTCTTCGCGATGTCCACGACCTCGTTGTCGTAGAAGTACAGACCGGTGATGGCCAGGTTGGAGCGTGGCCGCTCGGGCTTCTCGTCGATGGACAGCAACCTGCCGTTCCCGTCGACCTCGCCGACCCCGTAGCGCTCGGGGTCGCTCACCGGGTAGCCGAACAGAACGCAGCCGTCGACGTCCTCGGCCTTGCGCTGGAGCAGATTGCTGAATCCGGGGCCGTGGAAGATGTTGTCGCCGAGCACCAGGGCCACGGAGTCGTCGCCCACGTGGTCGGCGCCGATGATGAACGCCTCGGCCAGGCCCCGGGGTTCGGTCTGCACCGCGTAGCTCAGCCTGAGGCCGACGTGTGCGCCGTCGCCCAGCAGACGCTGGAAGTTCTCGATGTCGTCGGGTGCCGAGATGATCTGGATCTCGGTGATGCCCGCGAGCATCAGGACCGACAGAGGGTAGTAGATCAGCGGCTTGTCGTAGACCGGCAGCAGCTGCTTGGACATGCCAAGAGTGATCGGATGCAGCCGGGTTCCATGACCGCCGGCCAGGATGATTCCCTTCACGCCCATGTCTCCATTCGGGGGTTCTGGCCATTCGCCGGAGGTTCCGGAGCAACCCGGGGGATCTCGTCCGCGGGAGTGCGGCACGGCACGCGTCGCCCGGGGGTCCGCGGCGGGGCCCGAAGCGGGCCCGCGGGACACCTCACCGGACCCTGCGATCAAGCCTCTTCGGCCCCGGTCCGCCGTTCAAGACGCCCGGTTTCAGGATTGGGTCAGGTTTTCCACGGCCCGGGCAGATGCGTCGGGCGTTGGCCAGGTGAGTGTCAGAAGTCCGTCAGGCGGGCCGTGTGCCGACCCTGCGGACCGCGTCCAGCAGTTCGGCCTGCCGCAGCGGCGCCGCACGGTCGTAGGCGGGCCCGGCGCCGGAGCGGACGGACGCGACGAACGCGGCAACCGTGGCGGCCACCTGGTCCTCCGGGGCCAGGCGGATCTCCTCGGTGCGGGACCGTCGTTCGAGCCGGATGATCGGCGTGAAGTCGGCGGGTGGGGTGTACGCGCGGTCCACCACCATCCGGCCCTCGCTGCCCCACAGCTCGTACGAGGCCCGGTACGCGTGGTCCATCCCGAAGGCGACCTGCACGCCGACACCCCCGGGGGTGCGCAGCAGGGCGGTTCCCGCGGTCTCGACGAGCCGTCCGGCACCGCGGTGGAGGTGCGCGCCGAGGACCTCCAGTTCGTCGCCGAGGAAGTACAGGGCGGCCCGCAGCGGGTAGACGCCCACGTCCCACAGGGCCCCGCCGCCGAGTTCGGGGTCGTGGCGGATGTCGTTGTCGGGCAGCCGGGGGATGCCGAACACCGCCTGGAAGGAGCGCAGTTCACCGATCGCGCCATCCGCCATCAGGTCGCGGACGGTCCGGTGCAGGCCGTGATGGACGAACATGACGTTCTCCATCAGCCCCAAGCCCGCGTTCCCGGCCAGTTCGAGCAGTCGGCGGGTCTCGTCGGGATCGAGGGTGAGCGGCTTTTCGGCGAGGACGTGCTTGCCCGCGCGCAGCGCCGCACCGGTCCACTCGGCGTGCAGCGCCGCCGGCACCGGCGCGTACACCGCGTCGACGTCCTCGCGGCCCAGCAGCTCGCCGTATCCCTCGACGGCGGCGGCCCCGTAGGGTGCGGCGCTCTTCTCCGCCTTGGCCCGGTCCCGGCTCGCGACGGCCGTGACGACCACGTCGGGGTGGGCGGCCATCGCCGGCAGCATGCGGCGGACGGCGATGTCCGCGCAGCCGAGGACACCGATCCGCAGGGCGTCGCTCATCGGCGCACCACCGTCGCGTTCAGGCAGGCCAGCAGGGTGCGGGCCTGGACGTTCAGGTAGTGGCCGTGCCGGGTGAGGGACGTCAGCTGGGCCGGGGTGACCCAGGCGTACCCGGCCGGCGGGTCCTGCGGTGCCTCCTTCTCGGTCGCCTCGACGAGCAGGTACCGGCTCTCGGCGTTGAGGAACCTGCCGCCCTCCTCCGAGTGCACCGCCTCGTAGCGGACCCGGGAGGGATCGGCGGCGAGCACGCTGTCGAGGAAGGCGGGGCGCTCGGCGGCCGTCAGGCCGTCGTAGTTCTCCGGGGTGTACTGGACGGTCGGGGCCAGTTCGACGGTGTCCAGCAGGCCGCCCTCCACCCGCGCGTGCACCAGGACGTGCTGGACGCCGCCGAAGCCGCGGGTCAGGAAGGCGGTGACGCCGCGACCGACCGGCTCGATGAGGGGCTGCGTCCAGCGGGTCACCTCCCGGTTGCCGGCCTGGGCAGCGACGGCGACGACGTGGAAGTAGCGGCCCTCCTCGTGCGCGATGGCGTCCACGCCGCGCTTCCAGCCGGGCAGGTCGGCCAGCGGGACACGGCGGGCGCGCACATGGTGGCGGGAGCGTTCGTTCGTGAACCAGGACAGCAGCTGCGCGTCGGACAGCAGCGCGTCCGGGGTGGTGTCCGCGTGGGGCAGGCAGGACAGCACGGTCCGCGCGTCCATGTTGATCAGGTTGTCCGCGTGGAGGAGCTCGCCGATCTGGCCGAGGGTGAGCCAGCAGAAGTCGTCGAGCAGCGGCACCTCGTCGACGGCCTCGACGATCATGTTGCGGTTGGACTTCCGGTAGAACCAGGCGCCGTGCTCCGACTGGAGGGAGTCGGCGACGACCCGGCTGCGGCGCGCGGACGTGAAGTACTCGATGTACTTCACGTCCGCGCCTTGGTGGGCCTTGGTGTAGTTGCTGCGGGTGGCCTGCACCGTCGGGGAGAGCTGGAGCAGGTTGGGGTTGCCGGGCTCCATCTTGGCCTGCATCAGGAAGTGCAGGACGCCGTCGATCTCCTTGGCCAGGATGCCGAGGATGCCGATCTCCGGCTGCTTGATGATCGGCTGGTGCCACTCCTGGTAGGGGCCGTCGCCCCAGGGGGCCGCCTCCTCCACCACGTGCAGGCCCTCCACGGTGAAGAACCGGCCGCTGCGGTGGACCAGGTTGCCTGTGCCCTCCGCGAAGGACCAGCCGTCGAGCTCGGCGAACGGAATGCGGTCGACACGGAAGGTGTTGGCTCGGCGGCGTTCGTCGAGCCAGGCGTGGAAGTCCTCGGTCCGCAGGCGCGCGCCCTCGGTGGTCGCGGCCGACAGGGCCAGGCGGCCGGTCAGGTCCGCGGACCCGCGCGGGCGCACGGGGTATCCGGTGATCATTCCGGCCGGCTGAACCGGTTGAGGCGACATCGTCAAGGTCCTTTGCAGAAGGGACGGGGTCAGGAGTGGCGCAGGTCCGGGTCTCCGGCGCTCCACACCAGGTCGAAGACGAAGCGGCGGATCCGCCAGCCTGCGGGGGTACGCACCGCCTCGGCCTCGTAGTGGCCGCCTATGTCGAAGTGGGCGGTCGGCTCCTCGCCCCGCTTCACGTGGACCGCGGTCAGGTGTGCCCGGACGCCGGCGCGGTCGCCGTCGAGCTCGATGGTGTAGTTCGAGCCGATGTGGTGGGTGCGCTCGAAGGTCGTACGGGCCATCCGCTGGAAGTCGGCGAGGCCTTCGACCCCCTTGTACTCGCCCATGGGGAAGGTGAGGTGGACGTCGTCGGTGAAGACCGCGTCGAACCAGTCGTCGTTGTGCCGGTCCTTGTCGAGGTGGCGGACGTAGCGGTCGCACAGTTCGGCGATCGCGGCCCGGTCGCTGAGCAGTCGGACCTGGGTGGTGAGGGCGGCGAGGGCGGTGGTGTCGTCGTGGGACATGAGGCTTCCTTCTCTGGTCGGAGGGGTTTTCAGGCGCCAGCGCGCCAGGTGCGCGGTCCGTCGAAGCCGACGGCGCGCTCCGGCCGGCGCCAGCCGGCCCGGGCGGGGCGGGACGGGGCGTCCTGCGCCGCGGAGTCGGCGGCGGCCACGCGGGCGAGCAGCACCGTGCTGAGGGCGGCCAGTTCCTCGGGGGTCACCGACCCCCTCTCCACCCGGAACAGCCGGGGGAGCGTCTGTGCGGTCATCTCTCGGGCACCTTTCCGTCGGGGGTCACTGCGGAGGGTTGCCGTGCTTGCGGCGTGGCAGTTCGGCGTCCTTGGCGGAGAGCATCGCGACCGCCTTGCAGAGCACCGCTCGGGTGTCGCGGGGGTCGATGACGTCGTCTACGAGCCCGCGCTCGGCCGCGTAGTAGGGGTGGACCAGCTCGGTCCTGTACTCGTCGATCTTCTGCCTGCGCATCGCCTCGGGGTCTTCGGCGGCCGCGATCTCCCGGCGGAAGACCACGTTGGCGGCGCCCTCGGCGCCCATGACCGCGATCTCGTTGGTGGGCCAGGCCAGGGCGATGTCGGCGCCGATCGAGCGGGAGTCCATGACGATGTACGCGCCGCCGTAGGCCTTGCGCAGCACCACGGAGACCCGCGGCACGGTCGCGTTGCAGTACGCGTACAGCAACTTGGCGCCGCGCCGGATGATGCCGTCGTGCTCCTGGTCGACGCCGGGCAGGAAGCCGGGCACGTCGATCAGGGTGATCAGCGGGATGTTGAAGGAGTCACAGAACTGGACGAACCGCGCCCCCTTCTCGCTGGCCTTGATGTCGAGGACCCCGGCCAGGGCAGCGGGCTGGTTGGCGACGATGCCCACCACGTGGCCGTCGAGCCGGGCCAGCGCGCACACCAGGTTGGGCGCCCAGGTGGCGTGCACCTCCATGAACTCGCCGTCGTCGACCAGATCCTCGATCACCCCGCGGATGTCGTACGAGCGGTTGCCGTCGACCGGCACGAGGTCGAGCAGGGCGTCACCGCTGCGGTCGACCGGGTCCCCGCCACGCAGCGTCGGCGGCAGCTCCCGGTTGTTCTGCGGCAGCATCGACAGCAGGTAGCGCACCTCGGCGAGGCAGGTCTCCTCGTCGTCGTAGACGAAGTGCGCGACGCCCGAGACGCCTGCGTGCACATCGGCGCCGCCGAGCCCGTTCTGGGAGATCTCCTCGCCGGTGACCGCCTTGACGACGTCCGGGCCGGTGATGAACATCTGCGAGGTCTCGCGGACCATGAACACGAAGTCCGTCAGTGCGG
>NZ_JBEXXE010000078.1:0-29958 GCF_040630255.1 Streptomyces sp. NPDC005820
TGCGAACTCGGCCTGCCGTGCCGCTCGTTGTCGGGAATGTGATCCACCCCGAAGGGTTCGACCTTCGTGACCGCGCTGCCGTACACCGGCGCCGGCGTTCCTTCTGTCATGCGGGTGCTCCTGCTCTCCAAGGAAGGTCACCACGGCAAACGGCGCCGTGTGGGGCGGTCCCGTCGGCCAGCTCTTGTATGGCAGAGGACGGTAAAGAGGACGTACACCCGTGTCAATACTCTCGTCACAAACACTCGACTTCCGCTGGTCAGCCCAGTGATTGCACAGGTCGCACCCACTCCACGGGCATGGAGCCTTGACGGGCACCCTCCGCCCTCCTAGCCTCACTTGCATGGCACAGCCCGCATACGGAGGAAGATGCGCAGGTCGCGGCCTCCACGACCGGCCGGACCCGCTTGCATGGCAGGGCGCCGGCGCAGATCGCAGGTCGTCAGCACGGTTGACGTCGCACCCCTGCCCCGACTACGTTCACGTACCATGCAACAACCCAGTGGGCAGGCGCGGAAACCGCTGCAGCAGACCAGCATGCAGGCCCGGGTCGCCGAAGAGCTGCGTCAGATGATCATCACCGGTGAGCTGGCGCCGCGGTCCAGCCTGTCCGAGATGGCGCTGTCGGAGACCTTCGGGGTCAGCCGTACGCCGATCCGCGAGGCCCTCAAGCAGCTGCAGATCGAGGGCCTGGTGGAGGTACGGCCGCGGGTCGGCACCTTCGTCGCGGTGCCCTCGCGGCGGGAGATCACCGAGCTGTTCCAGATGAAGGAGCTGCTCGAGGGCGCGGCTGCCCGGCTGCTTGCGCTGCGGGGTGCCGTGCCCGAGACGGTCCGGCTGCAGGAGAACATGCGCGAGGCCGACGAGGCCGTGCGCGCGGGCGACACCGACCGGTACGCGCAGCTGGTCCACGAGTTCCACGACCTGATCGTCACGGGTGCCGACAACACCAAGCTGGAGGCGCACTACCGGACGCTCATGAACCAGCTCGCCTACGCCCGTCTGGTGCAGACCTCACTCGCCCAGCCGGGCCGGCTCAGCGAGTCCGACCATGAGCACCACCGTGTCGTCGACCTCATCCTCGCCAAGGACGGCGACGGCGCCGAACGCGTCATGCGTGAACACGTCCGCCGCAGCCATCAGGCGCTCATGGCCGGAATGGACGAGCGGGAGCAGGGTCACCGGGGCTGAGCGGCCTCTCCCCGGCCGACGGCCGGGCGATGCCCCGCGCGCTTCCGATCCAGGTTGGGCCGCACAGCCGTACGCCACCGGAAGTGGGGTTCTCATGCGTGTCCTCGTCGCCGGCGCGACCGGTGCCGTCGGCAGACCGCTCGTCCCGCTGCTCGTCGCGGCCGGGCACGAGGTCACCGCGGTCTCGCGGACCCCGGCCGGGGTGGAGCGGATCCGGGGCCTCGGAGCGAAGGGGGTGCGGGCGGACGCGCTCGACGCGCCGGCACTGCGTCACGCGGTCGGCGCGGCGTCCCCGGAGGTGGTGATCCACCAGCTCACCGACCTCTCCGCCGCGGACGGCACCGCCAACGGCCGGCTGCGCCGCGAGGGTACGCGCAACCTGGTGGAGGCGGCGAAGGCGGCCGGCGTCGGCCGGATCGTCGCGCAGTCGATCTCCTGGGCGTACGCGCCGGGCGAGGGTCCCGCCGGCGAGCCGGTGCCGCTCGACGGCACGGCCGCCGAACCCCGGGCGCGGATGGTGGCCGCCGTCAGGTCCCTGGAGGAGACCGCGGCCGAGCTGGAGACGG
The DNA here is from genome assembly GCF_040630255.1 of Streptomyces sp. NPDC005820. Classification (NCBI taxonomy): domain Bacteria; kingdom Bacillati; phylum Actinomycetota; class Actinomycetes; order Kitasatosporales; family Streptomycetaceae; genus Streptomyces; species Streptomyces sp. NPDC005820. The sequence goes on from NZ_JBEXXE010000078.1 coordinate 1,758, forward strand.
CGGTCGTGCTGCGCTACGGCCTGCTGTACGGGCCCGGCACCTGGTACGCGCCGGGCGGCGCGCTCGCGGCGGCCCTGGCGGGCGACCGCTCGGCGCGGTTCCTGGGGAGCACCGTGGCGAACGACGCGGTGAGCTCCTTCGTGCACGTCGCCGACGCGGCCCGGGCGGTCGTGGCCGCGCTCGACTGGCCGGGCGGACCGGTCAACGTCGTGGACGACGAGCCGGCGCCCGCGCACCAGTGGCTTCCCGCCCTGGCCGACGCCCTCGGCGTGCCCGCGCCCGAGCCGGTGGCGGGTCGGCAGGAGTGGGAGCGGGGCGCTCTCAACGCGCTGGCGCGCAGCCGGGGTTGGCGGCCGGAGCGGCCGACCTGGCGGACCGGTTTCATGGATCAGCTCGACCGCTCGTGACCTGGCGGGTGCCCGCCGCCGAAGGCTTCGGCGGCGGCCGCGTCATCGGCCTGGCCGGCCCGGGGCCTTCGGCCGGCCTGCTGCGGCGCGTCGTCGAACGCCGCGCGCCGTCGCGTTCCGGGTCAGGCCTCCCCGGTGGGCTCGTCCGTCTTCACGGTCTCCTCCTGCGCCATGCGCAGGAAGCGGCGGATCGCCTCGGGCGCCATGTCGAGCCCCTCGGACGCGGACTTCTCGTCGCCGAACACCTGCACCGCCTCGGCGACCGCCACGGCCAGCTCGGCCTCCGCCTTGCGGACCTTGGCCTCGGCCTTGTCCACCATGTCGACCACCGAGAGCTGGCGGCGCTGCTTCTCCTGGAGCCTCTGCTTGCGGGAGAGCGTCTTGTCAGAATTCTGCACAGTCACGACCAAGATCATAAACGGGCGTGGCGCACCCGGGGAAATCAGCAACTCGCCCGCCGTACAGGGGTGTTGCCGGCTCAGTCGGCGTCGTCCCCAGCCGCGACGTGACGGGGTGTCAAGTCGGGTGTCGCAGGCCCGAGTTCATCGGCGGGGAGTTCATCGGCGGCGCGCGCCCCGCGGGTGGCGGAGACGGCCAGAACCAGTGCCTGGGCGACCGCTCCGGACAGTCCGACCGCCAGGGCGAAGCGATAGCCGATCCGGTCGGCGAGGATGCCGCCGAGGGGTGCGCCGACCGCGACCATGCCCCAGTTCATCGATCGGATCGTCGCGTTCATCCGTCCGCGCAGCCGGTCGGGCGTCACCGCCTGCCGGTAGCCCATCTCCACCGGACTCTCGATGCCGATCGCCAGGGACACGACGAAGTAGGCGAGCGCGACGGAGACCACCGCCCAGGGTCCGCGCTGGGCCAGGACCAGGGGCAGCCAGCCGACGGCGGCGACCACCCGGAAGACGATCAGGGTGGGACCGACCTCCAGCCCGCGGACCACCCGCCCGGAGAGCGCACCGCCCAGTACGGCGCCGACGCCCGCACAGGCGTAGGTGGCCCCCAGGCCGAAGCTCCCGATCTTCAGCTCGTGCAGGGCGAAGACCACGAAGACCGTGCTCACCATGCTGTTGAACAGGAGCATCGCGTGCGAGGTCAGGGCGATGGACGCGAGCGTGCGATGCCGGTAGACCCAGGCGAGTCCCTCGCGCAGCTCGCGGCCCAGACGTCGTCCCGCGCCCCGGTCGGGCACCGGATCGGGCGCCTTCACGGAGGCGAGGAAGAGCCCGGACATCAGATAGCTGAGGGCGTCCACCAGTACGGCGAGCGGCGCACCCATGAATTTGATCAGCACCCCGGCGACGAGGGGACCGGTCGAACCGGCCACCGCGCCGGCCTGTTCCACCCGGGCGTAGGCGGCGTTGAGCAGTTCCTTGGGGACCAGCCGTGGCACGTACGACTGGTTCGCCGCCTCGAACAGCAGGGACAGCACTCCGATGGCGAAGACGCACCCGCACACCACGGGGATGCTGAGCCGGTCCACCGCGTACAGCACGGGGATCGCGCCGAGCAGGACCGCTCGCCCGAGATCCGTGCCGACCATCAACGGCTTGCGCCGGCAGCGGTCCACCAGCACCCCGGCCACGAGTCCGAAGAGGAGATACGGCAGCCAGCGGGCCGCGTTGACGAGGCCCACCTCCGTGGCGGACGCGCCCAGCGCCACGGCGGTGAGAATCTGCAGGGCCAGCCCCGTGATCTGGGAGCCGAAGGCGGATACGGCCGAGGCGGTCCAGAAGCGTACGTACCCGGGGACTTCCACGAGGCGCGGCATGATCGGACCGTATCAGCGGGGCTTTCCCGCACGGAAAGCGATTGCCCTTCCGCTGCCGCTCCTGGACGATCCCGGTCCGTGACGATGAACAGCGATCAGCACCAGGCCGCCCGCAGTACCGACCGCCCGCTCGCCCTGGTCACCGGGGTGGGGCGCTCCGTCGGGATCGGTGCGGGCATCGCGCGCAGGCTGGCCGCTTCGGGCTGGGACATCGCGTTCACCTACTGGGCCCCGTACGACGACCGGATGAGCTGGGGCAGGGAAGCCGACGCGGCCGAGTCCATCGGCCGGATTCTGGCCGAGGCCGGTGCGCGCACCGCGGCGATCGAGGCGGATCTCGCCGATCCGGAGACTCCGGAACGGATCTTCGACGCGGTCGAGGAACGGCTGGGGTCCGTCACCGCGCTGGTGATGTGTCACTGCGAGTCGGTCGACTCCAGGCTGCTCGACACCACCGTCGAGAGTTTCGACCGGCACTTCGCGGTCAACGCGCGGGCCACCTGGCTGCTGATCCGCGAGTTCGGACGCCGCTTCGCCGCGCTCCCGGGGACCGGCCGGATCATCGGCCTCACCAGCGATCACACCGTCGGCAACCTTCCCTACGGAGCGAGCAAGGGAGCCCTGGACCGCATCACCCTCGCCGCCGCCCGCGAACTCGCGCACCTCGGGGTCACCGCCAACGCGATCAACCCCGGGCCGGTCGACACCGGCTGGATGTCGGCGGAGATCCGGGAGCAGTGCGTCCGCGCCACCCCGCTCGGCCGACTCGGCACCCCGCGGGACACCGCGCACCTCGTGGACTTCCTGTGCTCCGGGGAGGGCGGGTGGATCAACGGGCAGCTGCTGATGAGCAACGGGGGTTCCGCCTAGAGCCGCACGCGATGGCGGCGCGGCTCGACTCGGCTCGGCTCGGCTCGGCTGCCGTGACGCGGATGACTCATCACGTAATGTGGCAAATCTGGTGATTCTTCGCGGGCGGGATGGAGCTGAGGCCGTGTCGTTCGCGGAGTCGGCCGGGCGGCGGTCGTGGGCGCCCCTGCTGGCGGTGTGCGCCGGGTACTTCATGGTCATCCTGGATGTGACCGTCATCAACGTGGCGGTCCCGGTGATCGGCCGGGAGCTGTCGGCCTCGCTCACCGGCATCCAGTGGACCACCGACGGATACACCCTGGTCTTCGCCGGGTTCCTGCTCACGGGCGGCGCGCTGGGCGACCGGCTGGGGAACCGGCTGGTCTTCTGCCTGGGCGTGGGGGTGTTCACCGCGTCCTCGGCCGCCTGCGCGCTCGCGCCGAACGCCCCCTTCCTCGTCGTCGCCCGGCTGGTCGAGGGGCTCGGCGCGGCATTGATCGTGCCGGGCTCGCTGGCGTTGCTCCAGCAGGCCTACCCGGCACCGGCCGACCGCGCGCGGGCCTTCGGGCTGTGGGGGTCGATGGCCGGTATCGCGGCGTCGGCCGGGCCGCTGCTCGGCGGGCTGCTGGTGTCCACGGTGGGCTGGCGGTGGGTGTTCCTCATCAACCTGCCCGTCGGCGCGGCCTGTCTGCTGCTGACGCTGCGGCACGTGGCCCGCTCGCCCCGGCATCCCGCCCGGGTGATGGACTGGCCTGCGCAGTGCGCCGTCGTGGCGGCCGTGGCCCTGCTGACCGCGGCGCTCAACGAGGCCGGACGGCGCGGCTGGTCCGATCCGGCCGTGCTCGCCGGAATGGGCCTCGCCGTGCTCGCCGCCGCGGGCTTCGCGGTGCGCGAGCGGTTCGCCCGCACCCCTGTCCTGCCCCTGGGCCTGCTGCGCTCCCGCGCGCTCAGCGGCGGGGCCGTGATCGGGCTGCTGTTCAACTTCGGTTTCTACGGCATGGTGTTCACCGCCAGCCTCGGCTTCCAGCAGCAGCGCGGCTACAGCGCCCTCACCACCGGGCTGGCCCTGTTCCCGGCGGTGGCGATGACGACGTTCGCCTCCGTCCTGTCCGGGCGGCTCACGCGCCGTACCGGCGACCGCCCGCTGGTGGTCTCCGGCATGCTCACCGCCGCCCTCGGGCTGACCGGCTGGGCGGCCGCGGGAGCCGACCCCGCCTACGCGCTCCTCGTCGCGCCCATGATGGCCGCCGGCTTCGGCACGTCCTTCGCCCTGACCGGTACGACCACCACGGTCATGTCCGCCGCTTCCCCGGCCTACGGGGGAACCGCCTCCGCGCTGTTCAACACCACGCGCCAGATCGGCAGCGCCACCGCGGTGGCCCTCGGCGGCAGCCTCCTGGCCACTTCGACGGACCCCGGCACCGGACTGCGGGTCAGCATGGCCGTCGGCGCGCTCGCCTACCTCGTGGCAGCGGGCCTCGCGTGGCTGTGCGTGCCCGCCGGAAGCACGCGCCGGATCACGCAGAGCTGACGCGTCGAACCCTCAGGGACGGCCAAGGCCGACGAGGCGGCCCGACCGCGGCCGAGTTCGCCGCAGCACCCTTGTCCATCCCCGCACCCCGGTGCCAGAATCTCGTTCTCGTGAGGGAGAACAGTGTTTTCGGTGTGCGGGCGGCCGATCGGTTCCATGTCGGTCTGGTCGTCGACGACGTCGCGTCGGCCGCGGCCGAGCTGTCGGCGCTGTGGGGGTACGCGTGGTGCGAGGAGCTCGCCGGCCGGTCGCGCGTGGTCCTGCCGGAGGGCGAGACGGAACTCGGACTCCGGTCCGTGTACTCGGTGACCACACCCCGCGTCGAGCTGGTCCGGAGCATCCCGGGCACCCTGTGGCAACCCGCCGACTCGGGTGTCCACCACCTCGGTTACTGGTCCGACGACGTGGCCGCCGACTCCGCGGCGCTCGTACGGCACGGCCATCCGCGCGAGGCCCTGGGGGTACGGCCGGACGGCACCGCGCACTGGGCGTTCCACCGCGGTCCGCAGGGGCCGCGCATCGAGCTGGTGACCCGTGCGCTCCAGCCGGTCCTGGAGCGCATCTGGGCCGCGGGCGGACAACCGTCGTGAAGGAGCGGAACCGATGACGACCGTGGGCGTGGTGACCGGTGGCGGCCGGGGCATGGGGCGGGAGTGCGCGCGCCGGCTGACCGGCCGCCTCGACCGGCTGCTGCTGGTCGACCGCGACGGGGCGGGCGCGGCCGCCGCCGCGGCGGAACTGTCGGGGCACGGGGCGGTCGTGGAACCGGTCGAGCTCGACATCACCGACCGCGCGGGGCTCACCGGACTCGCCCGGCGCGTGTCCGCACTCGGCACGCTCCGGGCCGTCGCCCATGCCGCGGGCATCTCGCCGACCATGGGCGACTGGCGCCGCATCCTCGCGGTCGACCTGGTCGGCACGGCCCTGCTGCTGGAGGCGCTCCGCCCGCTGGTCACCCGGGGGGCGGCGATGGTGTGCTTCGCCTCGATGTCGGCGGACTTCGTTCCGGCCGAGCCCCCTCCGGCGGTCGAGGAGGCACTGAGCGAGCCGCTCGATCCACGGCTCTTCGACCGTCTGCGCGCCGCGCTGGGGCCGTCCGCGGAGGATCCCGGCACGGCGTATTCGTGGGCCAAGCACGGCGTACGCGGTCTCGCGCGGCGCGAGGCCGTGCGGGTCGGGCCGCTCGGCGGCCGGGTGTGCTCGGTGTCGCCCGGCATCATCGGCACACCGCAGGGGCGGCAGGAGGCCGCACACCACCCGTCCATGAAAGCCATGGTCGAGCGCACCCCGCTGGCCCGCGAGGGCCGTCCGCAGGAGGTCGCCGCCGTGGTCGCGTTCCTGCTCTCCGACGAGGCGTCCTTCCTGACGGGCGTGGACATCCGGGTCGACGGAGGGGTGATCCCCGCGCTGCGCGGGGGCATGAATCCCGCACGGTGAACCGCCGCAGCGCCGATCCTTCACGCCCGTCCTTCGCCGACTCACCCCGGCCCGCCGCAGGCCGTCCGGCCCGACGGCTCCCGGCACGCCAGGGCGCTCGTGACGAGACGGCTGCGGTGGGACGTCGCGTCGTCGTGCTCCGGCTGCGGCTTCGCGGAGGCGCACTGCGGGGGCCGGATTCCGGATGACCGACGGGATCGGATCCTCGCCGAGCTCGGGGGCGATCCGGACCGCAGTGGCCGTCCGAACGCACGGGCGGCCGCACCATGACTGTGCGTCAGATATCCAATCCTTACTGTGAGTTCAAGCGATAGGCCTGGCGCGGGGCCGGTGGTTCGGTATGTCATGCCTCTGCCATCACACTGGAGTGCTGGAGTGGAAAGGAAACTCCCGTGCGTCTGCGCCCCCTGCGCTTTCTCTGCGGCTCCGCCGCGCTCGCCCTGGCTCTGCCCGTCCTGTCGCCCGGACAGGCCGCGGCGGCCGTTCCCGTCTCCCCCGTCTATCTGCAGAACTACTCCACCGGTCTGAACGCCGCCGACAGCGGCGGCACGGTCGCCGCGCACAACCCCAAGGGGAACGAGGACCATCAGCAGTGGACCCCGGTCGCGGTCGACGGCGGCCATCAGCTGCGGAACACCGACGAGTCGGGGACCTGTCTCAGCCGCAACGGCACCTCCGCGGTGACCGCCTCGTGCGGGGCGACGGGCACCGTGTGGACGATCACCGCCGGCGCGGACGGCACGTACACCGTGAGCGCCCCCGGCACCTCGCAGTACCTCACGGCATCGTCCTCCGACTCCAGCGCCGTACAGCTCGGTTCGGCCGGTGATCTCGCCCGCTGGTACCTCACCCCGGCGTCGTACGCGACCGCCTCGATGCCGTCCGCCGACACCCGCACCCTGGACCAGGTCACCTTCCTGACCTCGCACAACGCCTTCGCGAACGGCGTCGACGGCAACTTCGCCTCGTTCCCGGTGAATCTGTTCCCCAACCAGAACTACGGCGTCGGCCGACAGCTGAGCGACGGCGTGCGCGGCTTCATGCTGGACGACTACACCGTCTCCGGGCAGGCCGTGCTCTGCCACAACAGCTGTGACGGTGTGAGCAGCCCCGTCCCGCTCGCCACCGACCTGCAGCGCATGGTCGACTTCCTGAAGGCCGACCCGGGTCAGTTCGTCACCGTGTTCCTCGAGGACTACGCCTCCTCCGACGTGCTCAAGACCTCGCTGGCCTCCGTCAGCGGACTGTCCGACGTGCTGTACCGGCCCGACCAGGAGGGTGTGGCGACCAAGGGCTGGCCGACCATGGCCGACCTCGCGGCGCGCGGCAAGCAGCTGCTGATCTTCAGCGACCGGACCCGGGCGAGCGACACGGCGAACGGCTGGGCCACCCGTGACACCTTCGGGGTGATGTACCAGCGGGAGTGGACCGTCGAGAACTACTGGTCCATGGGCGGCGGGCTCGGCGCCTCCGACTGGTCCTGCTACAGCCGCTGGGGCACCGGCCGGCCGCTGACCGTGGACTCGGCCGCCTTCCACCCGTTGTTCGTGATGAACCACTTCCGGGACTACACGATCAGCGGCACCGCCACGACGGACAACGGCAAGCTCATCAACCGCGCGCAGAACTTCTGCACGCCCGCCGCGCGCAAGAAGCCCAACTACCTCGCCGTGGACCGCTACGACCTGGGCTCCCCCACCCCGCTCAGCACGGTCGGCACCCTCAACACGTACGTCCTCGCCCCGGGGCAGTGAGCGACGGCCCGCCGGGCGCCCGCGGTGCCGGGCGCCGGGCCGGGCTGTGGTGGTCAGGGCCTGCGGATCGCCGCGATGGCGAACTGCACGGTCACCTTCTCCCCGACGAGGCCGCCGGCCCCGTTCACCGTCCAGTCCTTGCGGTTGATCGTCGCCCTTCCGGTGAAGTCGACCCGGAAGGCGTCCCGCGGGTCGTGGCCCGTGTCGGTCAGCTCGAAGTCCACGGTGACCGGCCTGGTCACACCGCGGAGCCCGAGGTCGTGGCGGTGCTGGCGTTCGACGTCCCGGGCGACCGGATCGACCGGATCGAGCGGATCGACCAGATCGAGCGGATCCGGGCGGTGCTCAACCCCGACAAGCTCCGGTCCCGGGTGGCGCGTTGAGACGCGGCGCGGTCGGCGACCCCCGGGCGTGAGCCCCGCCGTCGTCGGCGCCATTTTCGGGACCGGGGCGAGGAGGCGGCGCACACGCGCGCCGGCCCAGCACGCACGCCACCCCTGGCGGTGACCCGGCTCGACGGGACCGGCGGGCGGGCGGCGGCATCGGAATGCCGTCGTCCCGCGCCGGGCTTATGGTCCATACATGGGGGCCGTTCGGTGTGCCCGGTTCGCGGCTCGTGAGTGCTGGGGCCGGTGGTCGGCGTGTGCGTCGGCGGACGGGCCGGGTCCTGGTGCGGACGGGGGTCCGGGAGGGCGGCAGAGTGCCGGGGGCTGACGCCGTCGACGTCGGGGCCGGTCCGGAACTTCTGCGGGCCGCCGTGATCGAGGCGGCGCGGGAGACCGGTGCCTCCGTGGCGGCGGTCTATCTGCTGCCGCCGGACGAGCCCGTGCTACGGCTGGCTTTGCTGGGCGGGGCGTCGTACGACATCTCCAGGCCCTGGTCGCGGGTGGCGCTGGAGACGGTGTCCCCGGTGTCGGACGCGGTCAGGGAGAAGCGCCTGGTGTGGGTGGGCGGGCCGGAGGAGCTGGCGCGCCGCTATCCGCGGCTGGCGCTCGTCGTGCCGTACCGCTTCACGATGGCCGCCGCGCCGATCACGACCGGCACGGACACCTGGGGCGGGCTCGTGCTCCAGTGGCCGGCCCGGCACCCGCCGCAGCTGAGCCCCGCGGAGCGGGACGCGGTCACCGGGGTCTGCCGGCGGCTGGGCGCGCTGCTGCGAGGGGCCGCCGAGGAGGGGCGTCCGGTACGGCCCGGCGCCGAGCCGCTGATGCTGCCGGCGCCGAGGGCGCGCACGGTGGACGCGGCCGAGGCACAGGCCGCGGTCGACTTCGCCGAGCGGATCCCGGGCGGCTGCTGCTCACTGGACGTGGACGGCCGTATCGCCTTCGTCACCACCAGGGCCGCCGAACTGCTCGGGGCCGGCATCCCCGAACTGCTCGGCACCAAGCCGTGGGAGGAGCTGTCCTGGCTGGACGACCCGGTCGCCGAGGACAGCTACCGGGCGGCCGTGCTCAGCCGGGAACCCACGTCCTTCACCGCCCTGCGGCCGCCGGACCGGTGGCTGTCCTTCCGGCTGGACCCCGACGCCTCCGGCGTCAGCGTGCACATCACCCCCGCCCACTCCGCCCACGCCCTCGCCCCGGCGGTGGATCCGCCGCGCTCCCATCCGGCGTCCCCGGCCACGCCGGGGCGGGCCGTCACGCTCTACCACCTGATGCATCTGGCGGCCACGCTCACCGAGGCCGTCGGCGTCCGGGACGTGGTCGACCAGGTCGCCGACCAGCTCCTGCCCGCGTTCGGGGCCGGGGCGCTGGCGCTGATGACGGCGGAGGAGGGCCGGCTGCGGATCATCGGGTACCGCGGTTACACGGCCGAGCTCATGAACCGCTTCGACGCCGCCCCGCTCAGCTCGTCCACGCCCGCCGTGCGCGCCCTGACCACGGGCGTGCCGGCGTTCTTCGCGTCCTTCGCCGAGCTGAAGCGGGCCTATCCGCCCGCCGTGCTCCAGGACGGCATGTCCTCCTGGGCCTTCCTGCCGCTCATCACCTCCGGGCGGCCCGTCGGCTCCCTCGTCCTGGCCTACGACGAGCCGCACCCCTTCGCCCCCGAGGAGCGCGCCGTCCTCACGTCCACCGCCGGGCTGATCGCCCAGGCCCTCGACCGCGCCCGCCTCTACGACACCAAGCACCAGCTGGTCCACAACCTCCAGGCCGGTCTGCTGCCCCACACGCTGCCCGACATCCCCGGCTTGGACGTGGCCGCCCGCTATCTGCCCGCCACCCGCGGCCTGGACATCGGCGGCGACTTCTACGACCTCATCCGCCTCGACGCCGACACGGCGGCCGCGGCCATCGGGGACGTCCAGGGTCACAACGTCAACGCCGCCGCCCTGATGGGGCAGGTCCGCACCGCCGTCCACGCGACCGCCGGCGCCTCCCCGGGCGAGGTCCTCACCCGCACCAACCGTCTCCTCACCGATCTCGACCCGGGCCTGTTCACCAGCTGTCTGTACGCCCACATCGACCTGGCCGCCCACCGCGCCCGCCTGGCCACGGCCGGGCATCCGCCCCCGCTGCTGCGCCATCCCGACGGCCGCACCGAGATCCTCGAGGTGCCGCCGGGTCTTCTCCTCGGCATCGATCCGGCCGCCGACTACCCGTCGACGGAGATCCCGCTGCCGCCGGGCTCGGTCCTGGTCCTGTACACCGACGGCCTCGTCGAGGCTCCGGGGGTCGACATCGGCGACGCCCTCGCCTCGCTCGCCGACCGACTGGCCCGCAGCGACGCCCGCACCATGCACGCCCTGGCCGACACCCTCGTCCGCCACGCCCGCCGCTCCGCCCCACGCAGCGACGACATCGCCCTCCTGCTCATCCGGTCCCACTGAGCCCGAGAACGAACGCAGCGCGGCAGGGGACCCGGGACGGCGATTCCGAGGCACCGCGTCCAGGGCACCCATGCCGAGGCACCCGTGCAGCATGGTGGGAGATCTGCGCCGGCGTCCGCGGCCAACCCGGCAGCGTGGCGGGGACCCCAGGGGCCGCGCCCGGACGCCCCCCTCAGCCGACGTCCCGCCCCCCGCCGGCCGCCCCCACACGGAAGCCGACGGCACAAGCGATCCCCGCCGACCACCATGGCCGCCCCGGCAGCACGCCAGGCCCCCCAGGGGAAACACGCCGACCCGCCCCCGACCCCGCCGGTCGCCCCCACACGCAAACCCACGACACAGGCGCCCCCCGCCGACCGCCATGGGCAACCCGGCAGCACGCCAGGCCCCCCGGGGAACATGTCTGCACGTCCCCCGTGAGAGGGCCCGGCCCCCGCCGGGGCCGGGTCCTCGCTCCGGAGGTGTCAGCTCGTCCCGTCGGTCGCCGCCACGCGGAAGCCGACGGTCGGGTAGCGGCCCGAGGGGTCGCGGCCCTCGCCCCGGTAGACGGCGGTGCAGCTGTTGAGGTTGGCGTACCAGGAGCCGCCGCGGATGGCGTTGACCTGCTGGCCCATCTCGCCGCCGTGGGTGGCGGTGATGACGGAGGTGGTCCATTCCCAGCAGTTGCCGCACAGGTCCCAGACGCCGTCGGCGCTGACCCCGCCGGGGTAGGTGGTGACGGGTGTGGTGTAGCCGCCGGTCGAGGTGATCTCGTCGTAGACGTCGGTGTAGATGAAGCCGGTGCGGCTTGCGGTGACGTTCCAGCCGGCCACCGTGCCGGTGCTCCCGATGGAGAGGATCTCGGAGATCGGGAAGCTCTGGCCGTACAGGTCGGACCCGGTGGCGGTGTAGGTGGCGAGGTCGGAGCCGTGTTCGGCGAGTTCGTAGGCGGCGCACACCGCCATGTAGTTGTAGTTGCTGGCCAGGACCAGGTCGGCGTAGGTGGTGCCGGCCGTGGCGCCCCAGGGGTAGCTGAGGCCGTCGGGGCCGGAGGCCGCGTTCTCCCACTCGGCCTCGGTGGGCAGCCGGAACGTCCAGCCGTCGGCGGACGCGCGGTCGGTGAGCCAGGAGCAGTAGTCGGTGGCCGAGTCGAGGGAGACGGTCAGGACGGGGTGGTCGGCCCTGCCGGTGGGGTAGGTGCCGTTGTCCCAGTAGGGGGGCGTCTCATGGCCGGTGTCGGTGACGAACTCCAGGTACTGGGCGTTGGTGACCTCGTACGCGCCCAGCCAGTAGGCGGCGGTGATGGGCGAGGCCTCGCCCGCGCCGGCGGTTCCGGCGAGGTCGGTGCCGAAGGCGAAGGACGGGTTGGCGGCGATCGCGGCCAGGTCCTGGCCGGCGACCGTGGTCGTGGTGGCGGCGGCGGTCGTCGTGGTGCCCGGGGCCGCGAGGGCGCGGGCCGGCCGTGCGAGGCCGGCGGCGCCCGTGACGGCGAGGAGGGCGAGGAGGGTCCTTCTGCTGATGCCTGGGGCGGTCGCGTTCATGACGGCTCCTGAGGGTGAGGACGTCGCGCGTCCCTGCGCGCATGGCTGATGGTCCATCAACTGGCGCAATCTGTCGACACTTCGACCGTAACAGTCCCTTGAGTGGAACCTGTGAGCACAAATGTGACGGCAGACGTCGACAGTATCGCCGGAAGGGTGTATTCAGGCAGGTGCGCCCCACCCACTCCGTTACGGTCCGACCCCTTGACGCCCCGCGTATGACTGCGTAGACATGACAGCGCAGACATGACTACGCAGTCAGACACGCTTCGCCGCGTGACGTCTGACATCATCAGTGCGCGAGTACGACCGTTCGGCCACACCGGGAGACACCATGACGCGAGCGACAGGGCGGGGCGCCAGTTCCGCGGCACCGCGCAGCGTGGACGTCGCGCGGCTGGCCGGGGTCTCGCAGAAGACGGTGTCGCGGGTCTTCAACGACGAGCCGTACGTCTCGGCCGACGTCCGCCGACGGGTCGTGGAAGCGGCCGAACAACTCGGCTACCGGCGCAACAACGCCGCCCGGGCGCTCGCCTCCGGCCGGAGCCGTTCCATCGGCGTGGTGACACTGGGTACGGCCCTGTACGGGCCCGCCTCCCTCCTGATGGGCGTCGAGCGGGTCGTCCGGGACACGGGCTACGCGCTCCGGGTCGTCAACACGGTGGAGGGCGACCCCGCGGGCGTGGCCGGCGCCGTGGACTCGCTGCTCGACCAGGGCGTGGACGGCATCGTCATCTCCGAGCCGATCGACGAGACGGGACCCGAAGGAGACGTGGCCCTGCGGGTCGACGTACCGGTCCTGGTCCTCGGCGCTCCTCCCGGACTCACCGCGCCCACGGTGCTGACGGCCGGCGACGGCGCCGACGTCATGGCCCGTACGGCGACCGAGCACCTGCTGAACCTGGGGCACGCGACGGTCCATCACCTCGCCGGTCCGCAGCGGTGGTACGCCGCCCGGGACCGGCTGGAGGGCTGGCAGGCCACGCTGACCGCGCACGGCAGGGAGCTGCCGCCGGTCGTCGAGGGCGACTGGTCGGCCGCCTCCGGTTACCGGGCGGGTCTGGAACTCGCCGCGGACGGCGCTCCCACGGCCGTGTTCGCCGCCAACGACGACATGGCGATCGGGCTGATCCACGCGCTGACGGAGGCCGGCCTGCGGGTGCCGCAGGACGTGAGCGTCGTCGGTTTCGACGACATCCCGGTCGCCGCCCACATCACTCCCCCGCTGACCACGGTGCGCCAGCCCTTCGACACCGTGGCCCAGGAGGGACTCAAACGTCTCGTGCACGCCATCGAGAACCCCGACGCCGATCCCCTGCCGGCGAGCGACCCACCGGTCGACCTCGTCGTACGCGCCTCGACCGCGCCCCCGGCCGACCGGACGACCCCGGCCCGCGCACGGCGCACCGCCTCCCGTACCGACAAAGGCGCCCCGGCACCCCGGCCGACGAACGGAGGTCCGTCCAGTCGTCCCTGACCAGCCCACCGGCCAATGAGCCCACGGCACCGCGCGTGACCGACGGTCGAGCCGCCGTACCCGTCCCGCCCGTGCCCTCCCCCTTCACCTCGTCGCCCGCGCGCCCCATGGGCCGCCCCTGCGCGCAGCGGGCCCCGCGACCTGCCTCGCCTCTGAGAACGCGTCCCCGTCGGCGTACCCGCCCGGTCCTCGCGTCCGTCTCTCCTTCCTGACTCTTCCCACTTCACCCCCGCACGCCCTCGCCCCGCGTGCCCCCTTCTTCGCCTCGGCGGGAGTCCACCATGCCCAGAAACACCTCCATGCCCTTCTCCGGCTCCGCCCCGATGAGCCGCCGTCTCTTCCTCGCCACCACCGGAGCCCTGTCGCTCGGCGCCGCCCTGACCGCCTGCGGCGACAGCGGCTCCGGTGGTTCCTCCGCCTCGTCGAAGCCGGTCAGCCAGGCCGACATCGACAAGGCGATGAAGACGCCGACCGAGCTGACGTTCTGGACGTGGGTCCCGAACATCGCCAAGGAGGTCGCCCTCTTCGAGAAGAAGTACCCGGCGATCAAGGTCAAGGTCGTCAACGCCGGTCAGGGCACCCCGCAGTACACCAAGCTGCGCACGGCCCTGAAGGCCGGCAGCGGCGCGCCGGACATGGTGCAGATCGAGTTCCAGGCCATCCCCACCTTCACCATCACCGACAGCCTGCTGGACCTGCGGCCGTACGGCGCCTCCGCCCTCAAGTCCACGTTCGTGGACTGGACCTGGAGCCAGGTCAGCGGCAGCAAGGGCGAGGTGTGGGCGATCCCGCAGGACACCGGCCCGATGGGCATGCTGTACCGGCAGGACATCTTCGACAAGCACGGCATCGACGTCCCCGGAACCTGGGACGAGTTCGCCGAGGCGGCCCGCAAGCTGCACAAGGCCGACCCGGATGTCTACCTCACCAACCTCGCGGCCAACCAGGTAGCCGCCTGGCACGGACTGCTGTGGCAGGCGGGCGCCAAGCCGTACGCCACCTCCGGCAAGAGCGACATCACCATCAGTGTCGACGACGCGGTGTCGAAGAAGCTCGGCGCCTACTGGGGCGGGCTGGCGAAGGAAGGCGTCATCGGGGTCGAGCCGGACTTCACCGACTCCTGGTACGCGGCCCTCAACAAGGGCAAGTACGCCACCTGGCTGACCGCGGCCTGGGGCCCGGTGTTCCTCTCCGGCTCCGCCAAGGCGACCGCCGGCAAGTGGCGGGCCGCCCCGCTGCCGCAGTGGGACGCCGCGAAGCCCAGCTCGGGCAACTGGGGCGGCTCCACCACCGCGGTCATCCGCTCCACCAAGAACCCCATCGCGGCGGCGATCTTCGCGCAGTTCCTCAACAGCGACCCGGCCAGCGCCCGGATGTTCGCCACCGAGCAGTTCTTCTTCCCCGCGACCAAGGCACTGCTCACGGACGCCGAGTTCACCGGCGACGCGCCCGCCTTCTACGGCGGCCAGAAGGTCAACCAGGTCTTCGCCGACATCAGCTCCACCGTCAACGCCGACTTCCAGTGGCCGCCGTTCCTCGACCAGGCGGCCACCGACTGGACGGAGACCGTCGGCAAGTCGCTCGCCGACAAGTCCGACACGGTCGCCGCCCTCGGCACCTGGGAATCGCGGCTGACCACGTACGCCAAGGGCCAGGGCTTCACCGTCAAGGGGAGCTGACATGGCTGCCACACGCCGTCACCGCTCGGCCGGCCCCCTGTTCGTCGCGCCGTTCCTGACGCTGTTCCTGCTGCTGTTCCTCGCCCCGCTCGGCTACGCCGCCTATCTCAGCCTGTTCCAGGAGCGGCTGATCGGCGGCACGGTGTTCGTCGGGCTCGACAACTACGTGCAGGCGCTGGGCGACCCCCAACTCCTGCACGGCGTCGGCCGGGTCGCGCTGTTCTTCGTGATCCAGGTCCCGGTGATGCTGCTGCTGGCGCTGGTGTTCGCGCTCGCGCTGGACAGCGGTCTGCTGCGGCTCGCCCGGGTGATCCGGCTCGGCATCTTCGTGCCGTACGCGGTGCCGAGCGTGGTGGCCGCGCTCATGTGGGGCTATCTGTACGGGCCGGACTTCGGCCCGTTCGCCCAGCTCAGCCGGAACCTCGGCCTGCCCGCCCCGGACTTCCTCAGCGGCGGCTGGATGCTCGGCAGCCTGGCGAACATCGTGACCTGGGAGTTCGTCGGCTACAACATGATCATCCTGTACGCCGCCCTGCGGACGATCCCGCAGGAGCTGTACGAGGCGGCCGCGATGGACGGGGCGGGCGCCTGGCGCATCGCCTGGTCGGTCAAACTGCCGGCCCTCAGGCCCGCCCTGCTGCTCACCCTGCTGTTCTCGGTCATCGGCAGCTTCCAGCTCTTCAACGAGCCGAACCTGCTGATGAAGATCGCCCCGGACGTGATCAGCAGCTCCTACACCGCCAACCTGTACGCCTACTCCCTCGCGTTCACCGGTCAGCAGGTCAACTACGCGGCGACGGTCTCCTTCCTCCTGGGCCTCGTCATCGTGGCCGCCTCCTACGGCGTCCTGCTCACCGCGAACCGCAGGAGGACCCCATGACGACCACGACTCCCCCGGCGGCGGTCGCGCCGAAGGCCGCGCGGCCGGCACGCACCGCCCGTACGAAGGCCCGCCGGGCCCGCCGCAGCACCCCCCTGACGATCGCCATGCTGGCCGCCCTGGCCTACTTCCTCCTCCCGCTGTTCTGGCTGCTCATCGCCTCGACCAAGAGCACCCAGGACCTGTTCAACAGCTTCGGCCTCTGGTTCTCGCACGCCCCGCAACTACTGGCGAACATCCGGGCGACCTTCGCCCAGGACGACGGCGTGTTCCTGCACTGGCTGCTGAACACGGTCGTGTACGCCGTCGTCAGCGCGGTCGGGGCGGCGCTGCTGGCCGCCGCCGGCGGGTACGGGTTCGCGAAGTTCCGCTTCCGCGGCGACCGGGTCGCCTTCAACCTCGTCCTCGGCGCGGTCATGGTCCCGACCACGGCCCTCGCGATCCCGACCTATCTGCTGTTCGCGAAGGCGGGCCTGGTCAACACGCCCTGGGCGGTCATCCTGCCCTCGCTCGTGAACCCCTTCGGGCTGTACCTGATGCGGATCTACGCGCAGGACGCCGTACCCGACAGCATCCTGGAGGCCGCCCGGATCGACGGCGCGGGCGAGGTGCGGATCTTCGTCCGGATCGCGCTGCGCCTGCTGGGCCCCGGTCTGGTCACCGTGCTGCTGTTCACGCTGGTGGCGACCTGGAACAACTACTTCCTGCCGCTGATCATGCTCAACGACCCGGATCTGTACCCGGTCACCGTCGGTCTGTCGTCCTGGGCCGCGCAGGCGCAGAACGGCGGCGCCGGCTCCAGCAGCGACATGCTCGCGCTGGTCGTGACCGGCTCCCTGCTCTCGATCGTCCCCCTCGTCGTGGCCTTCCTGATGCTCCAGCGCTACTGGCAGAGCGGACTGGCCACGGGCGGCGTCAAGCAATAGCCCTCTTCTGTCCTCCGGAGGTTTCTTCATGGCGGAACTGCCCGCCCGCGTCCTGTTCGGCGCCGCCTACTACCACGAGTACCACCCCGAGTACGCCCCCGAGGTGCCCTCGGACGAACAGCTCAAGACCGACCTTGATCTGATGGCCGAGGCACGCTTCACCGTCATCCGGGTCGGCGAGTCCGTCTGGTCGACCTGGGAGCCGGAGAACGGCCGCTTCGACCTGGACTGGCTCCAGCCCGTCCTCGACGGCGCCCATGAGCGCGGCATCTCCGTCGTCCTCGGCACCCCGACCTACGCCGTACCGCCGTGGCTGGCCCGGCTGTACCCCGAGATCACCGGCGAGGACGCCACCGGCCGGCGCCTCGGCTGGGGGGCCCGCCAGGAGGTCGACATCACCCACCCGGCGTTCCGGTTCCACGCCGAGCGGGTCATCCGGAAGACGGTCGCCCGGTACGCGGACCATCCGGCGGTCATCGGCTTCCAGGTCGACAACGAGCCGGGACTGCACCTGCTGCACAACCGGGGCGTCTTCCAGCGGTTCGTCGACCATCTGCGCGCCAAGTACGGCGACGTGGAGACCCTGAACCGCGAGTGGGGCCTGGTCTACTGGTCGCACCGCCTGTCCACCTGGGCCGACCTGTGGACGCCGGACGGCAACGCGCAGCCCCAGTACGACCTGGCGTGGCGGGAGTTCCAGGCCCGGCAGGTCACCGAGTTCATCGCCTGGCAGGCCGCCATCGTGCGCGAGTACGCCGGGCCGGAACAGTTCGTCACCACCTGCATCTCGTACACCCGCCAGGGGGTGGAGGACGACGAGATGACGGACGCCCTCGACATCGCGGCGGGCAACCCGTACTACGACATGCAGGACGGCCTGCTGCTCCCGGACCCCACCCCCGACGACCACGAGCAGATCTGGAAGACCACCGGGGTGTGGTCGATGTACCTGACGGCGGACTGGATGTTCGCCTCGCGGCAGGCGCCGTTCCTGGTCACCGAGACCAACGCCAACTCCATCGGCATGGCGTGGGACAACCGCCCGGCCTTCGACGGCCAGTGGCGGCAGGCCGCCTGGGCGCATGTGGCGCGCGGGGCCCGGATGATCGAGTACTGGCAGTGGCAGACCCTGCGCTTCGGGGCGGAGACCTACTGGGGCGGTGTCCTTCCGCACAGTGGCCGGCCGGGACGGACGTACGCCGAGATCGCCCGGCTGGGCGCGGAGTTCGAGACGGCGGGCCCGCTCGTCGCCGGTCTCGAACCGGACGCCGACGTCACGATCGTGTACTCGCTGCCCAGCAAGTGGCTCATGCAGCAGCACCCGGCGCTGTCGAAGCCGGACGGCTCCCCGGACCCCGCCTCCTACCACCGCATCCTGGACCCGTTCTACCGGGGCGCCTTCGAGGCCGGACGGCAGGTCCGGATGGTGCACGCCCGGCAGTTGCACGACCCGCGCGGCGAACGGCCCGGGCCGACACCCGAGGAGGCGGTGGACCGCCACCCGGTCCTCGTCGTCCCGGCGCTGTACGTGGTCGACGACGCGACGATCGACTGGCTCGCGGCGTACGCGCGGGCGGGCGGCCATCTGGTGCTGGGTCCGCGCACCGCGTACGCCGACCACGAGGCCCGGGCCCGCCACGAGCAGGCGCCGCCCCGGCTCGTCGAGACGGCGGGGCTGCACTACGACGAGTTCAGCAATCTGGCCCGGCCGGTGCCGGTGCGTGCGGTGCCCGGCGGTCCGCTGCCGCTGCCGGAGTCCGCGACGGCCACCGGGTGGGCCGACGCGCTGACGGTCACCGACGCCGACGCGCTCGTGGAGTACGTCCATCCGCACTTCGGCCGCTGGCCCGCGGTCACCACCCGCCCGCACGGCGCGGGCCGGGTCACCTGTGTGGGCACGGTCCCCGGCCGTGAGCTGGCCCGCGCGCTCGCCGAGTGGCTGGCGCCGCGGGCGAGGAGCGGCTGGCGGAACCTCCCGGCCTCCGTGACGGCGACGACCGGCACCTCCCCGGACGGGCGCCGCGTCCACATCGTCCACAACTGGAGCTGGGAGCCCGCGAACGCGACGGCTCCGGTGGACCTCACCGACGCCCTGGACGGCGGGTCCGTCACCGCGGGCACCGCGCTGGACCTCGGCCCGTGGGACGTACGCGTCCTCGTGGCCGACTCGGACGACCACTCCTGACTCTCGTCCCCGAGGAGGGGCTGTGCAGAGAAGAAGAATCGCCAGGGTGCTGGGAGGCCTGGGCGCGGTGTCGGCGCTGTTGGCGATCCCCCTGTCCAGTGCGCAGGCGTACGACCCGACGGGCGGGACCCTCTACCAGCTCGGCAGCGAGCCGTGCCTGAAGGGGCGCGGCAACTGCGCGATCTACCCGAAGTCGGCGCAGCTGCCGAGCGGCCGGCTGGTCGCCGCGTTCGAGAAGTCCACGGTGGTGCCCGCCTCGGGCAGCGCCGACGGACAGACGCTCCCCGTGTACAGGAGCGACGACCACGGCACGACCTGGCAGCCGCTGTCCGAGGTCAAGGCCCCGGCCTACCTCTCCGGCGACCCCCGGTACGCGAAGTACACGAGCAACTGGACGAACCCGTACCTGTACGTCCTTCCGCAGGACGTCGGCGACCTGAAGCAGGGCACGCTGCTGCTGGCGAGCGTGGTGTCGGGCGACGACTACTACTACAAGGAGCACAAGGCGGCCGACCCGAACTGGACGCCGTCCAACGACGGCGACCGCAGGGACCTGGCGATCGCCCTGTACTCCAGCACCGACGACGGCGCGAGCTGGAAGGTCGTCAACGTCGTCGCCACGGGCGGCTGGCAGGGCGGCAGCGCGGGCGCGGTGGGCCAGAACATCGCCGCCGCGAACACGAACCGTCAGGTCGATCCCCTGTGGGAGCCGTACCTGATGGTCCACAAGGGCAAGCTGGTCTGCTACTACTCCGACGAGAACGACTACACCGGCTTCGACGCGACCACCGGCGTGCCCACCCTGGATCCCGCCAACGACACGGCCACGGATTCGGGGGGCCAGATCCTGGTCCACCGGACCTGGGACGGCCGCGGCACGGCGTGGAGCGACCCGGTCGTCGACATCGCGGGACTGACCCAGGACATGGGCGGCGGCAAGACCGAGATCGGCGGCGGCCGGCCCGGCATGACCAATGTCGTCCGCACGACGGACGGCAAGTGGATGATCACCTACGAGTACTGGGGCGGCGGGGCCGACACCCGGTACCGGATCGCCGACGACCCGCTGAAGTTCTTCCTCGGCTCGGCCACGGGCACGGCGGTCACGAGTCTGCCGCTCGACGCCGGTTCCCACGCGCTCGCGACGGGCGGCAGCCCGGTCCTCGTCCGGCTTCCCGGCGGGCGGCTGGTCTACAACGCCGCAGGCAGCGGCAACGTCTGGGTCAACGAGAGCGGACGCGGCGACGGCGCGTGGAAGGAGTACCAGACGACCTCTCCCGGCGCCTACAGCCGCAACCTGCAGTACGTCGAGGGCACGGGTCGTGTCTCCATACTCAACAACCAGGGAACCTCGACGCTGAAGTTCGCCGAGGTCGACCTCGGCCACTCGGACGGCGCCTACTACCAGTTGGTCAACCGCAGGACCGACCAGGTGATCGGCACCGGAAACAAGACCAACGACGCGAACATCGGCAACGGGGACGTGCCCGACGTGCGGCTGGAAGCCCCGGGCTCGGCGGCGAACCCGGACACCCAGTACTGGCACGTGGTGACCGAGCCGCAGGGCGGCGTGACCCTGCTCAACAAGGCGGGCGGACGCGCCGCGGCCATCTGGACCGGGAACGCGACCGCCGGCCAGAAGATCGGCCAGTGGGTCGACAACAGCAAGACCGGCAGTTGGAACCTGATCAAGACAAGCGACGGCTTCTACAAACTGCAGTCGGTCAAGAACACGAGCCTGTACCTGACCGGTGCGACCGCCGGAGGACAGCTCACCCTGCAGACCGCCGCCACCGACGGTTCACAGGACTGGGAGCTCGTCCAGTAGAAGGGCGCGGGAGAAGGGCGCGGGGGTCAGTTCGCCACGGCGAACTGGCTCCCCGTCTTCTGCCCGTCCTCCGTAAGGGCCGCCGCCACACAGCGGAAGACCCTGAGGCCCTTGTCCCACTCCGAGGCCGTGGGCGGGATGATGTCGGTCTGCCACTCCTTCGCGATCCTGCCGCCCTCGGGGAGCATGGTCTCGGCCATCACCTTCTGCGAGCAGAGCGCCTTGACGTCCGGATGCTTGATCAGGTCCCGGGCGTTGTTCGTCATGCCGTCCTTCGGCAGCGGGGCGATCGCGAAGGTCTCCCACACATGCTCGGTCGCGCAGTCCGCGCGGCTGACCGTGACGATGCCGGAGATGTCGACGATGCCGCTCCAGCACTCCGGGCTCGCGACGCACCGGCCGCCCACGCCGTCGACGCTCGTCGCGGGGCAGTTCTCGGTGGTGGTGGGCACACCGAAGGCGGACGTGCCCTTGTCCTCGGCGGTGGCGCCGGAGGAAGGCGCCACCGACCCCGAGGCGCCGCCGCCGTCGTCCGAGCCGAAGTACTGGGTGGTGACCACGGTGACCGACACGGTCACGGAGACGACGACGGTCGCGAGGACGGCGATCAGCCGCGTGCTCCGCCCGCCCTTGCGTCCGCCTTCGCCGCCGGCCGGCGCGGTGGCCACGGTCGTGCCGCCCGCTCCCCCTGGCCGGTCCGGGGCCACCGTCGAGGCCGGGATCGCGTCCCGGACGGGCGGCGCGTCCCGGTGGTGCGGAACGGTCGTCATGGTCGACGCCGGTCCGAAGCCGCCGGGACCGCCCGGGCCGACCGCGCCACCCAGGGAGATCGTGTCGAGGTCGACGGCGGCGAGGGTGTCCCGGAAGGCGCCCGCGTCGGAGAGCCGCTCGGCCGGATCGGGGGCCAGGGCGTACCGGAGCACGTCGTTGAGGGCCGCCGGCATGCCGTGCAGCGGGACGTACGGCCAGGTGTGCCGCACGATCAGTTCGGCGAGGCTGAGCTGGGTGCCGTCGTCCGGGTGGTGCGGCGGGAAGCCGCGCAGCAGGGCGTAGAGCGTGGCGGCCAGGGAGTACACATCGCCGGCGGGGCCGGGTTCGGCCATGTGGAAGGCCTCGGGCGGGGCGTAGGCGGGGGTCAGCGCCTCGCGGGTCACCGACAGTTCGCGCCCCGGGCGGGGCATGGCCGCGAGCCCGAAGTCGGTGAGGGCCACCCCGCCGTACCGGTTGACCATCACATTGCCGGGCTTGATGTCGCGGTGCAGCACCCCGGCGCCGTGCGCGGCGGCCACGGCGTCCGCGAGCCCCACGCCGATGTCGCGTGCCTCCTTCGCCGGGAAGGCGCCCTGCCGGTGCAGCCGCTCGCCCAACGAGCCGCCCGGGCACAACTCCAGCACCATGTACGGGCGGTCGTCGGCCAGCACCCCGGCGTCGTACACGGGGACGACGTGCGGGTGCCCGGACAGCTGCCCGGCCGCCGTGACCTCGCGCAGGAAGCGCTGCCGGTCACGCGGGGTGGACAGCACCCGGCTGTCCACCTTGAGCGCGACCTCCCGGCCCACGGCCAGTTGCCTGGCCCGGTACACCGTGGCGAACCCGCCCTGGCCCAGGACCTCCTGGACCTCGTAGCCGGACAGTGCGATTCTTCCGGGCTCCATGTGCCGTACCCCCACCGTGCCACCCCGGCCGGGACGTCCGGCCGAGGTCGAGGCGAGACTCTAGCCCAGCGCGGTGACAGCGGTGGTCACAGGTACTCGGCTGCGGCGTCCAGCAGCCAGTCGGTGAGGTATCCGGCGAACGAGGAGCGCACGAGGACCCAGAATCCGGCGTCGGGCCGGTCCCGGGCGACGAGGACGACCTGGGTGCGGCCGAGGGTGGTCTGGGCGCAGCGGCCGGGGCCGAAGGCGCGGGGGTGCAGGTCGAGGGAGCAGCCGTGGGCGAGGAGGTCACGGGCGTGCGGGCCGCCGATGAGGAGGGTGGTGCGCTGGGCGGAGACGTCGGTGACGGAGACGTGGTGGTCGCCGGCGGCTTCCCGGACACGGGTCTCCAGATCCCGTTGTGTGTCGGGCTCGCCGACGAGGAGCCATTCGTCGGGGCCGAGCCAGAGCACGGTCAGGTCGCGGGTGCGGATGACGGTGTCGGGTTCGAGGGGCAGGGGGGCGCCGAGGGCGACCCCGACCGCGTCGGCGGCCGGGCCCTTGGGGTCCAGTCGCAGGCCGATCTGGGTGAGGAAGGGGAGTTCGGCGAGGCGGACCCGGCCGTGGGAGGCGCGGGTGGCGTCGGCCAGCCGGTCCTTGGCGCTCGTCAGCGGGCTGCGGGGGGTGAGCGTCGGGTCAGCCATCGCGGCGGGCTCCCTCGGGGTCGAAGAGGACGGGGCCGGTGACGGTGACCGGGACGAGGCGGTCGCCGACGGGGGCGTGGAGGCGTTCGCCGATGCGGTCGCGGCCGCCCTTGATCAGGGCGAGGGCGAAGGTGCGGCCGAGGGCGGCGCTGCGGTAGCTGGAGGTGACGTGGCCGAGCATGGGCACCGGCGGGGGCGGCAGGACGCTGTCGGCGACCAGGTGGGTGCCTTCGGGGAGGAAGGCGGTGGGGTCGTCGGGGAGGAGGCCGACGAGGTGTTTGCGGTCGGCGCGCAGGGTGTCGGGGCGGGTGAAGGAGCGTTTGCCGAGGAAGTCGGGCTTCTTCTTCGACACCGCCCAGCTCATGCCGAGGTCCTGGGGGGTGATGGTGCCGTCGGTGTCCTGGCCGATGATGGGGTAGCCCTTCTCGGCGCGCAGGACGTGCATGGTCTCGGTGCCGTAGGGGGTGATGCCGTGCGGGGCGCCCGCCTCGTGCAGGGCTTCCCAGAGGGTGAGGGCGTGCCAGGGGGAGACGTTGATCTCGTAGGCGAGCTCACCGGAGAAGCTGATCCGGCAGACCCGGGCGTCGATCCCGGCGACGGTGGTGTCGCGCCAGGCCATGAACGGGAAGTCGTCGTTGGAGACGGCCAGGTCGGGGGCGAGGGAGGCGAGGACGTCGCGGGACTTCGGGCCGACGAGGGCGACGGTCGCCCACTGCTCCGTCACCGAGGTGCAGTGGACCTGCAGGTGGGGCCATTCGGTCTGGAGCCATTCCTCCATCCAGTCCAGGACGGTGGCGGCGTTGCCGGTGGTGGTGGTGACCAGGAAACGGTCGGGGGTGAGGCGGA
The DNA here is from genome assembly GCF_040630255.1 of Streptomyces sp. NPDC005820. Taxonomy (NCBI): domain Bacteria; kingdom Bacillati; phylum Actinomycetota; class Actinomycetes; order Kitasatosporales; family Streptomycetaceae; genus Streptomyces; species Streptomyces sp. NPDC005820. Next base: position 26,019 of record NZ_JBEXXE010000078.1, read on the forward strand.
TGACGGTGCCGTCGTCGAAGACCATGCCGTCCGGGCGGCACATCACGCCGTAGCGGATCATGCCGGGCTTCAGGGTGCTCATCATGTTGGTGTAGAGCAGGTCGAGGAAGGCGCCGGCGTCGGGGCCCTGGACGTCGATCTTGCCGAGGGTGGAGGCGTCCATGAAGGCGACGCCCGCACGGGCGGCGGCGCACTCGCGCAGTACCGCCGTCTCCATGTCCTCACCGTCCTGGGGGTAGTACCAGGGGCGCTTCCACTGGCCCACGTTCTCGAACAGGGCACCGTGCGTCACATGCCAGTCGTGCAGGGCGGTCGTGCGCACCGGGTCGCTCAGCGCACCCCGGTCACGGCCGGCCAGCGCGGCGAACGAGACCGGGATGTACGGGGGCCGGAAGGTCGTGGTGCCCAGCGCGGAGACGTCCACGCCGAGGAGTTCGGCGACGACCCCACTGGCCAGGACACCGGAGGTCTTGCCCTGGTCGTTGGCGGTACCGGCCGTGGTGTAGCGCTTGGTGTGCTCCACCGACCGCAGCCCGGCACCCGTCGCACGGGACAGATCCTCGACGGTCACATCACGCTGGAGGTCCACGAAGCGCGGGGCGCCTTCCCGGCCCGGGACCGTGAAGACCTGCATCGGAGGGGTGTACGGCTGCGCGTCGACCGCCGGAAGCCGGGGTGCCCGCGGTGTGAGCCCCTCGGCCTCGACGGCCCGGGCACCGGCGGCCGCGCCCTGCGCGAGGACACCGGCGAGGTCCAGCACACCGTTCGCGCTGCCCGCGACCTCCACGGCCTGACGGCAGGTGTCGGGCACGAACGAGCCGAGCGTGTCGTCGTGGCGGAGCTTGCCGCCGGACTGGCTGAACAGATGGGCGACGGGGTTCCAGCCGCCGGAGACCAGCAGCAGATCGGCTGCGAACTCCCGGCCGCCCTCGGTCTCGCCGTACGGCGCCACGCTCACGGTGGTGATCCGGGGATCGCCGTCGGTGCCGATCACGGCGTGACCGGTGAGCACCTCGATGCCGGCCTCGCGGGCGCGCCGGGCCCACTCCCCCGCGTCGGGCCGCGTGTCGACGATCGCCGCCACCGACCCGCCCGCGACGTGCAGGTCCAGAGCGGCGGCGTAGGCGCTGTCGTTGGTGGTGAAGACGACGGCGCGGCGGCCGGGCAGGACGCCGTGGCGGTGGACATAGGCGCGCGCCGAGGAGGCGAGCATCACGCCGGGACGGTCGTTGTCCGCGAAGGCGAGGGAGCGTTCGTGGGCGCCGGTGGCGAGGACGACCCGGCGGGCGCGGATGCGCCAGACCCGTTCCCGGGAGACGTTCTCCGGGGCCGCCGCGCCCAGGTGGTTGGTGCGGCGTTCGACGGCGAGGAGGTGGTTGTCGTCGTAGTGGCCGAACACGGTGGTGCGGCGCAGCACACGCACCTCCGGGGCGGCTTCCAGCAGCCCCCTCACCTCCTCGACCCAGTCGAGGTGTTCGCCGGTGCCGAGCAGGCTGCCGCCCGCCTCGGGCTGGTCGTCGGCGAGGATGACGCGGGCCCCCGACCGAGCCGCCGCGGCGGCAGCCGCGAGGCCTGCCGGTCCGGCGCCGACGATCAGCAGGTCGCAGTGGGCGTGCACGGCGTCGTAGCGGGCCGGGTCGGGTTCGGTCGCCAGCCGCCCCTGACCGGGCAGGCTGCTCGCGACCAGACCGTCGTAGAGCTCTACCGTCGTCGCGGGCAGCATCGGCTCCGGGAACGGCTCCTCGATCTGGATCACGGCGTTGGGTTCTTCGACACCGGCGGAGAAGATGCCACGGGGGCGGCCGAACTTGATGCTCGTCGCCGCCTGGATCACACCGTTGGCGAGGAGGGCGGAAGCGAGTGTGTCGCCCCGGTACCCCTGGTACTCGACGCCGTCGAAGGTGAAGGTGAGGGGTTCGCCGCCGTGGAGACGGCCATGCGCGGCCGGACGGTACGGCGAGGCGTCCGCCGTCGCCGCCGAGGGCTCCGCCTCCGGACGGACCGGCTCGCTCACCCTCGGCTGCGGTGTCTCAGGACGTTCCTCCCCGGACCGGTAGACGGCCAGGATCTCGTTGGTGGAGGTGTCGCGGACCGCGTTGAACCAGCGGCGGCAGCCCGCCGAGTGGCTCCAGCGTTCGGCGAAGGGCCCCTTGGGGTTGTCCCGGAAGAACAGGTAACGCGCCCACTCTGCGTCGGACAGCTCCGCCGGGTTCTGCGGATAGGGCACATGAGCCTGGCCGCCGTAGTGGAACTCCGCCTCGTCACGGGGCCCGCACCACGGGCAGGAAATGAGCAGCATGGATCGGCTCCCAGAGAGTCGCGTGGTGTCGGTGTCCTAGTGGGCCACGGCGGCGGCGCCGTGCTCGTCGACGAGCGCGCCGGTGGTGAAGCGGTCGAGCGAGAACGGGGCGTTCAGCGCGTGCGGGCTGTCATGGGCGATCGTGTGGGCGTAGACCCAGCCCACGCCCGGGGTGGCCTTGAAACCACCTGTCCCCCAACCGCAGTTGAGATAGAGGCCGTCCACCGGACTGAGCCCGACGATGGGCGAGGCATCCGGACTCACGTCGACGATCCCGCCCCAGGTGCGCAGCACATGCGCCCGGGCGAAGATCGGGAACAGCTCCAGCGCCGCGGACATCTGTTCCTCGATGATGTGGAACGCCCCGCGCTGGGTGTAGGAGTTGTAGGCGTCGATCCCCGCCCCCATCACCAGCTCGCCCTTGTGCGCCTGGCTGACGTACACGTGCACCGCGTTCGACATGACGACGGTGGGGTGCACCGGCTCGAGCAGCTCCGAGACCAGGGCCTGCAGGGGGTGGCTCTGGACGGGAAGCTCGATCCCCGCCATCGCGGCCAGGACCGAGGTGTGGCCGGCCGAGCACAGGGCCACCTTCCCCGCGGCGATCGGCCCCAGCGTGGTCTGCACCCCCACCACCCGGCCCCCGACCACGTCCAGGCCGGTGACCTCGCAGTTCTGGATGATGTCCACGCCCGCCGCGTCCGCCGACCGGGCGAACCCCCACGCCACGTAGTCGTGTTTGGCGATCCCCGCCCGCGGCTGATAGGTGGCGCCCAGGACCGGATAGCGCACGTCCGGCGAGATGTTCACGATCGGGCAGACTTCCTTGACCTGCCCGGCGTCCAGCCACTCCGCGTCCACCCCGTTGAGGCGGTTGGCCTCCACCCGGCGGACGCTGTCGCGCACGTCCTGAAGACTGTGGGCCAGGTTCAGCACACCCCGCTGGGAGAACAGGATCGGATAGTCCAGCTCCTCCTCCAGCCCCTCCCACAGTTTCAGGGCGTGCTCGTAGATGCCCGCGCTCTCGTCCCACAGATAGTTCGAGCGGATGATCGTGGTGTTGCGGGCCATGTTCCCGCCCGCCAGCCATCCCTTCTCCAGCACCGCCACATTCGTGATGCCGTGGTTCTTCACCAGGTAGTGGGCGGTGGCCAGACCATGACCACCACCGCCCACGATCACGACGTCGTACGACCGCTTCGGCTCAGGCGTCCGCCACAGCCAGTCGGGGTGGTCCGGAAGCTCGGCGCCGGGGGTACGAGGGCTCATCGGGCATCTCCGGGTTCGCTCAGCCGCGAAGGCGGGACATGGTCGGGTCGAACAGGGGTTCCTCGGCGACGACCGCGTCGACACGCTGGTCGAAGTAGCCGATCCGCAGCGCGGTGCCGGGCGTGGCGAGTTCGGCCGGGAGCCAGGCGTAGGCGATGCCCTTGCCCACGGTGTAGCCGTAGGCCGCGCTGGTCACATACCCCACCGCGCGCTCGCCGTCGTAGACCGGTTCCTTGCCCATCACGACGGACTGCGGGTCGTCGATGGTCAGGCAGGTGAGCCTGCGCCGGACGTCGTCCTTGCGCCGCTGCAGGGCCTCGCGGCCGATGAAGTCGCCCTTGTCGAGGCGGACCGCGAAACCGACACCGGCCT